>NZ_JBHUZJ010000073.1:0-48865 GCF_042667685.1 Streptomyces sp. NPDC057302 | reverse complement strand
GCACCCCGTCCGACAGGGGTGCCGGGCGGCGTCCTGTGGATAACTGCGAGGGGTGTCGGTGCGGAGCCCTATCGTGGAGGCAGTGGTCGAAGCGCGACGTACGGGGGCAGGGCGATGGACGGGATGGATGGCATGAGCGAGGTGACCGTACCGAGCGCGGTGGCGGAGAGTGACGCACTGCGGACGCTGCACCGCGTCTTCGGGTACGACGCGTTCCGCGGCGAGCAGGAAGCGATCATCGAGCATGTGGTCGCGGGCGGTGACTCCGTCGTCCTGATGCCCACCGGTGGCGGCAAGTCGCTCTGCTACCAGATCCCCGCCCTGGTCAGGCCCGGCACGGGGGTGGTCGTCTCCCCGCTCATCGCGCTCATGCAGGACCAGGTGGACGCGCTGCGGGCGCTCGGCGTGCGGGCCGGGTTCATCAACTCCACGCAGGACTTCGACGAGCGGCGCGTGATGGAGGCCGAGTTCCTCGCGGGCGAGCTCGACGTGCTCTATCTGGCGCCGGAGCGGCTGCGCCTGCAGGGGACGCTCGATCTGCTCTCCCGCGCCAAGATCTCCGTCTTCGCGATCGACGAGGCGCACTGCGTGGCGCAGTGGGGCCACGACTTCCGCCCGGACTATCTGGCGCTCTCCCTGCTCGGCGAGCGCTGGCCCGACGTGCCGCGCATCGCCCTGACGGCCACGGCGACGCACGCCACGCACCGGGAGATCACCGAGCGGCTCGGCATGCCGGACGCGAAGCACTTCGTGGCGAGCTTCGACCGCCCCAACATCCAGTACCGCATCGTGCCGAAGGCCGAGCCGAAGAAGCAGCTCCTGTCCTTCCTCAAGGAGGAGCACGCGGGCGACGCGGGCATCGTCTACTGCCTCTCGCGCAACTCGGTCGAGAAGACCGCCGAGTTCCTCTGCAAGAACGGCATCGAGGCCGTGCCGTACCACGCGGGCCTGGACGGCAGGATGCGCGCCGCCCACCAGTCCCGCTTCCTGCGGGAGGAGGGCCTGGTCGTCTGCGCCACGATCGCCTTCGGCATGGGCATCGACAAGCCGGACGTCCGCTTCGTCGCCCACCTCGACCTGCCGAAGTCGGTCGAGGGGTATTACCAGGAGACGGGCCGCGCGGGCCGCGACGGAGCGCCCTCCACGGCCTGGATGGCGTACGGCCTTCAGGACGTGGTCCAGCAGCGGAAGATGATCCAGGGCAGCGAGGGGGACGAGGCGTTCCGCCGCCGGGCGGCCTCGCACCTGGACTCGATGCTGGCGCTGTGCGAGACGGCCCAGTGCCGCAGGGCCCAGCTCCTCACGTACTTCGGCCAGGACGCGGCCCGGGAGACCTGCGGCAACTGCGACACCTGCCTCGCCCCGCCGGAGACCTGGGACGGCACGGTCCCGGCCCAGAAGGTGCTCTCCACGATCGTGCGCCTCCAGCGCGAGCGCGGGCAGAAGTTCGGCGCGGGCCAGATCATCGACATCCTGCTCGGCAAGAAGACCGCGAAGATCATCCAGTTCGACCACGACCAGCTCTCGGTCTTCGGCATCGGCGAGGAGCTCGCGGAGGCCGAATGGCGAGGCGTGGTGCGGCAGTTGCTGGCACAGGGGCTGCTCGCGGTCGAGGGGGAGTACGGCACGCTGGTCCTGACCGAGGAGAGCGGCTTGGTCCTCGGCCGGGAGCGGGAGGTGCGGTTGCGCAAGGAGCCGAAGCGGGCCGCCGTGGCGAAGGCTTCGAAGGGGGAGCGGAAGGCGAAGTCCGCGGCGGCGGTCGCCGAGCTGCCGCAGGAAGCGGTGCCGGTGTTCGAGGCGCTGCGGGCGTGGCGCGGCGCGCAGGCCAAGGAGCTGGGCCTGCCGGCGTACGTGATCTTCCACGACGCCACCCTGCGGGAGATCGCCACGCTGCGTCCTTCGTCCCTGGCGGAGCTGGGCGGCGTCGGCGGCCTGGGCGAAAAGAAGCTGGCGACGTACGGGGAGGGCGTACTTGAGGTCCTCGCGGGCCTGGACGGCGGCCCCACTCACCCTGAGGAGGCCTCCCAGGAAGCTCCGGAGGAGGAGTGGCCGGAGCCCCCGGACGACTTCTGAGCACCCGAGGCGACGCCCCGCAGGGACGCGAGGAAGACTCCCGGCCGACTTCCAGCACGGCCTCCCAGGGGCGCGGGGAACGGCGCGACCAGCCACGACGGCGCGGCAGCCGAGCGGGCAGGTGGCCCACCCCGGCCGACTTCCATCGCGGCGCGACCAGTACGGCCTCCCAGGGGCGCGAGGAACGGCGCGACCGGCCAGGACGGCGCCGCAGCCGAGTGGGCAGGTGGCCCACCCCGGCTGCCTTTCAGCGCGGCGCGACCAGCATGGCCTCCCAGGGGCGCGGGGAACGGCGCGACCAGCCACGACGGCGCGGCAGCCGAGTGGGCAGGTGGCCCACCCCGGCCGACTTCCATCGCGGCGCGACCAGCATGGCCTCCCAGGGGCGCGGGGAACGGCGCGACCAGCCACGACGGCGCCGCAGCCGACAGAAGGCGCCCGCCCTGCGGAGGGGCCGCTCCCGAGGGCAGGGGGGCCGGGGGTGACCCCACCCCAGGCCCCCGGCCAGCAACCTCAGCGGCCCGAGGCGACCCTGCCAGAAACCTCGCCGAGGCCGACCCGCGTCCCGTCCGGGCCGGGGGCCCACGCCGAGAGGGTCACCTCGTCCCCGTCCTCGAGGAACGTCCGCTTCCCGTCCGGGAGGACAAGCGGGTCGCGGCCGTTCCAGGTGATCTCGATCAGGGAGCCGTACTGGCCCTCGGAGGGACCGCTCACCGTGCCCGAGCCGTACAGGTCACCCGTGCGCAGGGACGCGCCGTTCGCCGTCATGTGGGCCAGCTGCTGGGCGGCCGTCCAGTAGACGGACGAGAAGGGGGGCTCGGAGATGACGTGGCCGTTCAGGGTCACGGTGATGCGCAGGTCGTAGCCGGCGGGCTCGTCCGCGACGGACTCCGCCGAGTCGTCCAGGTAGGGCAGGAGTTCATGCGTGCGCGCGGGAGGCGTGATCCGCGCCGCGTCCAGGGCCTCCAGGGGGGTGATCCACGCGGAGACGGAGGTGCAGAAGGACTTTCCGAGGAACGGTCCGAGCGGGACGTACTCCCAGGCCTGGATGTCCCGTGCCGACCAGTCGTTGAGGAGGCTGAGCCCGAAGACGTGCTCCCTGAAGTCCGCGAGCGGCACCGGGGTGCCCAGCTCCGACGGCGTACCCACCACGAAGCCGACCTCGGCCTCGATGTCGAGGCGGACGGAGGGGCCGAAGACCGGCGCCGTTTCCGAGGGGGCCTTGCGCTGTCCCGACGGACGTACCACCTCGGTCCCGGAGACCACAACGGTGCCTGACCGGCCGTGGTAACCGATGGGGAGGTGCTTCCAGTTGGGGGTCAGCGGGGACGGTGCGTCCGGGCGGAAGATCTGCCCCAGGTGGGTCGCGTGGTGCTCGGAGGCGTAGAAGTCCACATAGTCCGCGACCTCGAAGGGGAGGTGCAGCGTGACCTCCGAAAGCGGGTGCAGCAGGGGGCGCACGACCTCGCGGTGCGCCGGGATCGTCACCCACGCGGTGAGCGCGCGGCGCACGTCGGACCAGGCCGTGCGGCCCGCGGCGAGCAGCGGGTTGAGCGTGGGCCGTGCGAGCAGCGAGACATAGGGCGAGCCGAGCGCGGCGGCAGCGGCGCCCGCGTCCAGGACGTGATCGCCGAGCCGCACGCCGACGCGACGCTCCGGGGCCCCGGCTGCGTCCTCATGGCCCCCGGCCAGGGAGAACACGCCGTACGGAAGATTGTGCGGCCCGAAGGGATGGCCTTCCGCCAGAGCGAAGGGGTCGGCTGCGGAGCGGGCGGAAGGGTTGCTTCCGGCCGGGTCGAGCGGGGTGTGCTCGGACATGCGTACCTGCCTCGCTTTCCATATGGGTGTGCCACACGTTACGTGGGAACCCCTGATTGGGGCAGTGTCTAAAGAGTTCGCAATGTCCGGATAAACCTTGCTGGAGTGGTCAGTTCCGGCTTAGCTTCCTTGGGGGGACGCGGACGGGGTGGGTCCGGGTCATACGGAGGGACACGTGGGGGGACCCGTGGCCATGAGGAACGACAGCGTGCCCTTCGCGGTGGACCGTGAGGTGCCCGGCCTGATCGTGAAGTTCGGCAACTATCCGCTGCATCACGGCGGCGTGGGCGCGATCCGCAGCCTCGGGCGACTCGGGGTGCCCATGTACGCGATCACGGAGGACCGTTACACGCCGGCCGCCGCCTCCCGCCATCTCACCCGCGCCTTCCCCTGGCCCACCACCGGGGCGGAGGAGCCGGAGCGGCTCGTCGAGGGGATGCTGCGCATAGCGCGCCGGATCGGCAGACCCACGGTCCTGATCCCGACCGACGAGGAAGCGGCCGTCCTGATCGCCGAGCACCAGGACGCCCTGAGCGGCGCGGGGTTCCTCTTCCCGCGCGTGGGGCGGGAGTTGCCCCGCCGCCTCGCCAGCAAGCAGGGCCTGCACGAGCTGTGCGTGGAGCACGGCATCGCCTCGCCCGCCGCGTCCTTCCCCGAGAGCTACGGAGAGATAAAGGAGTTCGCCGCCACCGCGGTCTTCCCGGTGGTCGCCAAGAACCGCGAAGCGTTCACCCGCCGCTCCCGCCCGGCGGTGAACGGAACGACGCGCGTAGAGACCCCGGAGGGCCTGCTCGACCTCGCCCGCGACTGGGGCGAGCGGCCCGGAGTGATACTGCAGGAGTACCTGCCGAGGGAGCAGGCCGAGGACTGGATCGTGCACGCGTACTTCGACGAGGACTCGGCGCCGCGCGCGTTGTTCACCGGCGTCAAGGTGCGCTCCTGGCCGCCCCACGCGGGGATGACGGCGAATGCGTACGTCGTCGACAATCCGGAACTCGCGGACCTCGCCGCACGTTTCATCAAGCAGATCGGCTTCACCGGCGTCATCGACCTGGACCTGCGCTTCGACCGGCGCGACGGCCAGTACAAACTGCTCGATTTCAACCCCCGCATGGGCGCGCAGTTCCGGCTCTTCGAGAGCGAGTCCGGGATCGACGTCGTCCGCGCGATGCACCTGCATCTGACAGGGCGCCCGGTTCCCAAGGGGGAGCAGCGCGCCGGCCATCGGTACGTCGTGGAGAACATCGACCTGCCCGCCCTCCTCGCCTACCGCCGCAGCGGGTACACCACGCCGCACGCGCCCCCGCACGCGAGCGGCACGGAGCTGGCGTGGCTCGCGTCGGACGACCTGAAGCCGTTCTTCACCATGCTCGCCCGGTTCGTACGACCGGGAGCGAAGCATCTGTATCAGCTCTGGCGGACCAACAAGCGCGGCAGCAGCACCCGTTGACCCGCCACCACGCACAGCAGGCACAGCACGCACACGAAGTAGGCACACGCATTCAGTGACGTCCTGGGGAGGGACTTCGTGATCCATCCAGTAGCAGTCATCGGGGCAGGGCCGTTCGGCCTCTCCACCGCGGCCCATCTGCGGGCCCGAGGCATCCCGGTGCGCGTGTTCGGCGACCCGATGGTGAGCTGGCGCGCGCACATGCCCGCGGGGATGCTCCTGAAATCGACCCCGGTGGCCTCGAACATCGACGCGCCGCAGCGCGGCCACGACCTCGTCGACTACTGCGCGGCGGCCGGGATAAGACGCCTGGTCACCGACGAGGACATCATCCCGGTCGAGACCTTCATCGACTACGGGGAGTGGTTCAAGGAGAAGCTCGTGCCCGACCTGGAGCAGGTGCGGGTGGTGTCGGTCGACCGCAAGGGCCCGGCGGGCAAGGGCGCGGCGGGCTTCGACCTGAAGCTGGACTCCGGCGAGCAGTTCACCGCCCGCGCGGTCGTCGTGGCGACCGGCCTCGCGGGCCTGGCGCAGCTGCCGCCCGCGCTCGCCGCGGCCGCGCCGGACGGGCCGACCCCCTCGGGGCCCGTCTCCCACAGTTCGCAGCACAACGACCTCTCGCGGTTCGCGGGGCGGGAGCTGATCGTGGTCGGCGCGGGGCAGTCGGCCCTGGAGACGGCCGCGCTCGCCGCCGAAGCGGGAGCGACCGTACGGGTGGTGGCGCGCGGCAAGGGATCGGTGGCCTTCGGAGCGCCGCCGTGGGAGCAGCCGAAGCTGCGCCCCGAGTCGCCGTTCGGCCGCGCCTGGTCGCTCTACGCGATCAGCTACTACCCCCACCCCTACCGCTATCTGCCCCCGCAGGCCCGCCACTTCCTGGTCCGCCGGATTCTGGGCCCGCTGGGCGCGTGGTGGCTGCGCGAGCGCTTCGAGGGCAAGGTCGAGACACACGAGGTGCGCCGCGTGGCGTCGGCGGACGTCCGAGGCGGCAGGCCCGTTTTGAAGGTGGAGGCCTTGGGCGGCCGGGTCCACGAACTCACCGCCGACCACGTCATAGCGGCGACGGGCTACCGGGTCGACGTCGCCGCGATGGACTTCCTGGGCCCCGCACTCCGCGCGGGCCTAGCCACGAGCCGAGGCACACCGAAGCTGGGCGCGGGCTATGCCTCGTCGCTCCCGGGTCTGTACTTCACGGGCCTTCCGGCGGCGGCGTCGTACGGCCCGGTGATGCGGTTCGTATGCGGCACGGAGTTCGCCTCACCTCGGCTGGTGGGACATCTGGCGCGGGCGTACGCCTGAGGGCGGGCCCACGCTCGAAAGCAACCGGGACGTGTCCCGAGTACCGCGCTCCGACAATCAACCGCGCTCCGAGAGCGGGAAGTACTACCTTCGGGCCGGTTCCCGGCGACACGTCCCGGTGAATCCTGCGGGCGCCGGTTGTGCGCCAGCGCACTGCGCGCGTCACAGCTCCTGTCACGTTGCTTTCAGCATCGCCGGGGGTCCGTATTCTCTCGATCATGGCTGCAGCCCTCGCATATTCACTCATCGCCACTGACCTGGACGGGACGCTGCTGCGCGGCGACGACACCGTCTCCGACCGGTCGTTGGCCGTGCTGGCGGCGACGGCCGCGGCGGGGGCGCGTCACCTGGTGGTGACCGGGCGGCCCGCGCCGCGCGTGAAGCCGCTCCTCGACGATCTGGGGGGCGGCGGTCTTGCCGTCTGCGGACAGGGGGCGCAGCTGTACGACGCCGGCGCCGACCGCATGGTCTGGTCCGTGACGCTCGACCGCGAGCTGGCCGAGGCCGCGCTGGGGAAGATCGAGGCCGAGGTGGGGCAGGTCTACGCCGCCGTGGACCAGGACGGCGTGGACGGGCTCACCCTCATCGAGCCCGGCTATCTGATGCCGCACCCCACCCTGCCCGCCGTACGGGTCCAGAAGCGTGACGCGCTCTGGGCCGAGCCCATCAGCAAGGTGCTCCTGCGCCACCCCCTGCTGAACGACGACGAGTTGGCCGCCGTGGCGCGCGATGCCGTAGGGCCCCTCGCCACCGTCACCATGTCCGGGCCCGGCACCGTCGAGCTCCAGCCCCGCGGAGTGACCAAGGCGACCGGGCTCGCGCTCGCCGCCGAGCGGCTCGGGATGACCTCCGCGGACACCATCGCCTTCGGGGACATGCCCAACGACGTGCCGATGTTCGTCTGGGCGGCCCGCGGCGTCGCCATGGCCAACGCCCACCCCGACCTCAAGTCCGCGGCAGATGAAGTGACTTCGTCCAATGAGGACGACGGCGTGGCCGTCGTCCTCGAGCGGTTGCTGTCGGCGCGGGGGTAGGGCGCGTCCAGGGCGCGTCAGCCCGCCGTGCGCGGGATGCGCTTCTCCCACGTCCGGTGGAACACCACCTCGTCCCCGTCCCTGCACACCACCTCGTTCGACGTGATGAAGTCCGCCGCGTCGCAGGTGATCTCGGAACGGGACGTGATCGACACGTCCCATGCCAGCTCAGGGCGGTGCAGGCGGATCGTCCAGTCGGAGCGGGTGCGGGCGCTGAGCGGGTCGGACTCGTTGATCGTGTACGTCTCCACCGCGTCCTCGGTGAATTCAAGGCCGTCCGGGTAGACCCGCGTACCGCCGTAGCGCGGATCCACCTCCATGCGCCATTCGCCCTTCGCCACATCGCGTACGACCAGGCGCTCGGGACGCAGCTCGTCGAGCGTCGCCGGGTACACCACCCCGAGGGGCTCCGACTGCTCCGGAGCGGCGAAGGTGATCGACGGGTCCAGTTCGCCCGCCCGCACCGGGAGTTCGAGCGCGCTGCCCGCCGGATCGAGGACGAAGCCCGCCGAGTCCGCCTGCGGCCAGATCCACGGCCAGTACGCCGACGACACCGCGAGCCGGATCCGGTGGCCGGGCGGGAAGGTGTGGCCGATCGCGTTCAGCTCGAACGTCACGTCCTGCGTGCCGCCGACAGGCCACGGGTCCACCCTGTCCCTGCCGTTGCGCGAGGAGAGGTTCAGCACGCCTCGCGTGACCAGGGTCGACGAACCGTCCGGGGCCACGTCGCAGACCCGCGCGATCGCCTGTCCTGACGGGACGTCCATCTTCAGGCGCAGGGTCACCTTGGGGCGGCCCAGGATGCGTACGGCCGAGGGGACCTCGAACTCGAAGCACGCCGACTTCGCGTCCTCGTCCCGCTGGTCCGGCGGCAGGTCCGCGTCGTTGCCGAAGGGGAAGTAGCGCCCCGCGTCCAGGCCCGTGTGCTGGGGGGAGTTCACCACCAGGGGCGCGCCCTGGAGGGCGTAGGGCGTCGGTGTGACGTTCGGCGAGGGCCAGGAGGGGTCACCGACCCAGCCGCCCGGCAGCTCGGCGTACACGGTCGCCGGCGGGTGGGAGTCGCTGATCCAGGAGCGCAGCTTCGGCTCGGCCATCACCCCCGTGTCGATGCCCTTCAGGTGGTGGTCCCACCAGCGCAGGGTCTCCTGGAGGAAGCCGATCGCCGGACCGGGCGGCAGCCCCCGGTCCGGGTACTGGTGCGACCACGGCCCGATCAACCCCCGTACGTCACCGGGCAGATGCTCGACCAGGCGCAGGACCGTGTCCCGGTAGGGGTCGTGGAAGCCGCCCACCGCGAGCACGGCCGCGCCGATCGCCGAGTAGTCCTCGCAGACGCTGCCGTGCCGCCAGTAGGCGTCCCGGGTCTGGTGGTCCAGCCAGGTGTGGATGAACGGGTCGACCGCTTCGAGGCGGCTGAGCCACATGTCCCGCCAGCGGTCGCCGACGAACAGTGGGTCCGGCGGGCGCGACACGAAGGCCAGCATCGTCGCCGCCCACGCGTGCATGTCCACCGCGAGGACGGAACCACCCATGTAGTGCACGTCGTTGTCATAGCGGTCGTCCGCGGAGCAGACCGTGACGACCGCCTTGAGCGGCTCGGGCGCGAGGGCCGCGATCTGGAGGGAGTTGAAGCCGCCCCAGGAGATGCCGAACATGCCGACCTTGCCGGAGCACCAGGGCTGCTCGGCGAGCCAGTTGACGACCGCGACCCCGTCCGCCAGCTCGACCGCGTCGTACTCGTCGCCCGGCAAGCCCTCCGAGTTGCCGTGCCCCCGCACGTCCACGCGCACGGAGGCGTAGCCGTGGCCCGCGTACCAGGGGTGGCGCTGGAAGTCGCGCGGCGCCGTCCAGTCGCTCAGACGGTAGGGGAGGTACTCCAGGAGCGCGGGGACGGGTTCGTCCGTCACCGGGCGCCAGACGCGCGCGTAGAGCGTGGTCCCGTCCGGGAGGGGTACCCGGACGTCCTCGCGCGTGGTCTCGTACGGGAAGGAAGTGCGAATCTGCATGGCGGGAACCTCAGTGGACGGGGTGCATGGTGCGGCGCAGCCATGGCGCGAGCAGGATGACGGCGACACCGGCGGCCACCGCGATGGCGCCGTTCACGCCGAAGTACGCCGGGTTCGAGACCTCTCCGTAGAGCTTCACGACCTGTGCCTGGATGCCGTTGGCGAGGGCGAGCGAGAGGAACCAGAGGGCCATGGTCTGACTCGCGAAGGCCTGCGGCGCGAGCTTCGTCGTGGCCGACATGCCGGAGGTCTCCACGAGGATGTCGCCGAGGCCGAGCAGCAGGTACGACCCGACGATCCACCAGACCGCCATCTTGTACGAGCCGTCGCCGTGCCCCGAGGTCGGCAGGACCATCAGGATGAACGACAGACCGCCCAGGATCACGCCGAAGGCGATCTTGTTCGAGGCGTGCGGCTGGCGGTGGCCCATCCGGGCCCAGACGGCGGCGACGACGGGGGCGAGCGCCACCTCGAAGGCGCCGAGCGCGGAGGCGTACCAGCTGGCGGGGAAGGTGAAGCCGAGGATCGACGTCTCGGCGTTCGTCGACGCCAGCAGGATCATCGTCGAGTAGGCCTGGAAGAGGATGAAGTTGAAGACGACCGAGGCCAGGAAGAGGACCACGTACGGCTTCAGGCGCCCGCGTTCCTCGCCGCTCACGCGCGGGCTGCGGAACATGACCACGAAGTAGACGATCGGCGCGATCACCGAGACGACGGTGAGTACGTCGACGAAGCGGTCCATGGTCAGCCAGCCGACGGAGGCGAGCAGCGCCGCCAGGGCCGCGACCACGACGACGCCCGCGACGATGAGCGTGACCGCGCGGCGCATCGCGTCCTTGGGGAGCGCGAATTCGGCGGAGGCCTTTCGTCCGGCGAGGTGACGGCGGCCCAGGACGTACTGGATGAGGCCGAACGTCATGCCGATCGCGGCGGCCGAGAAGCCCCAGTGCCAGCCCTTGTGGTCGCCGAGCCAGCCGGTGATCAGCGGGCCAGCGAAGGCGCCGATGTTGATGCCCATGTAGTACAGCGCGAAGCCCGCGTCGCGGCGGTCGTCGTCGGTGCGGTAGAGCTTGCCGACCATCGAGGCGACGTTCGGCTTCAGGAGGCCCGTGCCCGCGCTGATCAGGCCGAGGCCCACCCAGGTCATCGTCGCGGTCGGGATCGCCATGGAGTAGTGGCCGCAGGCGATGAGGATGCCGCCCCACAGGACCGCGCGGTACGAGCCGAGGATGCGGTCGGCGAGCCAGCCGCCCGCCACCGACACGAGGTAGACGAGCGTTCCGTACGCCGCCGACACCGAGGCGGCGGTTCCGGACTCCATGCCCATGCCGTCGTTCGCGACGGAGTCGGCGAAGTACAGGACGAGGATGGCCTGCATGCCCAGGAACGAGAACCGCTCCCAGACCTCGAGGCCCGACAGGGTGAGCAGCCCGCGCGGCTGCCCGAAGAAGGCGTGGTCGTCCTCGGGCGGCGGCTCCGTCGGCGGCTCCGCGGGCGGTTCGGTGTCGGCCTCAGTGCGGGACAAAGGTTCTGCTCCCGTTGGTTCCGTTGCTTGGGGACTTCCGTTGCCTATGGGGCTAAGCGGTCTTCTGTGTCGTATCAGCTGATCAAGAACATACCGGTGGTGATCGCACGTCGCCTGGGCGGCACTGCACAGGCGGGTGCCCACTGTGATCGAAAGGCGACCGGATACGCTGACTTGAGTGATGACAGCGACACATCGACAAACCGTGTCATCGACCCCGTCATCGCGCAAAGATCGACCGAGTGATGATCGACCGAGTGACCGACTTGTGATCGTCAGCAGACAGGAGAACCCCTCGTGACCGTCGTCGGGCCCTTCGGCCTCAGCGTGCGGGACCAGGCTCTCGAAGCCGATGTCCAGGCCGGATTGGCGGCCGTCGAGGAAGGTCTGCTCGACGCCACCAAGAGCGGGGTCCCCTTCATCACGGAGGCCGCGCAGCATCTGGTGCGCGCGGGCGGCAAGCGGTTCAGGCCGCTCCTCGTGATGCTCGCCTCGCAGTTCGGCGATCCCTACGCACCGGGCGTCGTGCCCTCCGCCGTCGTCGTCGAGCTGACGCATCTCGCGACGCTCTACCACGACGACGTGATGGACGAGGCGGACGTGCGCCGCGGCGTCGACAGCGCCAACCAGCGCTGGGGCAACTCCGTCGCCGTGCTCACCGGCGACTTCCTCTTCGCCCGCGCCTCGTACATCCTGGCCGACCTCGGCCCGGACGCCGTCCGCATCCAGGCGGAGGCCTTCGAACGCCTGGTCACGGGCCAGATCCTGGAGACGGCGGGGCCCACGGAGGGCCGCGACCCGGTCGACCACTACCTCGACGTGCTCGGCGGCAAGACCGGCTCGCTGGTCGCCGTGGCGTGCCGTTTCGGGGCCATGATGTCGGGCGCCGACGAGACCGTCGTGGACGTCCTGACGCAGTACGGGGAGCGGCTCGGCGTGGCCTTCCAGCTCGCCGACGACGTGCTGGACATCGCGTCCGACTCGCACGAGTCCGGCAAGACGCCGGGCACGGACCTCCGTGAAGGCATCCCCACGCTTCCGGTCCTACGCCTGCGCGAGCGGGTGGAGAAGCTCGGGCTGGCCGACGACATCGCCCTGAGCGAGCTCCTCGACTCGGACCTGACGGACGACGCGCGGCACGCCGAGGCGCTGGCCCTGCTGCGGGCCCACCCGGCCCTGGAGCAGGCGCGCAAGGACACCGTGCGGTTCGCGGAGGAGGCCCGGGACACGCTCGCGCCGCTGCGGGACTGCGACGCGAAGACGTCACTCGTCGAGCTCTGCGATCTGGTGGTGCACCGGGCGGGCTGAGGCCCCTCGATGGACACGGAGGGTGTGACCTAGGTCACACTTTCCGGTGGGTCCTGGATTGAGTCCAGGATCGGATCCATTCCGTACCTATGCCCGGAAGCTGACGCAGTGGGGCGTCGGCTCTGGTACGGGGAGATTTCTGACCATGGGCACTCTTGGCATCTCTGGTAGCTCCGGCACTTTCGCGCGCCGCCGTCGGGCCATGCTCGCCGCCGGTGTGGCCGTCGCCGCCGCGGGAGGCGTGGCGATCGGGGCGCCGTCCGCCGTCGCGCACGGGGGAAGCGATGGAAGCGGCGGCAGCGGGTCCGTCTTCGCGGCGAGCATGAACGGCGCGAACGAGGTGCCGGTGCGGGGCGGCCCCGCGGTCGGCGACAAGGACGGCCAGGCGCTGGAGTTCGTCGAGGTGAAGGGCGACAAGGTGTCGGTGACCGTCAAATGGCGCGGCACGGGCAAGCCGACCGCCCTGCACATCCACCAGGGAGCCAAGGGCACCAACGGCGGCGTCAAGATCGACTTCACCAAGCTGCTGGAAAAGGGCGAGGGCAAGGGCCAGAACAAGAACAAGAACAAGGGCAAGAACGAGGGCAAGAGCCACCGTGTCACCGGCACGGTCAAGGTCGACGACGCGGCGCTGCTCGACCAGTTGAAGGCGGACCCCAACAGCTTCTACGCCAACCTGCACACCGCCGAGTTCCCCGGCGGCGCGGTCCGGGGCCAGCTCCACAAGGTGACCACGGGCATCGACCTCCGTGCCGCGGCGGCGAGCTTCCAGGCGTCCGTGACCCAGGGCAAGCAGATCTACGAGTGCAAGAAGGCCGAGGACGGCTCCGGCACGTTCGCCTTCGCGCAGCGCGATGTGCGGGCCCGGCTCGGCGGCGGCATCGCGCACGACTTCGTCGCCCCCAACTCGGGCACCCCGCGCTGGACCGCCCCCGACGGCAGCCAGGTCACCGGCAAGCTGATCTCCAGGACGCCGAACGGCGACAAGAACATCCCCGAACTCGACCTGGCGGCCACCCGGACGGGCAAGCCGCGCGGGCTGCTCGCGGGCACCGCCGAGATCCTGCGCCTGAACACGGTGGGCGGGGTCGCGCCGGCCGGTGACTGCAAGGCGGGCGCCATCGCGAAGGTGCCGTACAAGGCGGATTACGTGTTCGTGCAGCGCTGAGCCCCTGAGCCCGGCGGCGTCTCCCCCTACGGGACGGGGGAGGCGCCGCCTCTCTGTGTCATCCCACAGCAGTACGTGGAGTTGCACCCGGGGTCTGACGCTTCTCGCTGGCCGATTTGGTCGTATAGAGAACAGCAAGGTCCAGCAAGAACAACCACTCCTGACCTATTCGGGTGAGAATGGCGGCGCGGGGTGGACGCACGCACGTACTGGGAAGGCCGCCGCCGACCACGGAGGTAGGGCACACAATGGCACCGTACGAACCGGAGCAGAACACCAGTGAGAGCGGGGAGCTGCGCGTGGGCCGCCGGAAGGCGGCACGCTACGTGGTCCCCGTCGCGGTGGCGGGGGTGGCGGCGGCGACCATCGGGCTCGTCCCGGCGCTCGCGACGTCGGGCGACCCCAAGCTGCCCGACGTCACCGCACAGGAACTCATCGAGAAGATCGCCGCTTCGGACACGGAGCAGCTCTCGGGCACCGTCAAGATCAGCACCGACCTAGGCCTTCCGTCCTTCGGCGGCGACCTGGCGGGCGGCTTCGCTCCGGGCGGCTCGGGCGGCGGCGACGGCGAGGACGGCAAGGGCTCGGCCGCGGACCCGCAGTCCAAGCTGATGGAGCTGGCGTCCGGCACGCACACGCTGCGCGTCGCCGCCGACGGCCCGGACAAGCAGAAGCTGTCCGTCCTGGACGACGCCGCCGAGTACAGCCTGATCCACAACGGCGACGACGTGTGGGCGTACGACAGCAAGTCGAACGAGGCGTACCACTCCAAGTCGGCGGGCAAGGACGCCGGCAAGGGCTCCGGCAAGGGTTCCGGGGACAAGGCCCTCCCCAAGGACGTCCCCTCCACGCCCAAGGAACTGGCCGAGGAAGCCCTGAAGGCGGCCGACGGCACGACGTCGGTGAAGGTGGACGGCACCGCGCAGGTCGCGGGCCGTGACGCCTACCGCCTGGTCATCAAGCCCCAGCAGTCCGGCTCGACGGTCGGCCAGATCACGGTCGCGGTCGACTCCGAGACGGGTACGCCGCTGAAGTTCACGCTCACTCCGTCGAGCGGCGGCAGCGCGGTCGTCGACGCGGGCTTCACGAAGGTCGACTTCGGCAAGCCGGCCGCGTCGACCTTCGACTTCACGCCGCCCAAGGGCGCGACGGTCACGGAGGCCGACGAGGCCAGGGGCAAGGCGGAGGCCGAGGCCGAGAAGCACGGCTTCACGGACAGCGGCAAGGAGTTCGGCGGCAAGGAGTTCAGCGGCAAGGAGTTCAAGGGCGGGGAGGACCTGAACGGTCTGAACGTCATCGGCAAGGGCTGGAACTCCATCGCCGAGCTGAAGGTGCCGGGCGGCCAGGGCATCCCGACGGGCGGCTCCGGCGATGTGCCGCCGGACGCACAGCGGCTCCTCGACTCGCTCGGCGACAAGGTGTCCGGCGACTTCGGCTCGGGCACGGTCTTCAAGACCCGCCTGATCAACGCCCTCATCACCGAGGACGGCAAGGTCTACGTGGGCGCGGTGACCAAGGACGCCTTGGTGAAGGCGGCGAACGCGGCCGACTAACGCCCCGTAAGGGGCGCGAGGAACGGCGCGAACAGCCACGACGCACCCGCAGTGGCATACCGGCGGCGGATTCGGGGGAGAGCCCCTGAGTCCGCCGCTCGGCCGACGGGAGGGGAAAGGTGCCGAGCACCAGAACCAGCATCAGCACCGGCGCGAGCACCGGCGCGAGCGCGAGCACCAGCGCCAGCACCAGTGCGACGGACAGCGTGATCGAGACCTCCGCGCTGACCAAGCGCTACGGCAAGCAACTGGCCGTGGACCAGCTGAGCCTCACCGTCCCCACCGGCAGCGTCTTCGGCTTCCTCGGGCCGAACGGCTCGGGCAAGACGACCACCATCCGGATGCTGATGGGCCTGATCGAGCCGACTTCCGGCCGGGCCAAGGTCCTTGGCCGCCCCATGCCGCGCGACACGCGTACGGTGCTCCCGCACGTGGGCGCGCTCATCGAGGGCCCGGCCCTCTACGGCTTCCTCTCCGGCCGCGACAACCTCCTGCGGTACGACGCCGCCGACCCGACCGCCGACCCGCGCACCCGCCGGGTCCGCGCCGAAGCGGCCCTGGACCGGGTGGGTCTCACGGCCGCCGGGAGCAAGAAGGCGAAGGCGTACTCGCTCGGGATGAAGCAGCGCCTCGGCCTCGCTGCCGCGCTGCTCCAGCCGCGCAAGCTCCTCGTGCTCGACGAGCCGACCAACGGCCTCGATCCGCAGGGCATGCGTGAGATCCGGGCGCTGGTGCGGGAGTTGGCCTCGGAGGGCACGACCGTCTTCCTCTCCTCGCACCTCCTGGACGAGATCGAGCAGGTCTGTACGCATGCGGCGGTGATGGCCCAGGGCCGCCTGATCACCCAGGGCCCGGTCGCCGAACTCGCCGCGGGTGCGCGCGGACGCCTCGTCGTGACGACCCCGGACACCAGCGACGCGGTCCGCGTCCTGAAGGAGCTCGGCGTGATGGATCTCGTCGTGACGGAGGACCGCGTGACGGGCGAACCGCCGGGCGCCGACTCCGGTGCCGGTGGCGGCACGGACCTGGCGGAACTGAACGCAGCCCTGGTCGGTGCGGGCGTGCGGGTACGGGGCTTCGGCGTCGAACGGGCCTCCCTGGAGGACGCGTTCGTGGCGCTGACGGGGGAGGGGTTCGATGTCGCGGGCTGAGGCCGACGACGTACGCGGCGTACGCGAGGGCGGCGACGTACGCGACGTACGCGACGTACGGGAAGGCGGCGGCGTGCGCGAGGTGCGGCGGATCTGGACCTTCGGGATCTTCCGCAGCGAGCTGGGCATCACCTTCCGCCGCTGGCGCACGCTCGCCCTGCTCGCGGTGCTCGCCGCCGTGCCGATCCTCGTGGGTATCGCCCTCAAGATCGAGACCAGCGACGGTTCGACGGTCGGCGGGGGCGGCGAGGGCGGTGGGCCCGCGTTCATCGCGCAGGTCACCAACAACGGCCTGTTCCTGGTCTTCACCGCGCTCGCCGCGACGCTCCCCTTCTTCCTGCCCATGGCGGTCGGAGTCGTCGCGGGCGACTCCATCGCGGGCGAGTCGAGCGCCGGGACGCTGCGCTATCTCCTGGTCGCCCCGGCGGGACGGACGCGCCTGCTGCTCGCCAAGTACGCGACGACGATGACGTTCTGTGTCGTCGCGACCCTCGTCGTGGCCCTCTCGGCGCTCGCCGTCGGGGCGCTGCTCTTCCCGGTCGGCGAGGTCACCACGATCTCCGGCACCCGGATCAGCTTCGGCGAGGGGCTGTTGCGCGCCCTGCTCATCGCCCTGGTGGTCGCCGCATCACTGATCGGTGTGGCGGCGCTCGGCCTCTTCGTGTCGACGCTGACCAGCAGCGGCATCGCGGCGATGGCGACGACCGTCGGCCTGCTCATCACGGTCCAGATCCTCGACCAGATCCCCCAGCTGCACGCCATCCAGCCGTACTTCTTCTCGCACTACTGGCTGTCCTTCGCGGACCTCATGCGCGAGCCCGTGTACTGGGACGAGCTGGTCAAGAACCTCGGACTGCAGGGCCTGTACGCGGCGCTGTTCGGCTCGGCGGCGTGGGCGCGGTTCGGGGCGAAGGACATCACGGCGTAGGACGCGATCGCCCGGGTGCGCGTCAGCCCTCGTACGGGAAGCGCGCGAGGGCCGGCTCCTGTGCGAAGAACGTCTTGGCCTCGGTCAGGGCCCGCTCGTCCTTCAGTACGTCGCCGGGCTTGCTTCCGTTTCCGAGCAGTACGCCGCCGAAACGCATTCCGAGGTACGCGGCGGAGTTGCGCAGGGTGCCGACGAGCGGGTCGGCGACGACCGGCTCCTCGTCGGCCAGCGCCGTCACGCCCCACAGGGTGCGCCCGGCCAGCGTGGCCTTGAAGTCGACGCCGGGGGTGCGCAGCCAGCCCGACCAGTAGTCGAGGTAGCGCTTGGTGCTGGCCGAGACCGAGTACCAGTAGAGGGGCGACGCGATGACGATGTCGGTCGCCTCGACGGTCGCGTCGAGCAGCGTCGCGGTGTGGTCGCCGGACGGGCGTACGTGGTCGCTGTCGTGGCGGAGGTCCTCGAAGTCGGGCAGCGGGTGGTCGGCCAGGTTCAGCCAGCGCTGTTCCACGTCCGACGGGAGCTGCTCGGCAGCCCTGCGGGCCAGGATCTCCGTGTTGCCCTCGGGCCTGGAGCTGCCGAGTACGAAGAGGAACTTGCGGGTCATGCTGTGCCCCCTGGTGTGTGGCGTGGTCGCGCACGGCCGTGTGAGGCCGAGCAATTACCTGCGTGTGCACTATATGCACACGCAGGTAATTGCGTCCAGGGGATGCTGACCCGCCCGGGGCCCGGGGCCCAGGGCTCGGGGCTCAGGGCCCAGGGCCCAGGGCTCGGGGTCATGGGGTCATGCGGTCCTACGAGGAGAGCCCCCACACCGCGTACGCCACGGCATCGCTGTTGTGGTCGAGCGCGGTCCCGTCGATGTTCGACGCCGTGTCGCAGGCGGAGTGGTAGCACTTGTCGAACGGCTCACCGGCCGTGCCGCCCCAGTTCTGGGCCTGCTCGGCGGTCTTCTTGTAGTCGGCGCCGCTGAAGAGACCGCCGACCGGGACGCCCGCGTCCTTGAACGGGGCGTGGTCCGAGCGGCCGTCGCCCTCCTCGTCGGGCTCCGTGGCGAGGTCGAGGCCGCCGTAGAAGTCCTTGAAGGTCTTCTCGATCGTGGGGTCGTCGTCGTAGACGAAGTAGCCCGGGTTCGGGGAGCCGATCATGTCGAAGTTCAGGTAGTCCTTGATCTTCGAACGCTCGTCGGCGGGCAGCTTGTCGACGTAGTGCGAGGAGCCGACCAGGCCGAGCTCCTCGGCGCCCCACCAGGCGAACCGCAGGTGCTTGGTGGGCTTGTACTGCTCCTTGGCCACGGTGAGCGCGGTCTCCAGGATCGCGGCCGATCCCGAGCCGTTGTCGTTGATGCCGGGGCCCTCGTCGACGCTGTCGAGGTGTGAGCCCGCCATGACGACCTGGTCGGCGTCGCCGCCGGGCCAGTCGGCGATCAGGTTGTAGCCGGTCTTGCCGTTGGAGGTGAACTCCTGGAGCGAGGTGGTGAATCCGGCCTCGTCCAGCTTGCCCTTCACGTAGTCGATGGAGGCCTTGTAGCCCGCGCTGCCGTGGGCGCGGTTGCCGCCGTTGGACGAGGCGATGGACTGCAACTGCGAGAGGTGGCCCTGGACGTTGGCCACGGAGATGTCGGGGGCGGCCGCCGTGGGGGAGGGGGCCGCGGAGGATATCGCGCTGGTGGTGAGGAGTCCGGTGACGGCTATGACGGCGGCAGCCGCGGCGCGGCCGGGAACGGAGAGCTTCATGTGGGGGCTCCGTGTTCTGTTCTGTTGGGTCGTTCCGTGGGGGTACGCCAATTCGTCGAACGCAGAACGGAATTGGCGTGCCTGATGGTGCGGGTGAGGTTGACCGCGCGTCAAGAGCGCATATCGGTCGCCGTGTCCCGCAGGGCGGATCGGCGCGCCCCGAAGCGGCGCGCGGAACGGCGCGACCAGCCACGAAGGTCCGGCGGCCTCAGCCCCGCCACTTCACCCCGCAGCCCTGAGCCCGCGCGAGTCCACCCGCCCCGCCGCCAGTGAGGCGCGGTAGCCGCTCGGTGCGATGCCCCGGATCCGTTTGAACGCGTCGCTGAAACCGAACGCGTCCGCGTAGCCGACCTGACCGGCCACGGAAGCCACCGTCGCGGCCGGCTCGGCGAGCAGCTCGGCGGCGAGCGTCATCCGCCACTCGGTCAGGTACGCCATCGGCGGCCTGCCGACCAGCTCGGCGAAGTTGCGGGCGAACACCGCCCGCGAGACCTGGGCACGTGCGGCGAGCGACGCCACCGTCCAGGGGCGCGACGGCTCGTCGTGCATGGCGTGCAGCGCGGGGCCGACCACCTCGTCGCCGAGCGCGCGGTACCAGGAGGGCGGGCAGGCGTCCGGCAGGTCGAACCAGTCGCGCAGGGTGCAGGCCAGCATCCAGTCGAGCATCCGGTCCATCACGTACTGCCGCCCCGGCCGGTCCGCGGCCACCTCCTCGGAGATCAGCTCCAGGATCGGCAGACAGTCCTCGCCGGACGGCACCACGAGGAGCGGCGGCAGCATGCTGATCAGGCGGCGCCCCACCGCCCCGTCCAGTTGGTAGGCCCCGGTGATGAGCTCGCTCTCCGAGCCGTCCTCCGTGGACGCAAGCGTGAACGGTGCCGTCGTGCAGACCACGGCCGCGCCACCCTCCCGCAGGACGCGCGGCTCACCCGACGCGGCGGCGATCCGCGCCGTCCCGTGCACCATCGCGACCAGCGTCAGGGCCGCTCCCTCGGTGTGCCCGGTCTCCCAAGGACCGTTCAGTACGGCGCGGTTGAACAGCGCGCCGTCCGCGCGCACCCCTCGCAGCAGATCCCCCAGAGCGTCCATGCCTCCACCGTAGACGCACTCCCATGCGGACGAGACGAGCGCCCATGTGCCCTGCGGGGACAGGGCAGTTGACTGAACCCATGACCGACAACGCGAAGAACACCCCGAAGAACACCCCGAAGAACACCGCGAAGAACACCGCGAAGAACACCGCGAAGAACACCGCGAAGAACACTCCGGCGTCCGACGCCCCCATCCTCGTACTCGGCGCCACCGGCAAGACGGGCCGCCGTGTCGTGGCCCGGCTGCGTGACCAGGGCCGCACCGTGCGCGCGGCGTCCCGCTCCGGCGAGACCCGCTTCGACTGGTACGACCGCGCCACCTGGGCCCCGGTCCTGGACGGCGTGTCCGCGCTCTACCTGGTGGGCCCGCCGGAGCCCGGACCGATCGCCGACTTCGTCGACCGGGCGGCGGCGGCCGGCGTACGCCGCTTCGTGGTCCTGTCCGGGCGGGGCGTCGAGGTGTACGGCGACTCCTTCGAGCCGTCCATGGCGGAGGCCGAGCGCGTGGTGCGCGAGGCGGGCGTGGACTGGACGGTGATCCGCCCGAACAACTTCTCGCAGAACTTCGACGAGGACATCTTCGCCGCGCCCCTGCGCGAGGGCCGCCTCGCGCTGCCCGTCGGCGACGTGCCCGAACCGTTCATCGACGCGGACGACATCGCGGACGTGGCCGCCGCGCTGCTCACCGAGGACGGGCACACGCACCGTACGTACGAACTGTCGGGACCCCGCGCGCTGAGCTTCGCCGAAGCGGTCGCGGAGCTGTCGCAGGCGTCCGGACGGCCGATGCGGTTCGAGCACATCACGGCGGACGCGTACGTCGCCGAGCTGACCGCCGCGGACGTCCCCGCCGAACCGGCCCGCGCCCTCGCGGACGTACTCGCCTGGCTGGCGGACGGCTACAACGCGGCGCCGGTGAGCGGCGTACGAGACGTACTGGGCCGAGAGGCCACGGATTTCAGCGTGTACGCAGAGGCCGCATCGAAGGCAGGGGCCTGGGGGTAAGCGCCCCTGAAAGGGGCGCGGGGAACGGCGCGCCCAGCCACAACGAACCCGCACCCGCAAGAAAGGCGAGCCCGCGAAGTTCAGACCCCGGACTCTTCCCGCCCGGCAGCGGGAGTCATCGGCTCGGTCTCCCGCCCGGCGGCGACCGGCACCGAAGCCGCCGTGGCCGCCGTGGCCGCCGTGGCAGCCGAAGCCCTGGCGGCAGCCAACCGCACCGCATTGCGCCGCGCGGTGCGCAACGCGTCCCAGGTCAGCAGCGTCAACGCCAGCCACACGAGCCCGAACCCGGCCCACCGCTCGGGCGGCATCGCCTCGTGGAAGTACAGGATGCCGAGCAGGAACTGGAAGACGGGCGCGAGGTACTGCAGCATCCCGAGGGTGGCCAGCGGCACCCGGATCGCGGCGGCGCCGAAGCAGACCAGGGGGATGGCGGTGACCACACCGGTCGCCGCGAGCAGCGCCGCGTGACCGGGGCCCTCCATGCCGAACGTCGCGTCGCCCCGTACGCCGAGCCAGATCAGGAACCCGACCGCGGGCAGGAACTGGATCGCGGTCTCCGCGGCGAGCGACTCAAGACCGCTGAGCCCGACCTTCTTCTTCACCAGGCCGTACGTGGCGAAGGAGAAGGCGAGGCAGAGGGAGATCCACGGCGGCTGCCCGTACCCGAAGGCGAGGACGAGGACCGCCGAGAGGCCGACGGCGACGGCCGCCCACTGCACGGGGCGCAGCCGTTCGCCCAGGAGCAGGACGCCCATCGCGATGGTGACCAGGGGGTTGATGAAATAGCCGAGGGAGGCTTCCACGACGTGGCCGGAGTTCACGGCCCAGATGTAGACGCCCCAGTTGACCGTGATGACCGCCGCGGCGATCGTCACCAGGCCCAGCTTGCGGGGTTGGCGGATCAGCTCGCCGGCCCAGGCCCAGCGCCGTACGGCCAGGAGCGCGACGCCGACCACGACGAGCGACCACGCCATGCGGTGCGCGAGGATCTCGCCCGCCCCGGAGGGCTTGAGCAGCGGCCAGAAGAGGGGCACGAGGCCCCACATCCCATAGGCCGCGAAGCCGTTCAGCAGTCCTATGCGCTGCTCGCTCTTCGACTGCTCAGCTGCGGCGGCGTCCACGGCCCCTCCTTGGTGCATTGGCAGCTCCACGCTGCAAGCACGAAGGTAGCGGCCCGGACGCCCCCGTGTCATGCCCGTCTCACGAAAACGGTCATGACCTCTGTCTCGCCCCGCGCGAGCCCCGCACGAGTCCCGTGCGAGTCCCGTGCGAGTCCCGTGCGAGTCCCGTGCGAGTCCTGCGCGAGTCCCGCACGAGCCCCGTGCGAGCCCTCGCGTCAGCCCTTGAGCGCCACCGCGACCGCCCCCGCGAGAGGCGTGGTCGGCCGCCCGATGAGCCGGGCAAGATCGCCGCTCGTACCGGCGAGCAGCCCCCGCTCGATCGCCGTGTCCACGTCGACGAGGATCGCGGCCAACTGCTCGGGAAGGCCCGCGCCGGTCAGGATCGCGTGGTTCTGCTCGGCGGGGACGTTCGCGTACGAGATGTCCTTGCCGGTCTGCCGGGCGATCTCGGCGGCGTACTCGGCGAAGCTCCACGCGACGTCGCCGCTCAGCTCGTACGCCTTGCCCTCGTGCCCCTCGCCGGTCAGTACGGCGACCGCCGCTGCCGCGTAGTCGGCGCGCGAGGCGGAGGCGACGCGGCCCTCGCCCGCGGAGGCGACGACGGCGCCGTGCTCCAGGACGGGGGCCAGGTTGGCCGTGTAGTTCTCGTGGTACCAGCCGTTGCGCAGGAACGTGTGCGGAAGCCCGGAGCCGATGATGAGCCGCTCGGTCTCCTTGTGCTCGGCCGCGAGGCCGAAGTCGGCGTCGGGTCCGCCCAGGACGCCGGTGTACGCGAGGAGCGCGACGCCCGCGGCCCGCGCCGCGTCGATCACCGCGGCGTGCTGCGGCACGCGCTGCCCGACCTCGCTGCCCGAGATCAGCAGGATCTTGTCGCCCGCCGCGAAGACGCCGGCGAGCGTCTCGGGCGCGTTGTAGTCCGCGATCCGCAGTTCGACGCCGCGCTCGGCGATACCGGCGGCCTTCTCCTTGTCGCGGACGACGGCGGCGATCTGCCCGGCGGGCACCCGCGCGTCGAGCAGCCCGTCGATGACGAGACGGCCGAGGTGTCCGGTGGCTCCGGTGACGACGATGCTCATGTCTGGAATCTCCCTGTAGCGACTTTGGTCCCTTTGGTGCGGTTCTGACATCGAGCCTAGGGTTAGCGCTAACTTCTGGGAAGTACCCACTTTGAAGTAAGGTACGGGCATGGCAGTAAGTAACTGGAACCTCGGGGACGAGGGGATGTGCCCCCAGCGCCTCGTCCTGGAGCACGTCACGAGCCGCTGGGGCGTGCTCGTCCTGGTCGCCCTGGACGAGCGCTCGTACCGCTTCAGCGAACTGCGCCGGGCCCTTGGCCGGGTCAGCGAGAAGATGCTGGCGCAGACCCTGCAGACCCTGGAGCGCGACGGCCTCGTGCACCGCGACGCCAAGCCGGTCATCCCGCCGCGCGTCGACTACTCGCTCACCGATCTCGGCCGCGAGGTCGGCCGGCAGGTCCGGGCGCTCGCCGAGTGGACCGAACGGCGCCTCGCGGACGTGCAGACCGCGCGCGCGGCATACGACGAGGCCCGGTCCTGAAGGATCAGGACCGGGCCTCGGAACAAGCGAGTTCAAGCGGGTCGAGCTAGCCGACGACGGTCCAGGTGTCGCCGCCCGCGAGCAGCGCGGCCAGGTCGCCCTTGCCGTTCTGTTCGATGGCGGTGTCGAGCTGGTCGGACATGAGGGTGTCGTAGACCGGGCGCTCGACGTTGCGGAAGACGCCGATCGGGGTGTGGTGCAGGGTGTCGGGGTCGGCGAGGCGCGAGAGCGCGAAGGCCAGGGTGGGCGAGGTCGAGTGCGCGTCGTGGACCAGGATCTGTGACTCGGTCTCAGGTGTGACCGGGACAACTTTGAGATCGCCGGTCCGCGCGTCCCGCACGACGCCCTTGGAGCCCTCGGCGCCGAAGCGGATGGGCTGCCCGTGTTCGAGGCGGATCACCGCCTCCTCGGCCTGCTGCTTGTCCTTGAGGACTTCGAAGGCGCCGTCGTTGAAGATGTTGCAGTTCTGGTAGATCTCCACCAGCGCGGTGCCGGGGTGCTCGGCGGCTTCCCGGAGCACCGAGGTGAGGTGCTTGCGGTCGGAGTCCACGGTGCGGGCCACGAAGGAGGCTTCCGCGCCGATGGCGAGCGAGACCGGGTTGAAGGGCGCGTCCAGGGAGCCCATCGGGGTGGACTTGGTGATCTTGCCGACCTCGGAGGTCGGGGAGTACTGGCCCTTGGTGAGGCCGTAGATCCGGTTGTTGAAGAGCAGGATCTTCAGGTTCACGTTGCGGCGCAGGGCGTGGATGAGGTGGTTGCCGCCGATGGACAGGGCGTCGCCGTCACCGGTGACCACCCACACGCTCAGATCGCGCCGGGATGAGGCCAGTCCGGTGGCGATGGCGGGGGCGCGGCCGTGGATGGAGTGCATCCCGTAGGTGTTCATGTAGTACGGGAAGCGGCTCGAGCAGCCGATGCCCGATACGAAGACGATGTTCTCCTTGGCCAGGCCGAGTTCGGGCATGAAGCCCTGCACGGCCGCCAGGACGGCGTAGTCCCCGCAGCCGGGGCACCAACGCACCTCCTGGTCGGACTTGAAGTCCTTCATGGACTGCTTGGCCTCGGCCTTGGGCACCAGGGAAAGTGCTTCGATCGTGCTCCCGGTGCCTTCGGTCTTCGTGTCAGCCATTGATGGCCTCCTTGAGAGCCGTGGCGAGCTGCTCGGCCTTGAACGGCATTCCATTGACCTGGTTGTACGAGACCGCGTCCACGAGGTACTTGGCGCGGAGCAGAGTGGCGAGCTGACCGAGGTTCATCTCGGGGATCACCACCTTGTCGTAGTGCTTGAGGACCTCGCCCAGATTCCGCGGGAAGGGGTTGAGGTGGCGCAGATGGGCCTGCGCCACGCTCTCGCCGACCGCCCGCAGGCGGCGTACCGCAGCGGTGATGGGGCCATAGGTCGAACCCCAGCCCAGGACCAGCAGCGTGGCGTCGCCGCTCGCGTCGTCGACCTCCAGGTCGGGGACCTGGATGCCGTCGATCTTGGCCTGGCGGGTGCGGACCATGAAGTCGTGGTTGGCGGGGTCGTACGAGATGTTGCCCGTGCCGTCCTGCTTCTCGATGCCGCCGATGCGGTGTTCGAGGCCGGGCGTGCCGGGGATCGCCCAGGGGCGGGCCAGGGTCTGCGGGTCGCGCTTGTAGGGCCAGAAGACCTCGGTGCCGTCGTCCTCGGTGTGGTTGGTCCCCGAGGCGAACTGCACGCGCAGGTCCGGGAGTTCATCGGTGTCGGGGATGCGCCAGGGCTCGGATCCGTTGGCCAGGTAGCCGTCGGAGAGCAGGAACACCGGGGTGCGGTAGGTGACCGCGATCCGGGCCGCCTCGATGGCCGCGTCGAAGCAGTCGGCCGGCGTCTTGGGCGCCACGATCGGCACCGGTGCCTCGCCGTTGCGCCCGTACATGGCCTGGAGCAGATCCGCCTGCTCGGTCTTGGTCGGCAGCCCGGTGGAGGGCCCGCCCCGCTGGATGTCCACGACCAGGAGCGGCAGTTCGAGCGACACCGCGAGCCCGATGGTCTCCGACTTCAGCGCCACACCGGGCCCCGACGTCGTCGTCACCGCGAGCGAACCACCGAACGCGGCCCCCAGAGCGGCCCCGATGCCCGCGATCTCGTCCTCCGCCTGGAACGTCCGCACACCGAAGTTCTTGTGCTTGGACAGCTCGTGCAGGATGTCGGAGGCCGGAGTGATCGGGTACGAGCCCAGATAGAGCGGCAGATCGGCCTGCCTGCCCGCGGCGATCAGGCCGTACGACAGGGCGAGGTTCCCCGAGATGTTGCGGTACGTGCCGGTCGGGAACGCCTGGGAGGCGGGAGCGACCTCGTAGGAGACCGCGAAGTCCTCCGTCGTCTCGCCGAAGTTCCAGCCGGCGTGGAAGGCGGCGATGTTCGCCTCGGCGATGTCCGGCTTCTTGGCGAACTTCGTGCGCAGGAACTTCTCGGTGCCCTCGGTCGGCCGGTGGTACATCCAGGACAGCAGCCCCAGCGCGAACATGTTCTTGCTGCGGCCCGCGTCCTTGCGCGAGAGGTCGAACTCCTTGAGCGCCTCGACGGTGAGCGTCGTCAGCGGCACCGGGTGGACGCTGTAGCCGTCCAGCGAACCGTCTTCCAGCGGCGAGACCTCGTAGCCGACCTTCTGCATCGCCCGTTTGGAGAACTCGTCCGTGTTGACGATGATCTCCGCGCCCCGCGGCACATCGGCCATGTTCGCCTTCAGCGCCGCCGGGTTCATCGCGACGAGGACGTTGGGCGCGTCGCCCGGCGTGAGGATGTCGTGGTCGGCGAAATGCAACTGAAAGGAGGAGACACCCGGCAGGGTCCCGGCAGGAGCACGGATCTCGGCGGGGAAGTTCGGCAGTGTCGAGAGGTCGTTCCCGAAGGACGCCGTCTCTGAGGTGAACCGGTCACCGGTGAGTTGCATACCGTCACCGGAGTCACCCGCGAAGCGGATGATCACCCGGTCCAGACGGCGTACGTCCTTCTCACCAGCAGGCTTGCGCTGCTCTCCGACGACTGCCCCATCGGCCTGCTCGGCTGGGCTACTGACCTGGCTGGTCACTGAACTGGACCTCCCTCGGGCGGCTGAGCGGGAAGGGCTGGGCGACCGGCCTTCCCAAGGCCCACCCTACGTCGGTAAGGGTCGCCTACCTGTGGTAGATCGCATGACGGACGCTCTTTTGAGACGCGTCATTGCCCCGTTTTGGCATGGTGTGCCTCACCCCCCGGCCCGTCATGGAAGACGCCCCCACTCATCCTTTGGTTCTAGGACTGTTCTCCGTGCTCGTGCTGTTGCCGCTGGTCCTGCTGCTGTTGTCGCTGTCCGTGCTGCCTGGTGCGGTTGTCCTTGCGGGTAACAAATAGCTGACGAAGCGTCAGATTGCTATGTCGGATCGCTAGGAGTTGAGGTACGTGAGAACCGCGAGCACGCGCCGGTGATCCCCGTCGCTCTGGGAGAGCCCCAGCTTCAGGAAGATGTTGCTGACGTGCTTCTCGACGGCGCCGTCACTCACCACCAACTGTCGGGCGACCGCGGAGTTCGTCCGCCCCTCGGCCATCAGACCGAGTACCTCGCGTTCGCGGGGTGTAAGCCCCGCGAGGACGTCCTGCTTGCGGCTGCGGCCGAGCAGCTGCGCCACGACCTCCGGGTCGAGCGCGGTACCGCCCTGCGCGACGCGCACCACCGCGTCCACGAACTCGCGCACCTCGGCGACACGGTCCTTGAGCAGATAGCCGACGCCACGGCTGGACCCGGCGAGCAGTTCGGTGGCGTACTGCTCCTCGACGTACTGCGAGAGCACGAGCACCCCGAGGCCGGGGTACTGATGGCGCAGATGCACCGCGGCCCGCACCCCCTCGTCGGTGTGCGTCGGCGGCATCCGCACGTCGGCGACGACCACGTCGGGCAGCTCGCCCGCCGCGGAGAACTCGTTGATCGTCTTGATCAGCGCTTCCGCGTCGCCCACCCCCGCGACGACGTCGTGCCCCCGGTCGTTCAGCAACCGGGTCAGGCCCTCCCTCAGCAGCACTGAATCCTCGGCGATGACGACCCGCACTTTGTCCTCCACGTTCCCGGCCCCCCGGCATATTCGGTTCTGGTTGTCCCCCTGCACCTCAGTATCGCGCGTATGAAGGGGCGTTACGGCGTTGAAGGGCAGACCGGTTGCTCGTCCTTGCTCCCGGCACGCACGGCTGGGACGGCTCGGACGGCCCGCACGGCAGAACCCACCCGATCCCCCGTGCTTCCGGGGGATCGGGTGGGTGGCTGAGCGCCGGGGCGGGCTAGGCCCGCCAGGGCAGCTCCGCCGTCACCGTCGTGGGGCCGCCCACCGGCGAGTTCACGACCAGGATCCCGTCGACCGCGTCGAGCCGCTCGGCGAGCCCGGCCAGACCGGAACCGCTGGTCACGTCCGCGCCCCCCGCCCCGTCGTCGGAGACCTGGAGCATCAGCCGGTCCTCGACCTGCCAGACGTCGACCGCGCCACGGGTCGCCCGCGCGTGCTTGCTGATGTTCTGCAGGAGCTCGGAGACGGTGAAGTACGCGATGCCTTCGATCGCCGCGGCGGGACGGGCGGGCATATCCACCTCGACCTGGACCGGGACCGTGCACCGGGCGGCGAGGGAGGAGAGGGCCGCGTCCAGGCCGCGGTCGGTCAGGACCGCCGGGTGGATGCCGCGGGCCAGGTCGCGCAGCTCCTGGAGGGCGACCTTCACCTCGCCGTGCGCCTCGCCCACCATGCGCGCGGCGGCCTCCGGGTCCTCCGTCAGCTTCTCCTTGGCCAGACCCAGATCCATGGCGAGCGCCACCAGGCGGGCCTGCGCCCCGTCGTGCAGGTCGCGTTCGATGCGGCGCAGGTCGGCCGCCGCGGTGTCGACGACGACCCCGCGGTCCGACTCCAGCTCGACGACGCGGGTCGCCAGGCTCGACGGGCCGAGCAGGCCGACGACCATGACACGGTCGACGGTGGTCAGGGCCCGGACGATCCAGGGCGTGGCGAGCGTGATGAGCAGGCCGGTGAGGGCGGTGACGCCGATCTCGAAGGGGTTGTCCAGGTAGATGCGGTGACCGTCGTCGCCGTAGAGCTGGATGCCGTCCTGGCCGCCGTACATCGGGAAGAGCCACTGCCACAGCGGGTACGTGAGCATCGCCCAGCCGTACGTCCAGAAGACCACCGAGACGACGAAGGAGAAGATCGCCCACGGCATGTGGAGGACGGAGTAGAGGACGTGCCGCCACGAGACGCCGCTCTTGAGCACGGCGCCCATCCACGACATCCCGCCGCCGCCCTTGGGCCGCAGCGGCTCCGGGTTCGCCACCTCCACGCCGAGCAGCGCCCGCGCCCGCACCCGCTCGAGGGAGCCGATGCCGCGGCAGGCGGCGAGCCCGGCGGCGAGCACCGGGATGCCGATGAACGTGATCAGCAGGCCGGCGCCGAGCGAGAGCATCGTGACCGCGAAGGTGAACGTGACGATGCTGATCGGCAGGCTCAGGAGCACATAGCCGAACTCCTTCCAGGCGCGGGCCTCGATCGGCGCGCGAAGACCGGCGGGAAGACGGCGCCGCCGCTCGTCGAGGTCGGATCCCCGGAACTCCGAACGGTCCATGTGCTCGTACCCCTGTCCGTACTCCGTGGCCATCGGTGTCGTCCGTTTCTGCTCGGTCTCCCGGGCCTGCTCGGCCTGCTCGCACTGTCTGGTCTCCAGAGTGCTGGCCGAGGCTGATCCGGACCATGTGGTGCGTAGGTGTCTTGGACCGGGGGTTTTCCCTACCCCCGTGGCCCAGGGTCTGCTAGTCAGGGGGCGGCATCATCCCTGGGCGGCGTGGTCCCGGTCCCTGTCCCGCCACGGCAGCTCCGCCGTGATCGTCGTGGGGCCGCCCTCCGGCGACTCGATCACGAACAGGCCGTCGACCGCCCCGAGCCGGTCGGCGAGCCCCGCCATGCCCGTGCCGCCGTCCAGGCTCGCGCCGCCCCTGCCGTCGTCCCACACCTGGATGAGCAGCCGCTGGTCGGCGCGCCACACCTCCACGGACGCCGCACGCGCCCCGCTGTGCTTGCTGATGTTCTGCAGCAGCTCGGAGACGGTGAAGTACGCGCTGCCCTCGATCGCGGCGGCCGGGCGCGACGGCAGATCGGCCGTCACCTTCACCGGGACCGTGCACCGGGCGGCGAGGGAGGAGAGGGCCGCGTCCAGGCCGCGGTCGGTCAGGACCGCCGGGTGGATGCCGCGGGCCAGGTCGCGCAGCTCCTGGAGGGCGAGCTTCACCTCGCCGTGCGCCTCGTCGACCATCGCCGCCACGGTGTCGTCGGCCCGGCCCTCCAGGAGCTTCTCCTTGGCCAGACCGAGCCCCATGGCCAGCGCGACCAAGCGGGCCTGCGCCCCGTCGTGCAGGTCGCGTTCGATGCGGCGCAGGTCGGCCGCCGCGGTGTCGACGACGACCCCGCGGTCCGACTCCAGCTCGACGATGCGCCGCTCCAGCTCGTCGGAGGGCGAGAGCAGCCCGCGCACCATCACCCGGTCCGCGTTGGTCAGGCCGCGCACGACGTAGGGGAGCACGGGCCAGAGCACGAAGAGCCCGACCAGGGTGATCGCGAACGTCAGCACCCCCCAGGGCAGCCGCATGAACGAGTACAGCATCGTGCGCCAGCCGACCGGATCCTTCAGACTCGACCACAGCCAGCCGAAGAACCCGTACCCGCGGTGCCTGGGCATCGGGCTCGGCTCGTCGATCCGCAGCCCGAGCAGCCCGCGTGCCCGTGCCCGCTCCGCCCTGCCGAGCCGCCGCGCGCCGAGCAGCGCGAGCGCGAGCAGCGGCAGGCCGACGACCGTCACGGCGAGTCCGCCGCCGGTCGCGAGCGTCACGACCACGTAGACGAAACCGGCCACTCCCAGCGGAAGGTTGGCGAGGAGGTGCGCGATCTCCTTCCACGTCTGCCGGTCGTACGCGGCGAAGCGCGCGGGCGGTGGCGGGGACGAGGCCGAGGACGGCGACGAGGCCGGGTACGGCGACGAGGACATGGTGCGTGCGGTCATATGCGCCAGAGTGCACGGCTCGGCGCCGCGATGCCATGAGGAGGACCGCCCGGACTCCCGGGGGATAACCCCACCCGCCGTCGCCACACCACGGGCGGCGTCCTGGACGAGATCACGGGCGACATGCTGAGCGATCAGTACTTGCCGATGCGTGACGCTCTGCTTACCTCGTCTTTAGCAGGCCCTAGACTCCCGTGCGTACAGATCGTCGAACAGCGATCAGTGTCAGAGGCGGTCAGGGAGTGAGGGGCTGACGTGCATGTGACGAACGTCGCGGCGAGCTACTACCAGTCGTACTCCGTCGTCGGACTGCTCGCCGTCGTCGGCGTGCTGTTCGTCGCTGTCGCCTTCGGCGCGGGGCGGCTGCTCAGGCCCGTCGTGCCGACTCCCGAGAAGCTCCTGACGTACGAGTGCGGCGTCGACCCGGTCGGCGACGGCTGGGCCCACACCCAGGTCCGCTACTACGTCTACGCGTTCCTCTATGTCATCTTCGCCGTCGACTCGATCTTCCTCTTCCCCTGGGCGACGGTTTTCGCCGCGCCCGGCTACGGTGCGACGACGCTGGTGGAGATGTTCATCTTCCTCGGCTTCCTGACCGTGGGCCTGCTGTACGCATACAAGAAGGGCGTCCTGACATGGACGTGACCCCGGAGCCCGTGCTCCTGCCCGAGCCGACCGTGCTCCCCACGCCCGAGCCCCAGAAGCTCGGCGTGCTGTCCCGCCTCGCGCCCGAGCCGATGAAGGTGGTCCTCAACTGGGGCCGCCGGTACTCGTTGTGGGTCTTCAACTTCGGCCTCGCCTGCTGCGCCATCGAGTTCATCGCCGCCTCCATGGCGCGGCACGACTTCATCCGGCTCGGCGTGATCCCGTTCGCGCCGGGGCCGCGCCAGGCCGACCTGATGGTGGTCTCGGGCACGGTGACGGACAAGATGGCCCCGGCCGTGAAGCGCCTGTACGAGCAGATGCCCGAGCCCAAGTACGTCATCTCCTTCGGCGCCTGCTCCAACTGCGGTGGCCCGTACTGGGATTCGTACGCGGTGACCAAGGGCGTCGACCAGATCATTCCGGTCGACGTGTACGTACCGGGCTGCCCGCCCCGGCCCGAAGCGCTGCTCCAGGGCATCCTCAAGCTCCAGGAGAAGATCGCGCGGGAGTCGCTGGCCGAGCGGTACTCCAACGGCAACGGCGGCCGGCCCTCGGCGGCGGCTCTGCAGAGTGGTCTGGTGAAGCCGCCGGTGCCGGCGCCGGTGCCGGTTCCGGGTGCCTCGGCCTCGGCCTCGGGGGAGGAGAAGGCATGACCGGCTGGCTGCCCAGCCCCGTCGAGGAGCTCTTCGGCGCGGAGGCCACGGCGGACGAGTCGTACGACCTCCTGACGGTCGACGTCCCGCCGAGCGCGTGGATCGCGGCGCTCGAAACCGCGCGCACGACCCTGGCCTGCACCTACTTCGACTGGCTGAGCGCCGTCGACGAACCGGGCACGGGCTTTTTCGTCTCGGCCCACGTCGTCGCCCTCTCTCCCGTACGTCGCCTCCTCATCCGTACGACCGTTCCGCACGACGCCCCGGTTCTGCCGACCGCGGTCGACGTCTACGCGGGCGCGGCGTGGCACGAGCGCGAGACGCACGAGATGTTCGGCGTCGCCTTCGAAGGCCACCCGCACCTGGTGCCGCTGCTCCTGCCGGACACCTTCGAAGGCCATCCCCTGCGCAAGGACTTCGTCCTGGCGGCGCGGGTCGCCAAGGCGTGGCCCGGCGCGAAGGAGCCGGGGGAGTCGGAGCACGGCGGGCCTAAGCGCCGCCAGATGCTGCCTCCCGGCGTACCCGACCCGAACGAATGGGGCCCCCTGAAGGGCCAACTCCCCGCGGCCCCGGCCCGCCCGGCCCGCGGCGCCGCCCGCGCGGCAGGCGACCGCCCGGTCCGCCGGACCCGCACGGCGGGGGAGGGCTCGACCAGCCAGGGGCCTGCCGGCCAGGCGGCCGAGGGTGCGCAGCCAGAGGCACCGGCTCCGCGTCGGTCTCGCAGCGTGAGCCAGGGGTCGGCGTCACAGCGCCCGGCAACGGAGACGCCGCCGGAGCCGAATCCGGAGACGGCGGCCCCGGCACCTGAACCCAGGCCGGAGTCCGCCCCGGCATCCGAGGCGAAGCCAGAGTCCGCTTCGGAACCCGAGGCGAAGCCCGAGGCGCCCGCGACCAGTTCCGACGCTCCGTGGCACCAGGCCCGACCGGCGTTCGACGCCACAGAGGCACCGGCTTCAGCCGATCCCGAGCCGACCAGGGACCCCGAGCCGACCAGGGACCCCGAGCCGACCAAGGACCCCGATCCGGCCAAGGACACCGGCACCGGGTCCGCAGGCACCACCAAGCCCGACAACACCACCGAAGAGGACCGCCCAGGAGGCTCGGAGTGACCGACGCGCTCGACGTCGCCCTGCGTCTCCTCATCGTCTTCGCCGTCTTCCTCGTCCTGCCCCTGGTCATCGGCCAGACCGAGCACAAGGTGATGGCCCACATGCAGGGCCGCCTGGGCCCCATGTACGCGGGCGGCTTCCACGGCTGGGCCCAGCTCGTCGCCGACGGAGTCAAGTTCGCGCAGAAGGAGGACGTCGTACCGGCCGAGGCCGACCGCCGCATCTTCCAGCTCGCCCCCGCCGTCGCCCTGCTGCCCTACCTCATCGTCCTGGTCGCCATCCCGATCGGCCCGAGCGAAGGCGCCGTCGGCCAACTCGTCGACGCGGGCATCTTCTTCGTGCTCGCGGTCATGGGCGTCGGCGTGCTCGGCTCGCTCATGGCGGGCTGGGCGAGCGCCAACAAGTTCTCCCTCCTCGGCGGCCTGCGCACGGCCGCCCAACTCCTGGCGTACGAACTCCCGATGCTGCTCGCCGCGGCTTCGGTCGCGATGGCGGCCGGGACGGTCTCGCTGCCCGGCATCCTCAACGCCTTCGAGTGGTGGTGGCTGCCCTGGCAGATCGTCGGCGCCCTCGTCTTCTTCGTCGCGGGCCTCGCCGAACTCCAGCGCCCGCCCTTCGACATGCCGGTCGCCGACTCGGAGATCATCTTCGGCGCGTACACCGAGTACACGGGCCTGCGCTTCGCCCTTTTCCTCCTCGCCGAGTACGCCGGAATCGTCGTCCTCTGCGGCCTCACCACCGTCCTCTTCCTCGGCGGCTGGCACGGCCCCTGGGGCGCCGATGGCCTCGGCTGGGTCTGGACCCTCCTGAAGACGGCGGTACTCGCCTTCCTCGTGATCTGGCTCCGCGTCAGCTACCCCCGTCTCCGCGAGGACCAGCTCCAGAAGCTCTCCTGGACCCTCCTCGTCCCGCTCGCCCTCGCGCAGATCGCGCTGACCGGCATCGTGAAGGTGGCGATCAACTAGTGCCCCCGATCCCTGGCAGCGGCCTGGCCAAGGGCCTCGCCGTCACCCTCCGCACGATGACGAAGAAGACCGTCACCGAGCAGTACCCGCAGCACCAGCCCGAACTCCCGCCCCGCACCCGCGGCGTCATCGGGCTCTTCGAGGAGAACTGCACGGTCTGCATGCTCTGCGCCCGGGAGTGCCCGGACTGGTGCATCTACATCGACTCCCACAAGGAGACGGTCCCGGCGGCCGTCGAGGGCGGCCGCGAGCGCAGCCGCAACGTCCTTGACCGCTTCGCCATCGACTTCTCCCTCTGCATGTACTGCGGCATCTGCATTGAGGTCTGCCCCTTCGACGCACTGTTCTGGTCCCCGGAGTTCGAGTACGCCGAGACCGACATCCACGAACTCACCCACGAGCGCGACAAGCTCCGCGACTGGATGTGGACGGTCCCCGCCCCGCCGGCCCTGGACCCCGCGGCCGAGGACCCCAAGGAGATCGTCACCGCCCGCAAGGCGGCGGAGAAGCTGGCCGCGGCCCAGGAAGCCGAAGCAGCCGGACCGGAGGCAGAAGCGTGACCCCCGCAGCAGCAGCCGCCACCGCCACCTCGCTCGCGGCCGACGCCCCCCAGGGCTTCCTCTCCCCGACGGGCGTGGAGATCGCCTTCCTCCTGGTCGGCCTCGTCACCCTCGGCTCGGCGATCGTCACCGTCACCACCAAGCAGCTGGTGCACGCCGCCCTGTGGCTGGTGGCCACGCTCGGCGGCCTGGCCGTCGAGTACCTCCTGCTCACCGCCGAGTTCATCGCCTGGGTGCAGGTACTGATCTACGTCGGTTCCGTCGTCGTCCTCCTCCTCTTCGGCCTGATGCTGACGCGGGCCCCCATCGGCCGCTCCCCGGACGCCGATTCGGGCAACCGCCCGGTCGCGCTCGCGGTGGCCGTCCTCGCGGCGGCCGCCCTGGTCTGGGTCGTCGTCGACGCCTTCCGGACGACCTGGATCGACCTCGACCGCGCCGCCGACGAGGCCCAGGGCTCCACCGCCGTGACCGGGAAGTTCCTCTTCCAGCACTGGGTGCTGCCCTTCGAGGCCCTCTCGGTCCTGCTCCTCGCCGCCCTGGTCGGCGCGATCGTCCTCTCCCGCAGGAACGCCCGCATGACCCGCCTGAACGGTGCCCCCGGCGACAGCACCACGACCGGTGCCCCCAGCGAGAAGGAGCAGCGCTGATGCACCTCGCCTATCCCGCGGTCCTGGCCGTCCTCCTCTTCTGCGTGGGCCTGTACGGAGTGCTCGCCCGCCGCAACGCGATCCTGGTCCTGATGTCCGTCGAGCTCATGCTCAACGCCGTCAACCTCAACCTGGTCGCCTTCGACGTCTGGCTCCGCGACGCCCTCCACTCCGGCCAGGCCCTGACCCTCTTCACCATCGCCATCGCCGCCGCGGAGATCGGCATCGGCCTCGCGATCGTCCTGGCGGTCTACCGCAACCGCGGCTCCTCCGCCGTCGACGAACTCCGCGACACCGCCGAGGGCCCCGACGATCCCGATGACGATGCCGAGGGCGCGGCCACCGAGGAGCCCGCCCCGGCACAGAAGTCGCAGAAGGCTGAGGCCACCGCGTGACCACGACCACCCTCGCCGTACTCGTCCCCCTCCTGCCGTTCCTCGGCGCGCTCGCGGGTCTGCTGCTCGGCCGCACCGTCCCGGGTCTCGTACGCCCCCTCGCGGTGCTGCCCACCCTGGTGGCGCTGGTCATCGCCGTCCTGGTCGCCGCCCGCCACGGCGGCGGCGCCGACATCGACTCCGCCACCGAGCTCACCCCGACCGGCTCGGTCCCCATCGAACTCGCCCTGCACATCGACGGCTTCGCCGCCCTGGTCGCCGTCCTGGTCGGCGTCGTCGCCTCCTGCGTGCAGATCTACTCGACGGGCTACCTGCGCGACGACCCGCGCTACCCCTCGTACGCCGCTCTCGTCTCCCTCTTCACCTCCGCGATGCTGCTCGTCGTCTACTCCGGCGACCTGATGGTGCTCCTGGTCGGCTGGGAGATCATGGGCATCTGCTCGTACTTCCTCGTCGGCCACTACTGGGAGACGCCCGAAGCCCGCGCCGCCTCCCTCAAGGCCTTCCTGGTCACCAAGCTCGGCGACGTCCCCTTCCTGATCGGCCTGTTCGCGCTCGCCGTCGACGCCGGTTCGTTCCGCATCACGACGATCCTCGCGAAGGTCGCCGACGGCGGCCTCGACCACCCGACGCTGATCGCCCTGCTGCTCCTCGCCGGTGTGGCGGGCAAGTCCGCGCAGTTCCCGCTGCACACCTGGCTGCCCGACGCGATGGCGGGCCCCACGCCCGTCTCCGCGCTCATCCACGCCGCGACGATGGTCGCCGCCGGTGTCTACTTCGTGGCCCGGCTCCTCCCCGTCTTCGCCGCGTCCGCGGCAGCGCTGGTCGTCCTCGCCGTCATGGCCGCCGTCACGATGGCCGGATCGGCCCTCGCCGCGCTCGCCCAGGACGACATCAAGCGCGTCCTCGCCTACTCGACGATCGGCCAGCTCGGCTATCTGACCGGCGCACTCGCCGTCGGCGACCGCGGCGCCGCCGTCTTCCACCTCCTGTCGCACGGCGCCTTCAAGGCGCTCCTCTTCCTCGGCGCGGGCGTGATCATCCACGCCGCCGGCACCAACTCCCTCGCCGCGATGTCCCGCATGAAGGGCCTGCGCGACCGCGTCCCCGACGCCTTCTGGACGATGACCGTGGCGCTCCTCGCGCTCGCCGCGATCCCGCCCTTCAGCGGCTTCTTCTCCAAGGAAGCCGTCCTGGGCGCCGCCGAGCACGCGGCCACCGGGCACTCCGAGACCGCCCCCACCGCGGCGGGCTGGATCGTCCTGATCGCCGGTCTGCTCACCGCCCTCCTCACCGCCGCCTACGCGACGCGTCTGTGGCTCCTTGTCTTCAACGGCCAGGGCCCCGAAGCCCCGGACCACGGTCGCCAGCCCGTCACGATGACCGCCGTGCTCTGGGTGCTCGCCGTCCCCTCACTCGCCTTCGGCCTCACCGTCGGCGTCCTGCCGGACTGGTTCGACGGCCACTCGCTCACCCCGACCCTCACCACCTCCGTCCTGGGCACGGGACTCGCCCTGGTCGGCGGACTCGTCACGTACGGAGCCTGGCGGCACACCACTGCGCTCGCCGCCCGCCACCCGATGGGCGCGGTCGCCGTCGACTCGGGGGCCGACGGAGGCCTGGTCGAAGCGGAGGCCATCGCCTCGCACGAACCCGCCTACGGAGACGTGGCCGCCGCCCACGACCCGGCCGACCCCGGCCGCCTCCTGCTCGGCCCGCTGCACCGGCACGCCGCCGTCGGCTTCCACCTCGACGCCGTCTACGCCGCCCTGTTCGTGCGCCCCGTCCAGGCCGCCGCACGCCTCGTGCGCTTCCTGGACCGCGAGGTCGTCGAGACGTACGTACGCGGCGCGGGCACCGCACCCCGTTGGCTCGGCGAGGCCGTCCGCCGGGCGCAGACCGGCAATGTGCAGACCTACCTGAGCGCGCTGCTCGCAGGCACCGTCGTCCTGGCTGTCGCCGCCGTCCTCGTCGCCACCGTCGGAGCGTGAGCAGCCGTGATCGATATCAGTGAATCCGTGATGCAGCTTCTTCTGGCGTTGATCGTGGTCGGCCCGCTCATCGGCGCGGTGGCGGCTCTCCTGCCGGCCCCGCCCGGACTGAAGGGGAAGTCACCCGACCAGGCCGTGCTGCGCCACGGCGTGATCGTGACCGGCGCGATCCTCATCGCCGCGATCGTCCTCGCACTCGGCTTCGACCATGACCATCCGTCAAAGATGCAGGCCACGACCGATATCAGCTGGATCCCCGCACTCGACGTGCGCATCCACCTCGGCATCGACGGCATCTCGCTCCCCCTCCTGGTCCTGACCGCGCTGCTGACCTTCCTCTGCGCGCTGTACTCCTACTTCAAAATGCCGTCGGGCCCGTCTCCCAAGGCATTCGTCGCGCTGATCCTCGTGCTCGAGTCCGGCACCCTCGCGACCTTCGCCGTCCTCGACCTGCTGCTGTTCTTCCTCGCGTTCGAGATGGTCCTCATCCCGATGTACTTCCTCATCGCCCGCTGGGGCGGCGCCGAACGGACGCGGGCCGCCTGGAAGTTCATCCTCTACACGCTGCTCGGCTCCGTCGTGATGCTGCTCGGTCTCCTCCTCATCGGCCTCAAGTCCGGCACATTCGACATGGTGGCACTCGCCACTGACAACGGCCGGGGCCTGACCTCATCCGTGCAGGTCATCGCCGTTCTGGCGATCGGGATCGGGCTCGCGGTCAAGACGCCGATGTGGCCGCTGCACAGCTGGCTGCCGGACGCGCACACCGCCGCGCCCACCGTCGGCTCGGTCCTACTGGCCGGCGTGATGCTGAAGATGGGTACGTACGGATTCGTCCGGATCCTGCTGCCGATCGCACCCGACGGGATGCAGACCTTCGCGCCGTACCTCGCGGCCTTCGCGGTCGTCGGCATCATCTACGGCTCGCTCGCCTGCCTCGCCCTCGCCAAGCAGGGCGCGAAGGGCGACCTCAAGCGCCTCATCGCCTACTCGTCCGTGGGCCACATGGGCTTCGTCCTGCTCGGCATCTCGACGATGAGCCCGACCGGCGTGAACGGCGCGCTGTTCGCCAACATCGCGCACGGCCTCATCACCGGCCTGCTGTTCTTCCTCGTCGGCGCGCTCAAGGACCGCACCGGCACCAGCGACCTCGACACCCTCGCGCAGGAATCGGGCGCCGCGCTCTACGGCAAGGCGCCCCGCCTCGGCGGCCTCCTCGCCTTCGGCGCCGTCGCCTCGCTCGGCCTGCCGGGCCTGGCCGGGTTCTGGGGCGAAATGCTCGCGCTGTTCGGCGCGTTCAAGCCCGCCGACGGCCTCAGCCGCCCCGCCTTCCTCACCTTCATGGCGATCGCCGCCTTCGGCACCCTGCTCACCGCCGCGTACATGCTCATCGTCGTACGCCGCGTCTGCATGGGCCCGATGCCCCAGGACGCGGCCAGGACCGACACCCCGGCGCTCGCCGACGTCCAGGGCTACGAGTTCGCCGCCTGGACCCCGCTCGTCGCCCTCACCGTCATCGCCGGACTCTGGCCCGCCGCTCTGCTCGGCCTCACCGACCCGGCCGTGCAGCAGCTCCTCTCAGGAGGCAAGTCGTGACCGTGGCCGCCGAAAGCGCCGCCGGCGTCGTCCAGTCCGTCGACTGGCTCGCGATCGCACCGCCCACCATCGCGGCCGTCGTCGGTCTCCTCGTACTCGTCGCCGACCTCTTCGTGGGCGACAAGAAGAAGGCGCTGCTCGGCTGGATCTCCGTGGCGGGTCTTGCCGTCGCCGGGCTCTCCCTGCTGCCGATCCTGAACGACGACCGCTCGACGTTCTGCCTGACCGGCGGCGCGGACGCCTGCAGCTACACGGCCGACCGCTTCACGCTCGTCATCCAACTGCTCGTCCTCGGCGGCGCCCTGCTGGCCGCGCTGCTCTCGATGAGCGCGCTCAAGGACGCGCACGGCACGGGGAAGGAACTCCCCGAAGGGGAGTTCTGGTTCCTGCTGCTCTCCTCCGCGGCGGGCGCCGCGCTGCTGCCCGCCTCGCGTGACCTGGCGACCCTGATCGTCGCCCTCGAAGTCGCCTCGCTGCCCGCGTTCGCGCTCGTGGGCCTCAGGCACGGCGACAAGAAGTCCTCCGAAGCCGCCCTGAAGTTCTTCCTCTCCTCCGTCACCGCGACCGCCGTGACGCTGATGGGCGTCAGCTTCGTCTACGCGGCGACCGGCACCCTGCACCTGACGGAGATCGCCGAGGAGCTCCAGCACGTCGACGGACAGCTCGACACGCTCGCCCAGACCGGCGTCGCCCTCACCCTGGTCGGCTTCGCCTTCAAGGTGGCCGCCGTGCCCTTCCACTTCTGGGTGCCCGACACCTACGTGGGCGCGCCGCTGCCCGTCGCCGCCTACCTCTCCGTGGTCGGCAAGGCGGTCGGCTTCACCGGCCTGATCCTGGTCACCGTCGTCGCCTTCCCCTCGTACGCCGACGTGTGGGGTCCGGCGCTCGCCGTGCTCGCCGCCCTCACCATGACCGCGGGCAACGTGGCGGCGCTGCGCCAGCGGGCCACGCGCGCGTACAGCGCGGTACGCCTGCTCGCCTGGTCCTCGGTCGGCCAGGCGGGATACCTCCTCGTGCCGATCGCCGCGGCCGGATACGCCGACAACCCCGCCGAGGCCGAGAAGGCCATCGGCTCCACCGTCGCGTACGCCCTGATGTACGCGGCCGTGAACCTCGGAGCCTTCGCCGTCGCCGCGCTCGTCGGCCGCACCCAGCGCCTGAACCGCGTCAGCGACTACCGGGGCCTGTACGCCAGGAGCCCCCTCGCCGCCCTGGTGCTCGGCTTCTTCCTGCTCTGCCTGGCGGGCCTGCCGCCGGGCATCATCGGCCTCTTCGCGAAGGTCACCGTCTTCTCGGCGGCGGTCGACGCGGGCCTGGGCTGGCTCACCGTGGTGATGGCCGTGAACGTGGTGATCGCACTCTTCTACTACCTCCAGTGGACCGCGCTGCTCTTCCGCGCCCCCGAGGGCGAGCCGGTCGCGCACCGTGTCCCGGCGCCCCTCACGGTTGCCATCGCCCTGACCGCGGTCCTCGGCATCGCCCTCTCCGGAGCGCCGCAACTGGTCCTGAGGTTCTCCGACACCGGCCTCTTCTGACGCGTCCCCACCCCCGAAGGGCCGCTCCGGGTCTCACCCGAGCGGCCCACACCGCTCCTGCCCGCTCCTGCGCGCACAAGGGAACTAGTGCTCCTCGCCTGGCGTTGACCAGTACGGGAGGGTCCACTGAAGAGTGGAAGCACCAGTAGACAGAGGGTTCCCCCACGCACCACAGGAGGGCGTACCGTGCACCGCCGGCACAACGGGCTGAAGACCGCCGTACTCCTCGGGGGACTGTCCGCTCTCATCCTCGTCATCGGCAGTTTCTTCGGACGTACGGGCTTGATCGTCGCGCTCTTCGTGGCGCTCGGCACCAATGCGTACGCGTACTGGAACAGCGACAAGCTCGCCCTGCGCGCCATGCGCGCGCGCCCGGTGAGCGAATTCGAGGCACCCGAGCTGTACCGCATGGTCCGCGAGCTCTCCACCCAGGCCCGCCAGCCCATGCCCCGCCTCTACATCTCGCCCACCGAGGCGCCGAACGCGTTCGCGACGGGCCGCAATCCGCGCAACGCCGCGGTGTGCTGCACCGACGGCATCCTGCGCCTCCTGGACGAGCGTGAACTGCGCGGAGTCATCGGCCACGAGCTCAGCCACGTCTACAACCGCGACATCCTGATCTCGTCGGTCGCCGGCGCGCTCGCCTCGGTGATCATGTTCTTGGTCAACTTCGCCTGGCTGATCCCGGTCGGCAGGTCGAACGACAACGAGGGCCCCGGCATCTTCGGCATGCTCCTGATCATGCTCCTGGGCCCGCTGGCCGCCTCCGTCATCCAACTCGCGATCAGCCGCTCCAGGGAGTACGAGGCCGACGCCTCGGGCGCGCAGCTGACGGGGGACCCACTGGCCCTCGCCAGCGCCCTGCGTAAGCTCGACGCGGGCACGAAGCAGCTGCCGCTGCCGCCCGAGCCTCGCCTCGAGACGGCAAGTCACATGATGATTGCGAACCCTTTCCGTCCGGGGCAGGGCATGTCCAAGATGTTCTCCACGCATCCGCCGATGGCGGAGCGCATTGCCCGGCTCGAGCAGATGGCAGGTCGCCAACAGTGAAGACAATTCTCAACGTCATTTGGCTAGTCCTGTGCGGCTTCTGGATGTTCCTCGGCTATCTCCTGGCCGGGGCGCTCCTGTGCGTCACGATTATCGGCATCCCCTTTGGAGTCGCCAGCTTCCGGATAGGCCGCTATGCCCTGTGGCCCTTCGGGTACACGGCGGTTGAGCGCCGCGACGCGGGCGCGGCGTCCTGCGTCGGCAACGTCCTGTGGCTGATCCTCGCGGGCTGGTGGCTCGCGATCGGCCACATCGTCACCGGTTTCCTGCTGTGCGTCACGATCATCGGCATCCCGCTGGGCATCGCCAACTTCAAGCTGATCCCGGTGTCGTTGATGCCGCTCGGCCGCGAAATCGTGCGCACGGACCAGCCGTTCGCGTCGCGCTGAGGCGACCGCCCTGCCCCAGGCCCCATCTGTGGCATACGCCGCATCCGGCCGACAGCCGCAACCGCGCCCCGCACTCGTGACGTCCTTCCGGACAACAGCACGAAAGAGGGGCAGGTTCACCGCATGGGCATCATCAGCTGGATCGTTCTTGGGCTGCTCGCCGGTGTCGTGGCCAAGGTCCTGCTGCCCGGCCGCGACCCGGGCGGATTCATCGGCACGACCGTCATCGGCATCGCAGGCGCCTTCATCGGCGGCTGGCTCTCCGCCCGCTATCTCGACCGCCCGATAGCCAACGACATCTACGACGGCGCGACCTGGGCGGCGGCGATCGGCGGCTCACTCGTCCTGCTCGTCGCCTACCGCATCTTCTTCGGCCACTCGCGCCGCTGAGGCATGCGCGCCCCTTGGGGCGTCAATCCCCCGATCTGCGGCCAGCAGCAAGGGCGGGCACCCGAACCGGGTGCCCGCCCTTCGGCGTCGTACGACGAGAAATCACCAGTACTGACCGGCAGTACTTACTGGCGACTACCGGTAGTTGGCGAACTGCACGTCGAAATCGAAGTCCTGCCCCTTGATGAGCGCCTGTACGGCCTGCAGGTCGTCGCGGCTCTTGGAGCTGACGCGCAGCTCCTCGCCCTGGACCTGCGCCTTGACGCCCTTGGGGCCCTCATCGCGGATGATCTTGGCGACCTTCTTCGCGTTCTCCTGGGAGATGCCCTCCTCGATGGAGGCGAAGATCTTGTACTCCTTGCCGGACAACTGCGGCTCACCCGCGTCCAGCGACTTCAGTGAGATGCCGCGCTTGATCAGCTTGGACTGGAAGATGTCGAGGATCGCCTTGACCCGCTCCTCGCCGTTCGCCTCCATGAGGATCTTCTCGCCGGACCAGGCGATCGAGGCACCCGTGCCCTTGAAGTCGTAGCGCTGCGAGATCTCCTTGGCGGCCTGGTTGAGGGCGTTGTCGACCTCCTGCCGCTCGACCTTCGAGACGATGTCGAAACTGGAGTCGGCCATGTCCTGTGGCTCCTTGTATCGGGGTCTGCGTACTCGGCTGGTGCACGGCCTTCGGTCCCTGGCCGCATCCGCAAAGCCTAGCCACCGCCCCGGCGCCGGGTACTGATCAATCGGGTGGCGAAGCACCCCCATGCATCAGGTATCGTTTACGTCGTTGCCACGGAGCGCCGCACAAAGCGACCGATTCCAGGCAGCGACCCAGGCGGTGTGCCCGAGCGGCCAAAGGGAGCAGACTGTAAATCTGCCGGCTCAGCCTTCCCAGGTTCGAATCCTGGCGCCGCCACATGGGAACGAAGGGCCCGTGACCTGCGAGAAATCCAGGTCACGGGCCCTTCGTCATGTCTCCGTACGACGGGCTGCCGCACCCTCACCCTCACCCTTACTCGCATTCGAACGCCCCGAAGCCCGCCCAAGCCGCTCCCGCGACTTCGCCGGAAACGCTTCTTCTCAAAGCGCGGCTACGGGGTAAGCGTGGGCCATGGACCGATGGAGCGTGGGCAAGCTCGTGCCGGTGGAGTGGTGGGCTCGGCGCTGGGTGCGATGGGTAGTCGTGATCACTACGTGGGTGGTCATCTACGGGGCGCTCGCCGTGTTCTGGCGCCTGGTCCTGGGCAGGTCGTGGACGGATGCGATCGTGTTCGCCGTTGTGGTTGCCGTGTGTAACGCGGTCATCCAGGGGTGGCTCCTGCGCACCCGGCAGAGTTCCTCGCGCAGCCCTGGGTGAGCTTCGGCTCCGGTGGTGGGCGGTCGCCACCGACCGTTCGCAACCCTCTTCGATCTTGCGGAAACGCATGTCGGAGGGGGTCTTTTCGTACGCTGAGGCCATGTCGTCCTCGTCGTTCACGTCATCGTCATCGCGCCGCAGGAACTGCCCCGAGTGCCGCCGTGAAATCGCGGTCGTCGGCGGCCGGTTCGCCCGTCACGATCCGCCGGGTCAGCGCGGCAGCGGCGACCTCGTCTCCTGTCCGGGCTCGCGCAGGCAGGCCATGCTCGGCGCCGCACAGCCCGCTCTGGACGGTTACACGGTCCCGGACTTCCCCGGCCAGCTCCCGCTGTTCTGAGGCGCTCTCACGGCCCTCCAGGGCGGCTCTGGGGCCCGCGTGGGGCGGTCACGGCTGCCGTACGTCCATCCGGCTCACCAGGCCGTCGTCGCGGAACGTGTAGACGTGCTCGACCGTCGTCGGCGCCCAGTGGTCGCCCGTCCCGTCCCGGAGGCCGGGCCGCACGGTCGCCACGACCCGGCGGCCGTCGTCGTCGAGCCGCAGCCGCTCCAGGTGCACCAGGGGGTGCATGGCCGCGAACTGCCGCGCCCAGTAGGCGCGGACGGCCGCGATGCCCCGGGCCCGCGTGTTGTCCAGGAGGTTCGGCCAGTTCACGTCCGGCGCCAGGGAGCGCGGGATGAACGCGTCGCGCTCTTCGGTACTGAAGACGGCGTACATCTGCCGCAGGAGAGCTTCCTGCGCGGCAGGCACATCGGAAGCAGGCATGGTGTTCCTCACGTAGGCGGCAACTTCAGCCAAGCACCGCCCCGCGCGCGGGACATCCCTCAGAAGACCGACATCGCCGTACGGACATCAGTTCCCCGTAGAGCGGAGTTCAGTTCCCCGCAACGGACTTGACCGCCACGGACACCGGCGTGGACCCGCTGACCAGCTCCAGCGTCAGGCCCGCCGTCGCCGAGGAGTCGACGAGCTCCGCGAGCACGGCGGCCACGTCGTCACGCGGGATCGGCCCGCGTCCGGTCGACGCCTCCAGACGCACGAGTCCGGTGCCCGCGTCGTCCGTCAGCATCCCGGGGCGCAGGATCGTCCAGTCCAGGGCCTTGCGACCGCGTACGGAGGCGTCGGCCTCGCCCTTGGCCCGCAGGTAGGCGTCGAAGATCTCGTCGCCCTGGTGCGCGGGGTCCGCGCCCATCGACGACACCACTACGTAGCGCCGCACTCCGGCGCGCTCCGCGGCGTCCGCGAAGAGCACGGCGGCGTCGCGGTCCACGGTGTTCTTGCGGTCGACCCCGCTGCCCGGTCCCGCGCCCGCCGCGAAGACGGCCGCGTCGGCGCCTTCCAGGAGCCCGGCCACCTCGTCGACGGAAGCCGACTCCAGGTCGCACAGCGCCGCTTCGGCGCCCGCGGCCCGCAGGTCGCCTTCCTGTTCGGATCTGCGGACGAGACCGACGACCTCGTCACCCCGCGCGGCGAGCAACCGCTCGAGCCGCAGCGCGATCTGACCATGACCTCCAGCGATGACAATGCGCATGTCTCCGACCGTACGGCAGCCCCCGCAAGATCGCCCCGCGCACACGGGAGCACGACTCAGAAAGCGCCGCCCGCTCTCACGAGGGCTCCGCGCCCTTCGGCCGGCCGGGGCCGCCCCCCTGCGAGCGGCCCTGCCGCGGCAGGTCGAGGGCTACGGCGGCAGCCGAATCGCAGTACTCCCGCACCGCGCTCGTCCGTGCCACCACGCGCCCCCGGTGCACCACGATGCGGCTGTACGCGAGCGAGAGCGCCCCCGCGAGCTGGTCGCCGCGCACCGCGAGCAGCTCGGCGGGGAAACCCGCCTCCACCCGCACCTGGGAAAGCCCCATCGCGGCCCGCGCCGCCCCGCTCACCGTGCCGTACGCGTCCTGGGGACGGAGACCGCACCGCGAGGCCAGCAGATAGGCGGCCTCCAGCGGATCCCCGCGCCCCACGGGGTTCGCCACGTCCCGCATGGCCCCGCTGCCCGCGGCGACCCGCACCCCGGCCGCCCGCAGCAGCCGGACCGGCGCCACGGCGCCACGCCGGTCCACGCTTCCGCACCCGCCCTGCGGCAGGCACACCACCGTCACGCCGGCCGCGGCCAGCTGCTCCGCGGTCCGCGCGGCCACGTCGGACGGCAGCCGCCCGAGCCCGCCGCACGGCCCGATCGTCACCCCGGGCCGCAGCCCGCCCGCCATCGCCGCGAGCCGCCCCAGGCGGGCCGGATCGCTGCCGTCCGTGTGCAGGTCGACGGGGCAGCCGTGCTCGGCGGCGACTTCGAGCACCGCCTCCACGTACCCGGTCGGATCGGGGTCCAGATCGGGGCAGCCGCCCACTACGGATGCGCCCATTTTCACCGCGTCCCGCAGCATCGCGAGCCCGTCGGCGCCCGCCACCCCGGTCAGCAGGCGCGGCACGGCCACGGCCGTCAGGTCGACCAGGCCGCGCAGCGAACGCCGTGCCTGCAGCACCGCCTCCATCGACGTGAGCCCCGGTACGTCGCCGATCCGCACGTGCGAGCGCAGCGCCGTCGCGCCGTGCCCGAGCTGGAGCAGGGCCGCCTCGGTGGTCCGGCGCTGGACGTCGGCGAGTTCGTACGAGACCGGCCCCTCCGTGTCCGCGGAGAGCGCCGTGTCGCTGTGCGCGTGCGGTTCGGCCGCGGCCGGCAACAGGAGGTAGCCGCCGAGGTCCACGCGCGTGGCCTGCGCGGTCAGGCTGCCCGCCGTACCGACCGCCTCGATGCGCCCGGAGCCGAGCCGCACGTCCACGGTCCGGCCGTCGGTCAGGCGGGCTCCGCAGAGGAGCAGCGCGGTGGCGTCGGAGCCGTCACCTGAGGAGCCGGAAGAGCCTGAGGAGCCGGAGGAGTGGGGCTGCGGCTGGCTGTCGGGCATCGCGCTCCTGAGGTTCGGGGGCGGCTACGGGGCGTGGCGATCAAGACGTCCAAGATCACGCAACGTGGGGCGAGCCTAGGGCGACGACCGGCCCTCTTCGAGGAGGAGCGGAATAGTCGTACCGGCGTGGTGCGCGGTGTCCGACCGGCGTGGTGCGCGGTGTCCGACGGGCGTGGCGCGCGGCTCCGGACAGCCGGGGCGCGGGGCTCCGGACAGCCCTGGTGGGGAGCTCCGAACCGGTGGTGCGGGAGGGGCTGAACCGGTGTGGCGCGTGGCACCGAAGTGACGTGCTGAGGCGCCCGTGACGGCTGCCTAGTTCCCCCTGGACAGCCCCGGCGAAACGGATTTGGGCGATCGGCGACCGACCGTGTAATGTCTTCATCGCTCGCCCCAATAGCTCAGTCGGTAGAGCGTCTCCATGGTAAGGAGAAGGTCTGCGGTTCGATTCCGCATTGGGGCTCTGATGTTGGTTGATCCTCACCCTCGGGTGAGGGGATCCGGCATCTGCAGCGGTGTAGCTCAGTCGGTAGAGCAAGCGGCTCATAATCGCTGTGTCACCGGTTCAAGTCCGGTCACCGCTACTGATTTGGTAGCCGATTGTGGGGTCGGACCTTCGATCGGCTACTATTTTTTTGCGTTCATCCGTCCATCCGTCCGTCAAGGAGCACTCACGTGGCTGCCACAGACGTCCGCCCGAAGATCACGCTGGCCTGCGTGGAGTGCAAGGAGCGGAACTACATCACCAAGAAGAACCGGCGTAATGACCCGGACCGTCTTGAGATGAAGAAGCACTGCCCGCGCTGCAACGCGCACACTGCGCACCGCGAAACGCGCTAGATACAGGCTCGTACACGAGGCCGTCCCCGATTTCTGGGGGCGGCCTCGCGTCGTTTACCCATACGTGCAGGAGGTACCGAGTCCATGGCGCTCGACCAGTCCTTCGTGGGGCGGTCCTACCCGCCCACCGATCCCTATGAGGTCGGCCGGGAGAAGATCCGTGAGTTCGCCGAGGCGGTGGGCGACGCCAATCCCGCGTACGTCGACACGGAGGCCGCCAAGGCGTTCGGGCACCCCGATGTGATCGCCCCGCCGACTTTCGTGTTCGCGATCACGTTCAAGGCCGCGGGTCTGGTGATCGAGGATCCGCAGCTGGGGCTCGACTACAGCCGCGTCGTGCACGGCGACCAGAAGTTCTCGTACACCCGCCCGGTGCGCGCGGGGGACCGGCTCACGGTCACCTCGACCATCGAGGCCGTCAAGTCGATGGCGGGCAACGACATCCTGGACATCCGCGGTGAGGTCCACGACGAGGCCGGCGAGCACGTAGTGACCGCCTGGACCAAGCTCGTCGCGCGTGCGGCGGAGCCCGCGGCAGAGGGAGCCTGAGTCGATGACCGCCAAGATTTCGTACGACAGCGTCGAGGTCGGCACCGAGCTGACGGCCCAGAGTTTTCCTGTGACGCGCGCCACGCTCGTGCGGTACGCGGGCGCCTCCGGGGACTTCAACCCGATCCACTGGAACGAGAAGTTCGCCGTCGACGTGGGCCTTCCCGACGTCATCGCGCACGGCATGTTCACCATGGCCGAGGCGATCCGTGTGGTGACGGACTGGGTGGGCGACCCGGCCGCCGTCGTCGAGTACGGCGTGCGCTTCACCAAGCCCGTCGTGGTCCCGAACGACGACAAGGGGGCGCTGATCGAGGTCAGCGCCAAGGTCGCCCAGAAGCTCGACGACAACCGGGTCCGGGTGGACCTGGTGGCGATGAGCGAGGGCCAGAAGGTGCTCGGCATGTCCCGCGCGGTGGTCCAGCTCGGCTGACCTATGCGCGGCAGTAGTAAGTAAGGGGCAC
>NZ_JBHUZJ010000072.1:0-49193 GCF_042667685.1 Streptomyces sp. NPDC057302 | reverse complement strand
CCTTCGCGGCGGCGGCCCCGCCCCGCTCCCCCACCCCCCGCCTGCACCGGAGCCGCCTTGAACCCCCATCCGAGCGCCGACGTCCTGGACCGCGTACGCGACATCCCCCTCTACCGCGCCTCCGCCGAGCGCGGCGAGTTCCCGGTCCTGGAGAAGCCGGACATCGCCCGGGGCTTCCCCGACAACTGGATGACTCCCGAGCTGGCCCGCGCCTTGGAGGCGGGTGAGGCCGAGTTCGTGCTGTCGACCGGGACCAATCACGCCCGTATGCAGATCATCCGGCCGCCGTACTTCCTGCTCCGCTCCTACTACCGCCTGTGGAGCGAGCACCCCGACCTCGGCGCCATCTGGCACTGCGGCGCCCGGCGGACCTCACTGACCACCGTCCTCGCCACCGAACACGTGGCGCGCGTCAACACCCGCACACCGGACGCGACTCCGGGCGAACGATGGCTCGACGACCGCACCCTGTACCTCAACCGGCAGCTGGACCCGGCCGATTGGGAGCGTGCGGAGGTCGAGCGGATGCTCGCCGAGATCCGGGAGGTCAGCGCCGCGCACCCGGACGGCTCATACCTCCTGGACTGCTCCGGGTACCACCTGGCACATCTGGTCCGCAAAGTCACCGAGTGGGGCCTGTGGGACGGGTTCCCGCGACCGGCCGGCATCGTGCATGCCTATGAGTACACGCCGTTGAACGTCCGGGCCTACCTGCGCGCCCACTTCGACTGCCCCGTGGTCGACCTCTTCGGCAGCACCGAACTGGGCTACCTCTTCTACAGCGATGCCGAAGGCCGCTATCAGCCCTATCTGCACGACATGAGCGTGGAGTTGATCCCGGTGGAGCCGGGCAGCGGCATCCACAGCCTCATCGTCACCAGCATCCGCAATCCCTACATGCCGCTCGTGCGCTACCGCTCCGGCGACTGCGTCCGCACCCGCGACGGCGGCACGGACCCGAAGGAGATCGTCTCCTTCTGCGGCCGCGAGAAGGAACTGCTGCCCACCCCCGGCGGCCCCGTCGCCCAGGCCGACCTGGACGCCCGCATCGCCGCCGCCTGCCCCCGCGTCTTCCTGCACCAACTGCGCCTGACCGGCGAGGACCGGTGCGGCCTGTGGTGCACGACCTTCGACGACGTGCCGCTGACGCCCGCCGAGGAGAGCGATCTCGCGGCATCCGTCGGCGTCCTGACGGGCCGCTCCTGCCACGTCGAGCACCGCACCCACGTACCGATCGGACGCTCGGGCAAGTACGCCTGGCTGGCCACGCCCGACGCCTCCTGACCACCACCCGGATCGCGCCCGACAGGACAACGCCATGCACACGACTGCCACCCCCACCGCTTCCGAATCCGGCACGGAAACAGTCCCCACCGCCCACGAGCTGCTCGGCAGCGCTCTGCACGACGAGGTGGTGGCCCACTTCGCGGCGAAGCCCGGCGCTCCCGCCGACTCCGTCGTCACCCACCAGGTCCGCGAGTGTCTGCGCCATCTCTACCTGGTCTCGCGCCATCCCGACCTGCTGGGCGGCCTCTTTCTCCCCGTCGAGCAGGACATCGACGAGATCTGGCACTACCTGATCCTGCAGACCCGCGAGTACCACGAGCTGTGCGAACAGCGGCTGCCCGGCGGCCACTTCATCCACCACCGCAGCATCTCGTACGACGCCTACCAAGCCGCCCCGGGGCGCGAGAGCGCCGCCGAGGAGGCCCTGCGGTGGATTCCCCTCTACACCGCGGCCTTCGGGCCGTTCGACGAGGACGCCCTGCCGCACTGGACGGTCGTGCGGTTCCTGCACGAGGAGCTGGACCTGTCCCTGGCGCAGATCTCCGACATCGCCGACACCGCCGTTGACGGGGAAGCGCCGGTGCGGGGCACGGCATGACCGCCACCGTCACCCGAACCGGAGAAGAGGCGGCGCCCCACGTGCTGCGGCGCGTGTTGTCCGTACTCGTCCTCTCGCAGGCACTCGGCGGCGCGGGCATGGCGGCCGGCATCACGGTCGGCGCTCTGCTCGCCGAGGATCTGCTCGGTTCCACGGGCCTAGCCGGGCTGCCGGCCGCCCTGTTCACCGGGGGCGCGGCCCTGGGAGCCGCGCTCATCGGGCGGGTCTCGCAACGCAAGGGGCGGCGCCCCGGCCTGGCGCTCGGGCACGCGATCGCCGCGCTCGGCAGCGCCGGAGTCGTGGCGGCCGCCGCGGGCCAGTGGGCGGGGCTGCTGCTCGTGTCGCTGTTCGTGTACGGAGTGGGTACGGCCACCGGGCTGCTCGCCCGGTACGCGGGCGCCGACCTCGCCCCACCCGAGCGGCGGGGTCGCGCCACGGGCACGGTCCTGCTGGCCACGACGCTGGGCGCGGTCGCGGGACCCAACCTCGTCGGCCCCACCGGCGCCTTCGCACACGCCTGGGGCATCCCGCGCCTTGCCGGGCCCTTCCTTCTTGCGGCGCTCGCCTACACGGCCGCGGGTCTTGTGCTGTGGGTGTGGCTGCGTCCCGACCCGTTGTTCCTGGCCCGCCTCCAGCAGCCGCAGGACACCCCGGACACCCGGCTGCCGGTGCCGGAGGCCGTGGCCCCCTCGACGGAGCCCCGGGCGTCGGAGCGCTTCTCCCCCGGGGTGGTCACCGGCGCCACCGTGATGATCACCGCCCAGCTGGTCATGATCGCCGTGATGACGATGACTCCCCTGCACATGACCGGGCACGGCCACAGCACGCAGGCCGCGGGGTTCGTCATCGCCCTGCACGTGGGCGCGATGTTCCTGCCCTCACCGCTGAGCGGTCTGCTCGCCGACCGGATCGGCAGACTGCCCGTGGCGGCGGCTGCCGGGGCGGTGCTGCTTGGCGCGGGTGTGCTCGCCGGTCTTGCTCCGCCGGACAGCGTGGCGCTGCTCTCCTGTGCGCTGGTCCTGCTCGGCGTGGGCTGGAACCTGGCCCTCGTCAGCGGCACCGCCCTGATCACTGACGCCGCCCCTGCCGACCGCCGGGCCTCGGTACAGGGCCTGGCCGACGTGGGCATGTCCTTGGCGGGCGCGACGGGCGGCATGGCCTCGGGTCTGGTGGTGGCGGGCGGCGGCTATCCGCTCCTCGCGGTCACCGCGGGAACCCTGGCCCTCGCGGTGATCCCCACGGTGGCCCTCCGGGCCGCGTCACGGTGAGGGTCGGTCAAGTCCCCTCGTTCTAAAGGCCGTTGTGCGACCATGCCACCGAGTTGACCTCGATACTCATGGAGACATGAATGCCGACCATGGTTGTCATTGGATACAGGCCGGATCTCGACCAGGCACTGCAACGCCGAGGCATCAGCCCCTACTACATCGTCCAGGCGCCCTCGGTCCCACCGGCGGACCGAAGATCCGCGTACGTCGCCGACATGGAGAACGCCCAGGAGCTGTGCCGCGCCGTACTGGCCGCACGCATCGACGATCTGGCGGGTGTCCTCACCGTCCATGAGATGGGCGTGTTCGGGGCGGCATACCTGCGCCAGCAATGGGACCTGCCCGGCAACAAGGATTCGAGGTCCGCGCTCCACTTCCGGGACAAGTTCCTCCAGAAGAGCCGCCTTCCGCCCCAAGTGAGGCGTGCGCGCTGCCGGTACGCGTCACACGACACCGCCTTCGCGGAACTCACCGCTGATCTGGGCGAGGTCTTCGTCGTCAAGCCGGCGACCGGGGCCGGGTCCCTTCGTACGAACATCGTCCGTTCGGCGCAGGAGTACGCGCGGGCGCTGGACCTGTTCTCCGGCCGGTCGGACGTCGAGGTCGTCGCCGAGTCCTTCGTCGATGCCCCGGAGGTCTACATGGACGGCATCTGGCAGAACGGCTCTCTTCGCTGGTCGTCCATGACCCGCTATCACCTGTCACCGCTCAGCGCCGCGCAAGGCAGCGTCCTGGCGGCGCACTTGCTGGACAGAGGGCGGCATCCTGAGCTGTTCGACCAGATGGAGACACTCGCGGGTCAGGTGCTCGGGACTCTCGCCGCACCCGATTGCGTCTTCCACATGGAGGCCTTCGTGGAAGAAGCGGGGCTGACCTTCGGCGAGTGCGCCATCCGCCTCCCCGGCGCACTGTCCCCACAGATCAACCAACTGTCCTTCGGCGTGGACCTCTTCGACGCCGAGATCAGCCTCGCGCTCGGTGAAGAGCCCACTCAGGCCGTGGGACGCGCCGCACCGGAGCGCCTCCACGGCTACATACTCCTCCGCAGATCCGCCGACGGGAACCTGACGCGAGAAGACTTCGAACGCCGCTTCCGCTTCGACGACATCGAGTACTCGTCGTCTCCCGATACGCCGCTCGGACCGTACGGCAAGGTGGGGCACGCGATCGTCTCCGACCCGGACGAGCTGGAACTGCAGAAGACGATCGAGGAAATCGTGCGCTTCAACGAGGTGGGCGCGGGGGAGTGACGCTCGCGGCATCATCGCGTCTCAGGTCGGACGCGTGACACGCGTTTTCCGGGGCACCCGCCTACCAGGCCCCGCCGCGTCCCCCCGTCGCGGCGGGGCCGCCGTATGCCTCACCGTCTTCCATCTGCCGGGCGGCAAGCCCGACGCGGGCGAGGCGCGGCGGGAGACCCTGGCCGCGGGCCGCCGCCCTCTAGCGGCGGCTGCGCACCAGCAGGTACACGAAGTAGGGCGTTCCGACGACCGCCGTCATGAGGCCCGCGCCCAGCTGGGCCGGGGCGATCACGGTTCGGCCCAGCAGGTCCGCGAGGCAGACGAGGCTCGCGCCGAGCAGCATCGCCACCGGGACGACCCGTACGTGCCGGCGGCCCACGAGGGCGCGTGCCGCGTGCGGTGCCACGAGTCCCACGAAGCCGATCGTGCCGGCGGCGGCCACCGCGGTGGCGGTGAGCAGCACGCTCACGACGAGGAAGCCGAGACGTCCGCGCGCCAGGTCGAGGCCCAGGAGCCGGGGAGTGTCCTCGTCGAGCGAGACGAGGTCGAGTTCCTTGCGGCGGGCGACGGCCACGACGGTCGCGGCCACGAGCACGGCCGCGACCGGCAGCAGGTCGGTGCCGGTCCGTCCGTAGGTGGAGCCCGAGAGCCAGATCAGCGCCTTGGTCGCGCTGAACCGGTCGGTGAGCACGATGAGGAGGCTGATGAGCGCCATCGTTCCCGAGGACACACCGATGCCGACGAGGACGAGCCGGCTGTTCTGGAAGCCGCCCTTGGCCGCGAGCCCGAAGACGACGACGGAACTGACGACGGCGCCTGCGAAGGCCGCGCCCGCGATGCCCCACGATCCGGAGCCCGGCGCCGAGGTGACGAGGACGATGGCGCCGAGCGCCGCGCCTCCGGAGACGCCGAGGACGCCGGGTTCCGCGAGCGGATTGCGGGTCACGGACTGCACGAGGGTGCCGGACAGTGCGAGCGCGGCGCCCGCGAGGAGCGCGGCGAGCACCCGTGGGACTCGGGTGTCGAGGACGAAGGTGATGGCCTGACCGGCTTGGCCGCGGGCCCAGTTGGCCACGTCGCCGAGCAGGAACGTGCTGTCGCCGACGAGCACCGCCGCGATCACGACGCCGACAAGGACGCCCGCGAGCACGACGACGGTGATGATGTAGGCGGTCCGGCTCGGGATGCGCAGCCGGTCCGGCGCCGCCGCGCCGCCGCCGTCGCGGGTGCGCATCGCCATGACGACGAGGAACACGGCGCCGACGACGCTCGTGATGACGCCGGTGGGCACGGTGACCGCGGTCTGGGAGGACGTCACGGTCCGCAGGAGGACGTCGGATCCCAGCACGAGGGCGGCGCCCACGAGACCCGCGGCGGGAATCCGGGTCCGGTGGCGCAGGAGGCCGCGGACCCGGCCGGCGAGCGGTCGCACCAGGGCCGGCGCGCACAGTCCCACGAAGGCGATCGGACCGGCCAGGGTCACGGCGCTTGCCGAGAGCAGCGAGGCGAGGACGACGGCCGTGACACGGGTGCCGCGGACCGGGATGCCCAGGCCGCGCGCGGCGTCGTCGCCCAGGGCCAGGGCGTCGACGCGGCGGGCGATGAGCAGCAGGCCCACCAGCGCGGCGAGCACGACGGGCGCCGTCTCGGCGACTCCGTCGAAGCCGTTCTGGCTGATGCTTCCCTGACCCCACTGGTAGAGGCCCTGGGTCTGTTCGGGGAAGAGCAGGAGGAGCGCCTCGGTGATGGCGTTGAGCCCGAGGGCGAGCGCACTGCCCGCGAGGACGAGGCGCACGGTGCCCGCGCCGCGTCCGGCGAGTGCGAGGACGACGGCGGCGGCGCCGAGGCCGCCGACGAAGGCCACTCCCGATGAGGCGAGCAGCGGCGCCGTCGCACCGCTGGCGACCAGGAGGGTCACCGCGAGGTACGAACCGGCGTTGACGGCGAGGGTGTCCGGTGCGGCGAGCACATTGCGGCTGACCGCCTGAAGTGCGGCGCCCGCCGCGCCGAGGGCGACCCCGACGAGTATCCCGGCGACCATGCGCGGCATGCGCGAGGCGATGACGACGGAGGAGTCGCCCTGCTCGGCCTGACCGGTGAGGGCCTTCCACACCTGGCCGGGGCCGACCGACGCGGTGCCTTGCGTGATGTCGACGACGGCGAGGACGGCGACCAGAAGAACGAGACCGGCCGTCACCGCGACCGCGCCCGAGGGGGATGCGACCGCGCGTTCGGGCGTGGCTGAGGGCGTTGCGGTGACGGCCACGGTCTCCTACTTCTTCAGGCTGTCGACGAGGGCGTCGATGTACGCCTCCATCGCCCCGGGGCCGCCGAACATCCAGAGGCCGTCGGGCAGGCGGTGGACCTCGTCGTCCTTGACGAACGGCAGCGACTTCCAGACGGAGTTGTCGGCGAGTTCGTCGGTGAAGACGTCGGAGCTGTCGTCGGACTTGTTGCCGATGTAGACGAACTTCACGTCGTCGTCGAGCGCCGTGAGGCCCTCGACGTCGGTGGTGGCGAGCCCGTAGTCCTTGTCGCCCTTGATCTTCCAGGCGTTCTTGAGGCCGAGTTCCTCGTTGACGGCGCCGAGCAGGGAGTTGCTCGTGTAGCCGCGCAGGGAGACCTGGTTGGAGGCGGCGTAGCCGTCGGCGAAGGCGACCTTCGCGCCGTCGAGCTTGGCCTCCTTCAGCGCCTTCTTGCCTTCGGCGACCTTCGCCTCGTACGACTCCTTGGCCTTCTTGGCCTCAGCGGTCGTGCCGGTGGCCTTGGCGATGACGTCCAGGGTGTCGAACATCTGGCCCACCTGGTCGGAGCCGTCGGCGGCCTTGACCTGGAGGACGGGGGCGACCTCCTTCATCTGCTTCACCGCGGAGGCCGACATGTCGGTCGTGGTGACGATGAGGTCCGGGGTGAGACCGGCGAGGCTGTCCATGCTGGGCTCGCCGCGGGTGCCGATGTCCTTGGGGGCGTTCTTGAGCGGAACGGCGGAGTCCCACGCCTTGTAGCCCTTGACGTCGGAGACGCCGACCGGGTCCACGCCGAGCGTGACCATGGACTCGACGACGTTCCACTCGGTACCGACGACCTTCTTGGCCGGGCCGTCCAGCTTCACCGTCTTGCCGTTGGCGTCGGTGAGGGTGATCGGCTCGGACTTCTTCTCGGAGCTCTTCTCGGCGGGCTCGGAGGTGCCGCAACCGGACAGGATGAGGGCCACGGCGGTGGCGGCCGTCGCGGCGATGAGGGGGCGTCTCATGAGGAGGTGTGGAGCCTTTCGCTTCTGCTGTGGTGGCGGCCTATCGCGCGGGTACGCAGCCGGCCGGTGAGGGGGTCTGTGTCGACCTCGATGCGGATGCCGTACGTCTCGGAGAGCCGATCGGGGCTCAGTACGTCCTCGGGGGCGCCGTCGGCGACGATGCGCCCGGCGTCGAGGAGGGCGATCCGGTCGGCGACGGCGGCCGCCTGGTCGAGGTCGTGCAGGACGACGCCGACGGCGATGCCGCCGTCGTCCGCGAGGTCACGCATCAGGTCGAGGAGTTCGATCTGGTAGCGCAGGTCGAGGTAGGTGGTCGGTTCGTCGAGGAGCAGTACGCCGGTCTCCTGGGCGAGGCAGCTGGCGAGCCACACCCGCTGCAACTGCCCGCCGGACAGCTGGTCGACGGCGCGGTCGGCCAGGTTGTCCACGCCGGTCAGGGTGAGTACGCGCTCCACCACGGCGGCTCCGCCGACGTCCGCCTGGCCCCAGCGGCCCCGGTAGGGGTAGCGGCCGAACTCCACGACGTCACGGACGGTCAGACCGCCGGGCGTCGGGCGTCCTTGGGTCAGCAGCGCCACGCGACGGGCGAACTGGCGGGCGGTGAGGTCGAAGCCGTCGGCCGCGTCGGCCGTGCCGGAGTCGAGGGTCAGCGTGCCGCGCCGGGCACCCTGCAAGCGGGCGACGGTACGCAGCAGCGTCGACTTGCCGCTCCCGTTGGGGCCGACAAGGGCGGTCACTTCGCCGGGCCTGAGCTGGATGGCGGCGTCGTGGACGACGTCGACGCCGTCGTACGACACGGTCATGTGCTCGGCGGACAGTTCGTGACCGCGCGGACGTGTTGCGCTACCTGCGCGTTCACCTGATCTCACGGCGTGAAGGTTAGCCTAACCTTAGCTTGGCTGGAAGTAGGGGGTCCGAACCAGGGCGAAGGCCACGAGCGACACCCCCCGGGCAGCGGCGGCGGCCGACCACCGCGCTTTCGCCCAACCAGCTTGCCCAGAGGGTCAGTTGAAACCGCAACAACGCACCGGTGCCGCCCATCGGCCGAGATGATGGGCGGCACCGGAGGCGCGCGATTCGGTCCTGGGGCTCCGCGCCCGCCGTCAGTACAGCTTCGCGACCGCCTTGATCGTCGTGGCCTTGAAGTCGGCCACCTGCGCGTGGGCGAAGTTGCCCATCTGCCCCCACTGGACGAGCGTCACCGTGTTGCCGTCCCGGCCCACCGAGAACATGTTGATGTCGGAGGCTCCCCACGTGGCCTCGGTGTGGACGCCGTAGACGTGGGCGCCCTCCTCGACGTTCAGCTTCCCGTAGTACTTCTGCGTCGCGGTGATCTCGGGATTCTGCTGCATCACCGTCTTCGCGCAGCCGTCGAGGTCCTTGCGCAGCAGGGCCGCGAAGTCCTTGGCCCGCTGCTCGCTGCGCTCCACCACCGTCACCTGGAGGGCGCCGGTGTCGTAGTCCGTGCGGTAGGCGCGGTGCACGGAGATCGACGGCAGGGCCTCCCCCACGCACATCGGCAGCGGGTCGGGCTGCCCCGAGGTCACCGGTCCCGCGGTCCACGCCGACGACGCGTGCGGCGGCAGTTCGCCCGGTGAGAGGAACCGGGGCGAGTCGGCGGCTGCCGCCGGACCCGTACCGGCGACAACACCCGCCACCGCCACCGCGGCCCCCAGTGCACACAGTCCTCGGCTCATGCGAACGCTCATGATCGTCAACTCCCCGTTTTGGAAAACTCGGCTTGCCAGTTGCCTGACTCCCACGCCACGTACGACCCGCGACACCCCGCACCCGTTGCCCCCGCGCACGTCACAGAGCTGTCCGCGATGTCACCGAACGGTAACGCCCGCGGTCCGGGGTACTAGGACGCCACGCTCCGGTATTCGGCCGCCCGTACCCAGGGCGGCTGCGGTCGGCGAACGGGGGCAAGGGAAGATTGGGTTCCGCTTGCCGCCGCGTAACGGATTCGGGCGACCGGCGTCCAAGGGTGGAGCGGGCGCCGGCGCGGCACGCCGCCGGTGACGGACAACGAGGAGTAGCCCATGGACAGTTCCGCGACGCCCGCGCGTGCGGCGTCCGCCCGCGTTTCGGACGGGTCCGACGCGCTCCCCGCCCCTGCCGGGCCGGCCGCGGCCCCTTCCCTGTGGGAACGGCGGGGCGCCGCGCTGCGCCGCACGCCGGTGGCGATGTGGAACGACGACGTGTCGGACTGGGCCGCGGCGTTGACGTACTACGCGATCCTCGCCCTGCTGCCCGCGCTCCTGGTGACCGTCAGCCTGATCAGCCTGGTCAGTCCCGACACGACGCGCACGCTCATCACCGAGGTCACCGACTGGGCGCCCGCGCAGTCGGGCAGCGCCCTGAACGGCGTGCTCACCGAGATGGCCGACGCGCGGTCCGCCGCCGTGACGGTCGTGGTCGGCGGCGGGGTCAGCGCGCTGTGGTCGGCCACGAGTTACGCGGCCGTCTTCCGGCGGGCGCTGCACGCCATGCACGGCGTGAAGGACACGCGGCCCGTGTGGCGCAAGGCACACCGTGTGCTCATGACCGCGCTCGCGCTGCTCGCGCTGCTGGCCGCGAGTGCGCTCGTGCTCGTACTGAGCGGCCCGCTCGTGCAGGGCGTCGCGCGGCGCGCCGGGGTCGGCGACGCGGGGCAGACCGTGTGGAGCGTCCTGCGGTGGCCCGCTCTGGTCTGCCTGGTGGTCCTGCTCGTCGTCGTGCTCTTCCGCAACGCGCCGCCCGCGGAACGCGGTTGGCGCCGCAGCCTGCCGGGCGGACTGCTGGCCGCGCTCCTGTGGCTCCTGTCCTCGGGCCTCTTCACCTTGTATGCCTCGGGGTTCGGCACCTACGGCAAGCTCTACGGCTCGCTGGCGGGGGTGGTGGTGTTCCTGGTGTGGCTCTGGATGTCCAACCTGGCGCTGCTCGCCGGTGCGCAGTTCACGGTGGAGATGGCCCGCGCACCGGTCGCGGCGCGCACGTCCTGACGTCCGGGTCGTGCGCCCCCGGGCGGAAATCCGGGTCCGTGTGCCCGCGTGTGCCCTTCCCTGCGCGCCGCGTGCGCTCCCCCCGCGGGGGTTCGGGTCGGGGGCACAGCGGTGATACGCCTGAAGGACAAACTACTCGTGTGCGTGTTCGCCCACGCGGCATCGAAGAGGAGTCATCCCATGGCCTCGTTCGACACGGGACGGTTGTGTGCGATCGTCAAAATCCTGGACCAGGCAAGCACCCACCTCCGGCTGGCCGCACGCGAGTGCGCCCTCGCCGGACCCGCGGCAGCCGCGCCCCGGCCGGCCGCCGCCGACCCCGCCTCATCCGGCATCACCGCGCTCCTGAGCGTCTCGGAGCAGGCGTCCGGCAGTGTCCGGCGCGCTCTCGTCCACATCCACAACGGTGAGGTCCAGCGTGCCCAGCACGAACTGGACCAGGCACGGACCCAGCCGTGCGAAGCGGCCCTCACCCCGGCCGGGCTGCCCCGCCCCCTCCCCCAGCGCGTGACCACGGCGCTGCGCCTGATGCAGGGGATCACCAACTTCTTCCCGTCCGAGACGGAACAGGTCCTGGTACGGGCGGCTCTCCCCTAGCCGTCCCGCTCTCACCCGGATGGGCTAGTCGGCGGGGCGGTGGACCAGATCGGCCCGATCGCCGCAAACAGCCCGCCGAAGCGCTCCCGGCAAGCTCTCCGCGCACGCTCAGTGACTCTCCTGGTTGCGCCGCACCCCTATGGGGCGCGCGATGGAGGGGAAGCGCGCGATGTCCGTGGCGAGATTCGAGTCTGCCCGTCGCGCGCTGCGAAGGAGTGATCACCCATGACTCAGGGCGAGGCCTTCACCAGCGCCGATGGGCTCGCGGGCCTTACGGCCTACGACCGGACCGGCGAGAAGATCGGCAGCGTTGAGCAGGTGTATCTCGACGACCGGACAGGGCGTCCCGAGTGGGTGACCGTCAAGACCGGTCTCTTCGGCATGAAGCAGAGCTTCGTGCCGCTCTCCGGAGCCCGCCGCCAGGAGGACGAGCTGCACGTGGCGGCCACGAAGGAGGCCGTCAAGGAGGCCCCGCGGGTGGACGCCGACCAGCACCTCGAGCCGGGCCAGGAGCAGGACCTCTACACGCACTACGGGCTCACCCGCCCCACCGGTTCGCAGACCCGTACCGCCCCGGCGGCCGGTGGCCGCGACCGTGCCGGGACCGCGGGCATGGCCGGAGCGGGCGCCGGTACGGGCATGGGCGCCGGCGACGGCAGCAAGGCGGGCGCGCGCGAGTTCGCCACCCGCTCCGGCGCGCGTGACGAGAGCAAGACGGACGGAATGATCCGCTCGGAGGAGCGGCTTCATGTCGGGACGGAAGAGCAGGAGGTCGGGCACGCCCGCCTGCGCAAGGTGGTCGTCACCGAAGACGTGAAGACCTCCGTCCCCATCTCCCACGAGGAGGTCCGCGTCGTGCGCGAGCCCATCCGCGAGGGTGACGGCACGCGCGCCAACATCGGCGAGGAGCAGACCGAGGTGACCCTGCACGCCGAGCGGGCGGTGGTCAGCAAGGAGTCCGTACCGGTCGAGCGTGTCCGTCTGGAGACCGAGAAGGTCACCGAGACCCAGGAGGTCTCCGACACGGTGCGCAAGGAGCAGATCGAGTTCGACGACGCCAAGGGTGAGCGCGGCGCGAAGGGCGAGGGCTGGCGTGACCGCAAGCAGGGCCCGCGGCACTGACTCCCCTGGGAGCGCCCTGATCGAGGGCGGCTGACGGTGGAGGGAGGGAGCACTCGGCGGGAGTGCTCCCTCCCTCCATGTGCGGGAGCAGCTTCTCCGTACGAAGGGCTGAGCTAGCCGCGGCCGGCGTCCGCGCACTCGCGGCAGGCGGGCTTGCCGTCGATGGTCGTCCCGTCCTCGGAGGCGGCTTCGCAGATGCCGGGAGAGCCGGGGTGGTTGGCCCGGCAGTGGCAGGTGCAGGTGGCGGTGACGGCTTCCAGGTCGGAGGCGCCTTGCGGGGCCAGGCCCATGCGGATGTCGTGGCAGTTGCGGCACAGGGGCACGCGCCGCGGGCCGGTGGTGGGTGAGTGGGCGACCACGGTGAGGCCCGGTTCCGCGTAGCCCCTGCACGTTTCGGGGAACTCGGGGTGGGTGCGGCACATGCAGTGGCAGGAGCCGGGCTCGGGCCGGTCGGCGAGGTGGTCGGCCACCCGCCGCGCGGCGGGCATCAGCACGCGTCTGAGCGCCCCGGCGAAGGCCTGGAACTGCTCTGCGTTCGGCGCGGGTGCAGTCGTGGTCATGCCTCCATTGTCGCGCCAAGTCGCTCGTCAGGGGCGGTGCCTGGGAGAAGCTCTCCACTCTTGCGCCGACCGGGCCCGCTTCTCGGCGTCGTGGCCGATGCTTGACGGGTAGCTCAACCGGAGGAGAGAGCGAGCCATGACCGAACGCAGGGGCAAGGTGATCTGCGACATCACGATCTCGGCCGACGGGTACGCGGCCGGGCTCGACCAGAGCGAGGAACGCCCGTTCGGCGACGACGGCGGCGACGGCTCGGGAGAGAAGCTGCACGCCTGGATGTTCGAGACCCCCGAGGAGAACCGGGACGAGGTGGACCAGATGGCCGCCGCCGACGCGTTCATCATGGGGCGCAACATGTTCGGCCCCGTGCGCGGCGAGTGGAATCGGCGGTGGAACGGCTGGTGGGGCGAGGATCCGCCGTTCCACGCCCCGGTCTTCGTGCTCACCCACCACGCGCGCGAACCGCAGCCGATGGACGGCGGCACCACGTACCACTTCGTCACCGACGGAATCGAGTCGGCGCTGGCACGGGCACGCGCGGCGGCGGGCGACGGCGATGTCGTGGTCCAGGGCGGCGCGACCACCATCAACCAGTACCTCGCCGCCGGCCTGGTCGACGAACTGCGGCTGCACATCGTGCCGCTCATGCTCGGCGCCGGCACGCGGCTGTTCGACGGGGTTCCTCCGCTGGAACTCGAGCAGGCGAAGTCGCGGGCGGCGCGCCTCGTCACGCACGTGACCTATCGCGTGCTGCCCTGAGCCACGGCGTGGCCTGCCTCGGTGAAGGGGACGGCGCCGGTTCGGCACGCCGCCGCAGCCGCGGTGAAGACCCTCTCGTACTGGTCGTCGTCGAGGAGGACGGCGAGGCCGCAGGCGGCTGCCCAGGCGACCTGGGCGGCTTCCGCGCCCAGGGGCTGATCCTGCTGGTGCAGCGCCCGGCCGAGGTGCTGGCCGTGCAGGTCCCTGGAGTCCTGGCCGTCCGCGCGGCGCCGGATGGCTTCGATGGCTCCCTCTGCGAACGTCTCGTAGTGAGTGTCACCGACCAGTCTGCGCAATTGCTCGAGCTGGGCGTGGGCGGCGCGGAGGTGCAACGGCCAGTCCCGGCAGGCGCCGAACTGCTCTTCCATGGCCTGCGTCAGGTCGATCCGCCGGAACATCTCGTCGAGGGGGTCGTAGGTCATGATCTCTCGGTAGCCGCTGCCGGGGTCGGAGCAGCGAAGGCTCGCTGCGGGCTCCCCCGTGTGGCTGCACACCGTGCCCCGCGTGCGTGCGATGTGAGCACCGCGCGCACGCGGGGCGCACCGCGCTCAGGCGGCGGGCACCGACCCGGTGGCGAAGTACGGCTTGCAGACCGATCCTGACCAGTCCGTGGCGATTTCCAGGAGCCTGTTGCCGTCGGCCGACGGCAGCAGGCTCGAGCTGTAGTTGGGGCAGTAGTCGACGGTCGTCGACTCGACGGAGACCGGCGCGGGGATCTCCCGCCAACTGCCCGCCCCACCCGCATCGTTGACCCAGACGGTGCGCCCGCTGCCCGCCGCCCGGCTGCCGTCGCGGTTGTACATGACCTGGCCGACGAGGAAGAGCCTGCCCTTCGGGTTGCCCGCCCGGGGCGCCCACGCCAGGTTCGGCGCGTGCTTGAAGTACTTGCCGTCGGCGGTCTCCGGGCGGATGCCCAGGGAGGTGACGGCGCCCCAGTTCCAGCCGTCGGACGAGGTCCGGTAGTGCACGACGCACTGGAACTGGCCGGCAGCCGCGCAGATCTCGAACGACATGAAGTAGGTCCCGTCGCCCATCTTGCGCACCACCGCCATGCCGGGCCGGTCCGAGGCGAGGGAGCTGGCAACGGTGTCGTGGTGACCGGTCCACGTCACGCCGTTCGCGGTGCGGGCCGCCACCAGCTTCTGGCTGTGCACGCCGTCGGTCTCGTCGGAGTAGTGCGCCACGAGCTGCCCCGAGGCGTCGACGGAGAACTCCGGCTCCCACAGCCCCTTAGTGTTCGACGCCGTGGCGATCGTGGACAGATAGCTCCAACTGCGGCCCACGTCGGTGCTCTTGAAGACCCGCAGGGCCATGCGCCGGTTCGGTTCGTCCTGCCCGACCGACGCCGCCCACAGCAGCGTCCCCGCGGGCAGGTCACCTATCCGCTGCGGGAGTTCGTACAGCGTCGAGCAGCACAGCCCCTGCCCGCCCGCGGCTTCGGGGTCCCGCACCGTGCCGACTTCACGGAACGACGCGCCGCCGTCCGTGCTCTCGTGGATGGCGCCGAGCCCGTTGTTCCCGTCGAAGGTGACCACCGAGGCGAGGATCCGGCCGTTGGCGTCACCGCTGTGGGCGAGCTTGACGGCGCGCGGGTACAGGCCGGTGCCGTCGCGCAGCAGGGTGCCGGTCGCGGCGTCGGCCGACGCTCCGGACTGCGTGACGAACAGCGCCGCCAGGAGGGCGAGCAGCAGGGGGAACGGGACGGTGGGACGGAGGAGACGTGGTCGTGCGGGGTCGTGCGCTGACATGGGCCTCTCCTGACTCTGCGGTGCGTGGACGGGAACAGCGGACTGGGCGTGTCGTCAGCCCTTTAGGGGCGCGAGCCGGATGACGTTCCAGGAGACCGGCGGCAGTTCGGCCGTCAGTACGCCCTCGGCGGTGAGGTGCGTCCCGGGCGCCCGGCGCGGCACCACCCGGTCCGGCTGCGCCTCGGTGTTGACCGCGTCCGGGTCCTGGTCGGCGAGGACCAGGTGTTCCACGACGCGGTAGCCGGCGACGCCCCCGCGCAGCGCGGCCTCCAGGCGCAGCGGCTGCTCCTGGTCACGGTTGACGGCGAGGACGGTGAGCGCGCCGCTCTCCTCGTCGTGCGTCACCACGGTGTCGAGGGCGGACACGTCGCCGTACTGAGGGGTCTCGATGCGGGGCCCGGTGACGTCGGTGCGCAGCACGCGGCCGGTGGCGAACCGGGCGGCCTGGGCGAAGGGATGGAAGATGGTCTGGCGCCAGCTGGCGCCGCCGGGTTCGGTGCGGATGGGTGCGATGACGTTGACCAGCTGGGCGAGGCAGGCGATGGCCACCCGGTCGGCGTTGCGAAGCAGCGTGATGAGCAGCGAGCCGACCACGGCGGCGTCGGTGACGCTGTACGTGTCCTCGATGAGCCGGGGCGTCTCGGCGGTCTCCAGGTTGCGCTCACCGACGAAGCGAGCGGCGTACCAGACGTTCCACTCGTCGAAGGAGAGCTTGATGTGCTTCTTGGCGCCCCGCACCGCCCGGACGTGGTCGGCGGTCGACACGACGTCGCGGATGTACTGGTCCATGTGCGCGCCCGACGCGAGGAAGCTGGCGCGGTCGCCGTCGAACTCCTCGTAGTAGGCGTGCAGGGAGAGGTAGTCGACCTCGTCGTAGGTCTGCTCGAGGACTTCGCGCTCCCAGGTGCCGAAGGTGGGCATCCGCGAGTTGGAGCTGCCGCAGGCGACGAGCTCGATGGACGGGTCGACCTGGCGCATCGCCTTGCCGGCCTCGGCGGCGAGCCTCCCGTACTCGGTGGCCGACTTGTGGCCCGTCTGCCACGGACCGTCCATCTCGTTGCCCAGGCACCACAGCTTCACGCCGTGCGGGTCGCTCACTCCGTGCTTGATGCGCAGGTCCGACCAGGCGGTGCCGCCCGGGTGGTTGCAGTACTCGACCAGGGCGCGGGCGGCGTCGATGCCGCGCGTTCCCAGATTGACGGCCATCATCGGGTCGAGGCCCAACTGACGTGCCCAGCCCAGGAATTCATTGGTTCCGACGTGGTTGGTCTCGATGGAGCGCCACGCCAGGTCGAGTCGGCGCGGGCGCTCGGCGACCGGTCCGACGCCGTCCTCCCAGTGGTAGCCGGAGACGAAGTTCCCGCCGGGGTAGCGCACGAGCCCTGTGCCCAGTTCGCGTACGAGATCGGCGACGTCGCCGCGGAATCCGTCGGCGTCGGCGGTGGGGTGCTCGGGGTCGTGGATGCCGGTGTAGACGCAGCGTCCCATGTGCTCGACGAAGGTTCCGTACAGGCGCGGGTCGACGTCGCCGACGCTGAACTCCGGGTCGATGACGAACCGTGCGGTGTGCGGCATGTTCTGGTGCCTCTCTCTATGGTGCGGTTTCCGGGTCGGCCAGAGGGTGGAGGGGGGCGGGGGCCGGGGGCGGGTTACTTCAGGCCGGTGCCTGCGATGCCCTCGACGATGCGGCGCTGGAACAGCGCGAAGACGGCGAGCAGCGGGATCGCGCCGAGCACGGCGGACGCCATGAGCTGGGCATAGGGGACGCCGAACACGTCCTGGACGGAGGTGAGTCCGACGGGCAGCGTCATCATCTCCGGGTCGGTCACCACGAGCAGGGGCCACAGGAAGTTGTTCCAGACGCCCACGAACACGAAGATCGTGACGGCGGATACGGCAGGACGGGAGATCGGCATCACGATCTGCCAGTAGATGCGCAGCCAGCCCGCGCCGTCCGCGCGGGCCGCGTCGATCAGCTCCCGCGGGATCCCGTCGAAGAACTGCTTGAAGACGAACACGGCGACCACGTTGGGCACTTGGGGCAGGACGACGCCCCAGTAGGTGTTGAGGAGCCCCGCCGACTGGAGGGCGAGGAACTGAGGGATCATCAGGACCTGCCCCGGGATCATGATCCCGGCGAGCAGCATCACGAACGCGGCCCGGCGCAGCCTGAAGCGGGTCTGCGACAGGGCGAAGGCGGCCAGGGACGCCATGATCACGGTGAGGACCGTGGTGAGGATCGACGTGATGAAGCTGTTGGCGTACCAGTAGGGCAGCTTGCCCGCGTCGAAGATCTCCCCGTACGCGTCCAGGGTCGGGTGGGCGGTGAACCAACCCGTGGGGTTGGTGACGACCTCCTGTGCGGGACGCACCGACGTGGCGAGCGCCCAGGCCAGCGGGACGATCCACAGCAGCGCGAGGGCGATGAGCGTACCGAGCGCCACCCGGTTGAAGAGGCGCTCCGAGTCACGGCCGCGCACCGGCGGGGCGCTGGTGCCGCGCTGTTCGGTCTCGGGGCGCGTGGCGATGGCGGTCATGGTCAGTTCTCCTTCTCGGCACGGCGTACGAGGGCGAACCAGACGAGGGAGACGATCAGGATCACCAGGAACAGCAGCAGTGACACGGTCGAGGCGTAGCCCACGCGGCCCTCGACAAACCCGGTGTCGTAGATGAGCTGGAGGGAAGGGCGGGTGCTGCCGTCGGGGCCGCCATTGGTCATCATGTAGATCTGGTCGAAGACCTTCAGCGAGGCGATGACCTGCAACACCGTCACCAGCGTCGTCGTACGGCCGAGCATCGGCACGACCACGTGACGGATGCGCTGCCAGGGCCCGGCCCCGTCGATGGCGGCCGCCTCGTGGACCTCGCGCGGCACGTCCTGCAGACCGGCCAGGTAGAGCACGAAGTTGAAGCCGATCGTCCACCAGACCGTGGCCGCCGCGATGGAGATCATCGCCCAGTCCGGGTCGCCGAGCCAGGACGGCGGGGTGTCGACGCCGAACCACTGCACCACCTCCTGGGCCAGGCCCAGTTGGTCGGCGTAGATGAACATGAAGAGCAGCGAGACGACGGCGGAGGGCAGTACGAACGGCGCGAAGAACGCGAACCGGAAGAACCAGCGGCCGCGCACGAACCGGTCGGCGAGCAGCGCAAGGGCCAGGCTGAGCAGCACCAGCGGCACGGTCGTCAGGACGGTGAACCACAGGGTGTTGCGCAGGGTCCGCCAGAACTCCGCGTCGCCGAGCACCGCCGTGTAGTTCGACAGGCCCGCGAAGTCTCCGAGGCCGCTCTTGAGCAGGCTCGTCTCGTAGAATCCGGCGACCACGGTGTAGATGAGCGGCCCCACCAGGAACACCAGGTAGAAGAGGGCGAAGGGCAGCAGCATCCCCGGTCCTGCCCAGCGGTCGCCTCTGCTGGACGTCGGGGAGGGAGCGGTTGTCGTGGCCACGGTTCGGCCTTTCGGTCAAGGCGTACGGGATCCAAGGGCGAGGGGGGAACAGCGGGTGCCGACACAAGAGGGCGGGGGGCCGGGTCGGGACGGGTCACAGGGGAGCGGGGCGCGCCGCCAGGGTGCGCAGGTCGCGGCGTATGCGCGCGGCGCCCGCCGTGGGGCTGGTGTCACCGGTGAACACGGAGGTCACCGCGTCGCCCACCACGTTCTGCATGGTGCTGCCCGCCCCGCCGTACCAGGCGGCCGGGTCGTAGACCGCTCCGTCGGCGGCCGTGGCGTAGTGCGACTGCGGCACCATTTCCTTGTACGCGCGCGATCGCTGCGTCGGCAGCCACGCGGGCACATGACCGCCCTCCGCCCACAGCTTGCTGGAGTGCAGCATCGAGGCGATGAACCCCAGGGAGAGATCGAGGCGTTGGGCCGTCGCGTCGGGAGCCTTCGGCAGCACCAGGGCATGTGAGTCGGCGGCGCAGGCGTAGGGAGCGTCCTTGAAGATGCGCGGCAGGGGCCTCATGTCGAACTTGACCTTCGCCGACTGGACCGCGAGAGCCTGCCAGACGCCGTCCATCAGGAATCCGGCCTTGCCGGTGGTCAGCAGCGTGATGGCGCCCTTCCCGTCGGTGTTCGCCGGGATCACCTTCTCCTGGCTGAGGCGGCGGATGTACCCGAGCGCCTCGGCCGCGGCGGCGGTGTCGACGACCACGCGCTTGCCCTGGTCGGCTACGAGATCCCGGCCGCCGACCTGCCGGTACAGCGACCAGAAGAGACGGAACTGCATCGAGGCCTCCTTCACCGAGGCGATCGAACCGCCCCAGGCTCCGGTCACCTCCTTCGCCGCACGCAGCGCGTCGATGAAGGCGTCGGGCCCGTCCACGTCCGCCAACTCGCCCTGACCGTCGAGCAGTCCGGCCTTCTCGGCGATGTCCGTGCGGAAGAAGAGCACGAAGGGGTGGGTGTCGAGCGGTACGGCGTGCGGCTCCCCGCCGAACTGGGATTTCCGCCAGGGCCGCGCGTCGAACTTGTCCTCGGTCAGGCCGTGCCGGGCCAGGTCCTCGGTGTGCAGCGCGGTCAGCAGGCCGGCCTCGGCGAGCGTGGGCAACTTCGACAGATGGACCACCGCGACCTGCGGCGGCCGGTCGCCGAGCGTGGAGAGAGTGAGCTTCGTGTAGTACGGATTGCCCCACAGGAACGTCGCCGATTTCAGTTCGGTCGAGCGGTGAGCGGCCCGGTAGGCGTCCTGCATGGCCAGCATCCGCTCGCCGTCACCGCCGGTGAACGGGTTCCAGAAGTTGAGGCGCGACGGCGAGGGCGCGCCGCCGGTGAAGCCCTGCGCGAGGGTGCTGCCACAGCCTCCGACGGTGAGCGCGGCGGCGCCGGCCGCACCGACCGCGAGGCCTCCGCGCAGCACACGGCGGCGGGACGGGGCGGGCGGCGACGGGGTCGGTATGCGGTCCCGCATGGGCATGCGTCCTCCACGGCGGACAAGGCGAGCAAGGCGAAAGGGCAGGCACTGAGTACAACGTTGGAATACGCAGCGAAGGCAACCGCACCTCGTGGCCACCCGCTGCGTTTACAACGTTGTACTCAGCTGGCAATACGGCGTCAACACCTAGGCGCGCATTACCTGTTCACGCACTCGACCAACCCGCATGGAATCCACCCGGACTCCCCCCGTTACAACGTTGGACCATGACGTACGCTGCTGCTGTCGGGGGAGGGAGAACACCGTGGCAGGCACCCGCCTGAAGGACGTCGCGGAGCGCGCCGGGGTATCGATCAAGACGGTGTCCAACGTCGTCCGTGGCGAAGCCGGAGTCGCCGACCGGACACGCGAACGCGTCCTGCGCGCCATCACGGACCTCGACTATCAACCCAACGCCTCGGCACGCCACTTGCGCACCGGACGCAGCGGCATCATCGCGCTCGCCGTCCCCGAACTCGTCGCGCCGTACTTCGCCGAGCTGGCCGCGCAGGTCATCGCCGCCGCGAAGAAGCGCGGCTGCACCGTGCTCATCGAGGACACCGGCGGCAGCGCGGACGAGGAGCTGCGCATCGCCTGCGGACTCAGCGACCCGCTCATCGACGGAGTCCTGCTCAGCCCGCTCCGCCTCGACGAGCAGGCCCTCGCCGCCCGCGACCGCCGCGTACCGCTCGTGCTCCTGGGCGAGCGGTCGTACGAGATCCCTGCCGACCACGTCCTGATCGACAACTCGGCGGCGGCACGCGAGGCCACCGACCACCTCCTCTCCCTCGGCCGCCGCCGCGTCGCCGTCATCGGACAGCCCTCGGGGCCCGCCCACGCGACGACGGTCCAGCGCATGCACGGCTACCTGACGGCCCTGCACGCGGCGGGCGTCCCGCACGACCCCCGGCTGGCCCCCGACACCCGTGCGTTCACCCGCGCCGAGGGGGCGAGCGCGATGCGCGCGCTCCTGACGCTCGACGACCCGCCGGACGCCGTCTTCTGCTTCAACGACCTGCTGGCATCCGGCGCGTTGCGGGTCGCGCACGAGCGCGGCCTGCGCGTCCCGGACGACCTGGCCGTGGCCGGCTTCGACGACGTGGAGGAGTCCCGCTACAGCGTGCCGAGCCTGACCACCGTCGCCCCCGACAAGCGGGGCATCGCGGAACTGGCCGTGGACGCGCTGCTGCGCAGGATCGACGCGGGGGCGATGGCCCCGCACACGCGGCTCACCGCCGGTTACGAGCTGGTGGTGCGGGAGAGCACGCGGGCGACCGGCTGAACGGGCCGGGCCTCCCGTCCGCCTCCCGCCTCCTGCCTCCCGCCTCCCGCCTCCCGCCTCCCACCAACCCTCACCCTGACCCTCACGTTGAGGGTGAGACGCCACTCGATGCGCCCAGCGAGAACGCGGGAGCACGAACGCGGGAGCACGAACGCGGGAAACACCCTGCACCGCCACCGCCACCGCCACCACCGTGGCCAGATCCTTGCACTCCCTGGCCATCTGGCCACTCGTTCCCCGCCGGGCCACGGCGCAGGATCGATGGCATGAAGATTCTCTGGGTGTTCGCCCATCCCGAACCGCAATCCCTCAACGGCTCCTTGCGTGACGACGGCATACAGGAGCTGCGCGGCCTCGGACACGAGGTCCGCGAGTCCGATCTCTACGCCATGGACTGGAAGCCCGTGGTGGACTCCGGCGACTTCCACCGCGAGTCGGTCGAGCGGCTCATGGTCGGCGCCGAGCAGGAGCACGCCTACAGCGCGGCCAAGCTGAGCGACGACATCACCGCCGAGCAGGAGAAGATCGCCTGGGCCGACGCGGTGGTCTTCCAGTTCCCGCTCTGGTGGTTCGGGCCGCCCGCCATCCTCAAGGGGTGGTTCGACCGGGTCCTCGTGCAGGGCTTCGCCTTCGGCCTCCAGGACCCCTCGGGGCGGACCCTGCGCTACGGGGACGGCGGCCTCGCGGGCAAGCGCGCCATGGTCATCACCACGGTCGGCGCGCGGGAGTCGGGCTTCGGGCCGCGCGGGATCCACGGCCAGCTCGACGAGGTGCTGTTCCCGCTGTTGCACGGCACCTTCTGGTACACGGGGATGGACGCGCTCCCGCCGTACGTCGTCTACGGCGCGGACCGCCTGGACCCCGCCGGCTACCGCGCCCGCGCGGCCGAACTGCGCGAGCGCCTGCGCACGCTGCCGGTCACCGAGCCGCTCGCCTACCGCCACGAACACCGCGGCGACTACGACGACGCGCTCGTCCTGCAACCGGAGATCGAGCCGGACCTCACCGGCGTGGCGGCACACCGGTCACGGCCCCCGAGGCACTGACCCCCCAGCGTCGTCACCGGCGCGGGAACGCCGCCGTTCCACCAGTTCGGTGGCCGCGCCGCCGGGGAGCGGTCGCTTGAGCAGGGTGAGCTCCTCGGTGCCGGTGACGGCGACCCAGTTGGTGACCGCGACGGCGCCGAGACTGACGGGCAGGTGGTCACCTGGGCGTGAGTGAGCGAGTTCGTCAGACCCGCCGTGGCAAGACCGGGGGCCGAGCATCATGCCCAGCGTCGAGAGGACCGCCGCCACCAGGAGGAGCACATGGTCCGGCCCACCGGCGACCGCGGCCGGCACGGCGAAGATGAGCGCGCGAGCACGACTGGCTCCAGGGGCACACGTGGGCACCGGGCCTGCTTCGGCCCGCGCGTCACTCCCCCGCCGCGCCCTCGCCGCTCAGCCGCGCCAAGTACTCGTCGACCAGCGCGATCTGCCGCTCGGCGGGGAACTCACCGGGGGCGAACAGCGCCTGGACCACCAGGCCCAGCACAAAGCTCTGGGCCGCCGCGGCGGTGTCCTCGGTCCGTGGGCCGGGCGGCAGTTCGCCGAGCCGCTCGGCTTCCGCGATGTGCCGGGCCATCCGCTCGCGGGCCCGGCGGTAGCGCTCGGCATGCTCCTTCGCCAGCTCCGGGTCGGCGAGCGCCACGTCCCAGGAGGCCACCCAGATCCGGTTGCTCGCCGCGCTCTGCGCGTCCAGCGGCAGGATGTCGAGCAGCGTCGCCCGCAGCATGACGAGCCCCGAAGCCCCATCGGCCCGCTCCGCCGCCGGGCGCGGACGGTCGGCCGAGCGGCGGTCGAGCACCTCAAGGGCGTGTTGCAGCAGGGCGCGTTTACTGGGGAAGTAGTGCGTGAGCAGGCCGGTGGTGGCGCCCATCTCCGCGGCGACCGCGCGCAGGGTCAGACCGCCGAAGCCGTGGGCTGCCAGGACGCGCCACACGGCCTGGGAGACCTCGGTCCTGCGGGCGTCATGGTCTGTACGGGCTGGCGGCGTCATAGCCGTTAGAGTACATACCCAACGTTCGTTACGTACCTGGTGCGCGGCGCCCGCCACCGCGCTCGCCCAGCCGGACAACCGCATAGGAACAGCCATGTACGCCATACAGCTGACCGAGAATGCCGAGCTCCGCACACTGGAGCCCTGGCAGGACGCCGAGTTCCTGGCCCACATCGACCGCGCCCGCGCCAACACCGACCCCTGGATCCCCTGGGCCTCCCGCTCCACCGATCTGGAGTCCGCCCGCACCACCCTCCAGAACTACGCGAACAAGCAGGCGGCCGACGCCGGGCGGATCTACGGGATCTGGCAGGACGGCGTCCTGCTCGGTGGCGTGATGTTCGTGCACTTCGACGCGGAGGCCGGCACCTGCGAGATCGGCGTCTGGGCCGAACCCGCGGGCGAGGGGCAGGGTCTGATCAGCGCCTCGGTCCGGCACTTGATCGCGTACGCCTTCGGCGAGCGCGGCATGCACCGCATCGAGTGGTGGAACAGCGCGGGGAACACCCGCAGCCGTGCCGTCGCCCAGCGCATGGGCATGCACCTGGACGGCACCCTGCGCGAGCAGTCCCTGTACAAGGGGGTCCGCCACGACATGGAGATCTGGTCCCTGCTCGCGCACGAGTGGAGCCGCGAGCCGAAGCCCGCGTGACGCACCCCGGAGCCTCGCGTCCGCTCCAGGAGCGCCTCAGGCCGCGAGGCGCTCCGCGAGCAGCAGTACGCCGATCACGATCATGGCGGCGCCCGAGACGCGGGTGACCATGCGCGCTGCCGCGGGACGTGCCCGCAAAATGGTGCGGGCCAGTACGCCCACGGACAGATAGATCGCGGCGCAGCTGAGCGTGTGGACCAGGCCGAGCGTGCCGATCTGGGCCGCCAGCGGCCAGCTGCCGTGCGGGGCGGTGAACTGCGGCAGCAGGGCGAGGAAGAGCAGCAGCGCCTTCGGGTTGAGGCCGCTGATCCCCACTCCCTTGAGGACCCGCGCCCCCGCCGCCCCGCTCTCCGCGTCCTGCGCCGCGGTTCCGGCGACGGCGGGCCTGGCCAGCGTCGTGGCGCCGAGCCACACCAGGTAGAGGGCCCCGAGGACGGTCAGGGCGGTGAGGACGGACGGCGTGCGCGCCACGATCGCCGCCACCCCGGCGGCCACCACGGCGGTCAGCGCGACGTAACCGAGCAGGAGGCCGCTGACGGCCGGCACCACGGACCGGTCGCGGAGCCCGGCGTTGATCGCATAGGCCCAGTCCGCCCCCGGCACGAGGATGAGCAGGACTGAGACCGCCCAGAAGGCGGTGATGGAGCTGACTGCCACGACGTACTTCTCCCTCTCAAACAGGTTCTGAGTAGGAGATTAGTTCTGATACGCCCAAAGGTGTTTCCAAGTATTGCCAGTGAGGGCGCCCACGGTGGCAGGATCTCCCTCATGGATGATGTGGACCGGAAGATTCTTGCGGAGCTCCAGGACGACGGCCGTCTGACGGTCACGGAACTGGCGGCCCGCGTGCGGCTCAGCCTCTCGCCCTGCCACCGTCGGCTGCGCGAGCTCGAACGCAGCGGGGCCATCCGCGGCTACCGCGCGATCCTGGACGCGCGCGCCGTGGGCCTGAGCTTCGAGGCGCTGGTCTTCGTCACCATGCGCCAGGAGGACCGCGACACCGTCTCCGCCTTCGAGCACGCGCTCACCGAGATCCCCGAGATCCTTCAGGCCGAGCGGCTGTTCGGGGATCCCGACTATCTCGTACGCATCGTCAGCAAGGACCTGCCCGCCTTCCAGCGGCTCTACGACGACAAGCTCGCCACGCTGCCGGGCGTGCAGCGCCTGAGTTCCACGCTCGTCATGAAGCACGTGGTGAACGAGCGCGCCCTGCCCCTGTGAACCAGCACCAGTGGATCGGTCGCTACGACGGACCCAGCGCGCCCGGCGTGCAGCCGGCGAAGGCCCGCACGTCGCGGTGCAGATGGGACTGGTCGACGTAACCGCAGGCCACGGCGACGTCGGCGGCGCCCCGGCCCGCCGACAGGCCCCGGACGGCGCGGTCGAACCGTACGAGCATCGCGGCGCGCTTGGGCGTCAGGCCGACCTGGGCGGTGAACCTCGACCACAGCCGCTTGCGGCTCCACCCGCACGACATCGCCAGGTCAGCGACCCGCACCTGACCCCGGCGGGAGACGATGTGCTCCCAGCTGGCGACGACCTCCGGATCCATCGGCCGCGCCGACGCGTGGCGGCGCGCCAGGAACTCGTCCAGCAGCGCGAAGCGGTCTTCCCACCCCCTGGCACAGGTCAACTGCTCGCGGAGCCGCAGCTCATGGCGCCACAGCTCGTCGAGGCCGACGACGATGCCGTCCAGATCGGCGAGCGAGACGCCGAGCAGCGAGTAGGCGCTCACCGGGGACATGCGTACCTCCACGCAGTCCACATGGTCCCCGCGGACACGCGTCTCCCCCGGCGAAAGCCCGGCGGCAAGGCTTCTCAACTCCCGGCTGCCGCTGGTGTGGTCGACCGCCAGGGCGCGGTCGCCCAGTTCGATGACGACGGTCACGATCGGCTGCGGGATGACCCGCATGTCCAGCCCGGCCGCCGCCCGGTCGCGGAACCCGGCCACCTCCACGCCGGCGAACGGCGGCGGGCGGCGCGGACAGGCGACCTCCCACCCGCGCAGGCGGTCACTCTCGTACGCCTCACGCGTCTCGCCTATCTCACGCGTCTCGTATAACTCGTTCAGGACCGGGTCCACGTCGTCCAAGTTACCGGCCCGCCCTCACCACTCGGCGAACGAACCGTCCTCGTGCCGCCACACCGGGTTGTGCCAGTCCGCCTGGCTGTCGTCGGCAGCACGCACCGCCTTCTCGTCGATCTCGATGCCGAGCCCCGGGCCGGTCGGGCGCAGCAGATGGCCCTGGTGGAAGCGGAACACTTCGGTGTCGGCGAGGTAGGACAGGACGTCGGCGCCGGTGTTGTAGTGGATGCCGATCGACTGTTCCTGGATCAGGAAGTTAGGAACGCTGACGGCGATCTGGAGGCTGGCGGCCAGCGAGACGGGCCCCAAGGGGCAGTGCGGGGCGATGAGGGCGTCGAAGGTCTCCGCCAGCGAGGCGATGCGGCGGACCTCGGAGATGCCGCCCGCGTGGGACAGGTCGGGTTGCAGGACCGCGATACCGGCCTGAAGGGCGGGCAGCACGTCCTGCCGCGAGAAGAGGCGCTCGCCGGTGGCGATCGGCACGGACGATGAGGCGACCAGGGCGGGCAGCAGGTGGCCGTACTCCGGCAGGATCGGTTCCTCGACGAACATCGGGGCGAGCGGCGCCAGGTGGGGCAGCAGCCGACGGGCGTTCGCCGCGTGGAAGCGGCCGTGGAAGTCCAGCGCGAAGTCCCTCTCCGGGCCGAGGACTTCGCGGGCCGCGGTGGCGCGGCCGACGATCTCGTCGACGTCCGCGACGGTGGCGAGGCGGTTCATACGGCCGCTCGCGTTCATCTTGACCGCGGTGAAGCCCGCCTCGACCTGGGCGGTCACCTGCTCGGTGATGTGGGCGGGCGTGTCACCGCCCACCCAGCTGTAGGCACGTACCCGCTCGCGGACCGGACCGCCGAGGAGCACGTGCACCGGTACGCCGAGCCGCTTGCCCGCGATGTCCCACAGCGCCTGGTCGAGCCCGGCCACCGCGCTGGAGAAGACCGGGCCGCCCCGGTAGAAGGACCCTTTCGTCATCACCTGCCAGTGGTCCTCGATGGCCGAGGGGTCCTTGCCGATGAGCAGTTCGGCGAGCTCACCGACGGCCGCACGGACCGTGGCCGCGCGGCCCTCGACCACCGGCTCGCCCCAGCCGACCACGCCCTCGTCGGTCTCGACGCGGCACAGCAGCCAGCGGGGCGGCACCGAGAACGTCTCGATACGGGTGATCTTCATCAGGTGAACCTCCGTGAGCGGTACGGCTGTTGGCGCTCTTCCTGGTCCTGCTAGGCGGACGTCTTGTACACGCTCCAGCCGCCGTCCACCACGAGACTGGCCCCGGTGACGAAGGACGCATCGTCGCTCAGCAGGAACGCCGCGGTCGCCGCGACCTCCTGCGGGCGGCCGAGGCGGGCCGCGGGAGTCTGCTCGATGGTGCGTGCCCGGTCGGCTTCGCCGATCTTGTCCCAGGCCCGGGTCAGGATGGGCCCCGGCAGAAGGGCGTTGACCCGTACGACGGGTGCGTACTCCACCGCCAGCTGGCGCGCCAAGCCGGTCAGGCCCGCCTTCGCCGCCGCGTAGGCGGGGCGTCCGGGCAGGCCCATGACCGCGTGCACGGACGAGACGAGGACCACCGCGCCCCGGGTGGCACGCAGGTCGTCGAGGCAGGCCCGTACGCCGAGGAAGGAGCCGGTCAGCATGACCGACAACTGCCGGTTCCAGTCCTCCGGTTCGATGACGTCGGCCGCGCCGCCGCGCACCGTGTAGGCGTTGCTCACCAGGCCGGTCACCGGGCCGAAGCGGGCGCGGGCGACCGCCACCGCCCGCGCCCACGATTCTTCCTCGGCCACGTCACACGCCTCGAAGGCCGCACGCCCGCCATCCTTGCGGATGGCGTGTGCGGTGCGCTCACCTTCCTCGGCATCCACGTCGGCGATGACCACCCCGGCCCCTTCGGCGGCGACCCGCCGGGCCGTCGCCGCACCGATCCCCTGGGCTCCCCCGCTCACCACCACACATCGGTCGACGAACCGCTGGGACGAACCCGATGACGCAGCACTCACAGGCAACTCCCGCCTCTCGCACCGGTACACGTGGCACAGATGCCACCCACGTCACACAGGGCAGCATCCGACTCTCCTCAGCCATTAACCACCACCGGGCCTACTGCCGCCAACACCCCCTACCTGTCTGCAAGGTCGATGGTGAAGGCCACGCGGTCGAGCCCGGGCCCGTCGTAGTCCGGCTTCACGGTCGAGACCGTGAAGCCGAGCCGGGTGTGGAAGGCCTGTGACGCGGTGTTCTGCGGGCTGGTGATGCAGTGCACGTACCGGCGCCCGTGCGAACGGGCGAGGGTGAAGAAGGCCTGGTACAGGGATCGCCCGATGCCCTGCCCGTGCAGTTGTGGATCGACGCCGACGAAGTGCACGTAGGCGGTGTCGGGCTCGGTCTGTGACAGGAACCCGACCAGGAAGGCCGCGACCTGTCCCTCGTCGCGTTCGATCCCGTCGCGCTCGATCCCGTCGCGCTCGATCAGAAAGCTGGTGGTGGTGAAGTGCTGGAAGTACAGCCTGGGCAGGAGCAGCGCACGCTCTTGCGCCCCTGCCCGCCCCTTCAGCCCGCCCCACCACGTGTCCAGGGCCGGGAGCACCCGCGGATGGTCCTCCTCGACGGGATGCCGTGCCGTGAGTCCTCCAGGAAGGTCTTCGATCATCGGCCCAGTCTTTCATCGGCGCCCGGCAACCGGCGCGCGGATTTCCGCTGTCGGCTAGGTTGGCGCGGCCGATGATCGCTCGGCTTCTTTGGGGGACTCGATGAACGGACCACGAGTGGTTCCGACGCTGGTGGCGGCCTTGATGATGTTCACCGCGCTCACGGGCTGCGGAAACGACACGAGCAGGACGAGGGAGGGTAAAGCGTCCCCGGCCACGTCCCCACGCCCCGCGCCTTCTCGTACGCAGCCGAACCCCACCCCCGAAATCGTGGCACCCACCGGCCCGGTGACCGCGCCCGGCCGCGACACCGTTGCACAGCCCCAACGGGTCTTCACCGAGACGGAGTTGGAGAAGACACTCCTGCCCGACTCCACGTTCGGCCGGCGTCTGAAGCGCGGCGATGAGTTCACGACGCCGTTCGAAAGCACCCACGATCAGCGGAGGGAGCACTGGCGTTACTGCCTGCGCGGGGACGAGGACCCGGCCTGGCTGGGTCCGGCCACCCACCGAGGCACGGTGTCAGTGGCCCACACCCTGCGCGTGATCGGCAACGAGGGCGAAGCGGTGGCCGTACAGCAACTCGTGTCGCTGCCCGTGGCCTCGGCCCGCGACCACCTCCGCGTCGAACAGGACATCATGCGGCACTGTCCGTCCTTCACCTCCGACATGGAGGCGGGCACGGCCGGTGAGGACTACTCCGTGGAGCCACTGGAGGGGCTCGGCGACGAGGCGTTCCTGGAGATCCATGAAACTGAGTACGAGGGCAGCGTCCGCACCGAGTACACCGCTCACGTCCGCGTCGGCGGTGTACTCGTCTCCGTCGCGGGCGTCGGCGGCATCGCGGACCGCGACGACACCGTCCGGTGGACCGCGCATCTCGCCCGGGGGGTGGGCAGCACCTTGTACGGCGCGGGCGCGGGCGCAGGCGCGGGTCAGGACAGGGCGCGGTAGCGGTCGAACGCCTCACGCGCATCCGGGACGAACGCCTCATGACGCACCAGGTCGGCCAACTCCTCCTCCGTCAACCAGTCGTGCCAGGCGATCTCCGCCGCGTCAGGTCGCACCGGCTCCTCCACGACCACCTTGTGCAGGCCGAGCCAGTAGGGACTGATCGCTCCCGCGCAGCGGAACTTGAACACGAACCGCGGGCGGCCCTGGACGCCGAGTTCTTCCGACAACTCCCGCGCGGCGGCATCCTCGTACGACTCACCCACCTCGGTGGCTCCGCCGAGCAGCCAGTTGTACGGCCCCGGAAAGCGCGACACGTCATCGGGGCGGCGGTGGACGAGGATCCGACCGGCCGTGTCACGGCACAGGATGGTCGCCACGCGGTGCAGCCATCCGTTCCGTATCGCAGCGGCCCGGTCGACGACGTCCAGTACTTCGTCCTGCTCGTCGACGCGTTCAACCAACTCACTCATGACGCACACCATGCCGCACACCATGACGTACACGAGCCATGGCCAGAACTGCCATCGCCGAAGTGGCCGCCGCGGCGAGCGCGAAGCCTCCGATCGCGCCGTACGCGTCCACCGCGTGTCCGGACATCGCCGCCGCACCGGCCGCCCCCGCGGAGCTCGCCGAGTTCAGCCAGGTGAACGCCTGGGTGAGGGCGGCCCGGTGTACGGATGCCGTGGCGAGCACCGAGGAGAGCACCAGGATCGGGGGGATCGCCAGGCCCGTGACGGCGAGCGCGAGCCCCATCCCCGGCAAGGAGTCGGCAACGAGCAGCGGCAGGCAACTGAGGGCCAACCCAGTTGATGCGAACGCCAGTTGACCATGGGGCGAGCCGCGCCACCGGCGCAGACCGTAGAGCCAGCCGGCCAGCAGGCTCGCGCAGTTCGACACCGCGTAGAGCGGCGCGGCCGTATCCGCCGTGCCATGCTCCATCGCGAAGGCGGTCACCGACACCTGCATGGCGCCGAAGTACAGGCCCAAGGTGAGGTTGACACCGACCTGCGCCGCGAAATCCGGCCGCAGCAGCGAGCGGCCCGATCGCTTGCGCTCGGCGGCACCGGCGGTCACCGGCGCGGTGCGGTGCTGCGCGGCGAAGGCCAGGCCTCCGCCCACCACCAAGGCCGTGGCCAGCACCATGCCGTGTGCCGGATCGCTGCTCGCCCCGACCGCGGTGACGAGCGCGGGCCCGGCCAAGTAGCAGAGCCCGTTGCTGAGCGATTCCAGGGCGAAGCCGGTGGGTAGCTCGGCGGCCCGCTCGCCTCGCAGCAGCGCCGACCAGCGGGCGGACGACAGCGCGCCGAGCTGCGGGATCGTGGCGCCCACCAGCGCTCCGGCCCCCACCATCAGCCAGTTCGGACTTCCGCTCTCGACCAGGGAGAGCAGCGAAACCACCGCGGTGGTGTGCGCGAGGAGGACAGGTGGCAGTACGCGGGTCTGCCCGAAGCGGTCGATCAGTCGGGCGAGTTGCGGCCCGACCAAGGCCTCGGCGACGGCGAAACCGCCGGTCACCAGGCCGGCCACGGCGTAGGAGTCAGTCCGGCCGTGTACGAGCCAGATGATGCCGAGGCTGGTCATGGCGATGCCGACGCGGCCGACGGTGGCGGTGAGGAAGAAGGCTGCGGCACCGGGGGTGCGGAGCAGGGTGCGGTAGGTCGCCGACGACACGGCGCGTCCCTTTCGCTGCCCGGCGGGGCGGACCACCCGGGGTCGTCGGCGTCCTGATGTGCCGACCCGTGGTCATCGCCTGGAACCGTCCAGTGCTGGCGTGGAGCAGGGACGCGCACCCCACGCCGACTCCGTCACCGAGCAGAGGTCTCTCAAGTGGTCTCGGGTGTACAAGCGTGCCGAGCCTAGGCTCTGCGGATGGACCACGTCCAGGCCACGTCGGTACACACCAGGACGCCGGTGCACACCGGCAGCGGATCGCCCGCGGGCCGCAGCATCGGCCCGCCCCGAAGCCTCACGCACACGTGAACGTACACACACACGGGCACGCGCACGCGCACGGGCGCACGCGTCAGGCGAAACCCCGTCCTCTCGCACTACCCCTCCCCCTCCTACGAGGCCGGCCCACCGCCGCGAGCGCGGTGGCGATCACCCCCTTCACGCAGCGTCAGATCCTCACGCGAGGGAGCCCCTTCCAGAACTTCCACTCCTCCTGCGGGAGAACGGAGGCGATCACCAGGGCGCTTCGGCGCGACCGGCTCGGATCCGCCGCAGCAGTCGACCTCGACATACCGCCTGTCGACATCGCCACGCCGGGGGCTCGAGTCCGGCTGGAACTGCCGACCGCCGTCCCTCCCTCGATCACCCTTGCCTCGATCGCCCTTACCTCGATCCCCCTTGCCTCCGTCATGCTTCTGCCGATCGCGCTTCTCCCCATCTCCCCTGGCCCCATCGCCCCTCGGCCCCTCCCCCCTCGGCCCCGACGTCCGCTCTCCGGGCGAGGACGGCTCGCACGCCGGTCCGGTGCAGACGTCGACTCCCGCGCGCGGCGCCTCGGAGCCGCTCTTCGCGGAAGGGCGGCCCTTTCCGTCGATCGACCGGGTATCCGGAGCGGGCGTCGACGCATCGAGCATCCATCGCTGCTTCTCAGATCCGTCACGGACCTTGACCAGCACATCCGCCCCCTTCCGCGAGGAGGAAGGCGCGACCGCCAGCCCTTCGTGCCACCGGGGCAGCAACTCCCCCAGTACGGTCAGGTCGTAGCGCACCTCATCGGCACGCGCGTCCGAGGGCGGCACACATCTGCCCAGGGTGATCACGCCGTCGTTCGCGTGGGAGTCGAGGCAAAGTTCGGGGTTGGCGACACTGCTCAACAGCCCGTTCTCCTCGTACGACCACTGCTGGCTCGCCTCGGCCGAGCACTTGGCCAGTTTCGTCCCGGCCCCGGGCTTCGCCTTGTCCCCCCGGATGTCCACGCACAGGTCCACCGCCGCATTGCGGAGCCTGCCCTGGTCGGACGTGTCGGGGTACCCCGCGGACGTGGGAGCGGAAGAGCCTTCGGTCGGCGCGTCGGAACCCGCGCTCGGGCCGGTTTCACGACTCCCGGCCATGCCGGTCGGCGGCACGGACCCGCCGCTGTCGTCGTCCCCCGACGAGAGAGTGACGACGAGTACGGTCGCGAGGATCGCGGCGGCCCCCAGGGCCGCCCCGGTACGCAGCGCCGCGGACTGCGTGCGCCTATCGCCGGGCGCACCGCCCGGCAGGGGGACGTGCGACGGGGGACGGTGGCGGCCGCCGCTGCCCGCGTGCCTGCCCCCACGCCCGGCGGCGACCGCGCCACGCGTCGCGGGCTCCCTGCGCGCGGGCCTCGACTCCAGGTAGCGGCGGGCGCCCCAGCCGAGTACCGCTTCGGCGAGGAGAGTGGCCAACCCGCCCTCGACAAGGGTGAGTTGGTCTGCCACGTCACGGCAGTGACCGCACTCCGACAGATGCTGTTGGACATCAGGGAGTAAGGCGCCACCGCGGCGAATCGTGGCGTCGAGGAGCCGGTTGTAGAGGGGGCATTCCTTGGTCGGCGCGAGTTCGCGGTGGGCGCGGACGATGCCCGCCCGGAATTGTTCTCGCGCCTGTTCAAGGGCGTCGACCGCGAGGTCGGTGCTCAAGCCCGACAAACCAGCGGGTATGGATATGTGCTCGGCCTCGACCGCGGTGTGCCACAGCAGGCACTGGGCAACTCCCGGAAGGGCCCAGAAGGACCGTGCGGCGAGTTGCCGCTTCGTGGGCGTCATCGCCGTTGCCGCCCGCATGCCACGACCGCCGGTCGGTTTGCGGAGTTCCGGCATGAGGGCGGATATCCGCTCGTCGACGGACCATCCCCTGACCGTCTCCCGGACGGTCACCAGGAGGTACGGACGCAGGGCTCCACCCGGCTCGCCGCTCACCATCTGTCCGAGCACCTGATGGAAGGACGCGGTGGCGACCATCGAGGCCGAACTCGTCCAGGTCGCAAGGCAGATGGCCGCATAGTCGTACGCAGACTGCCAGTGCCGCGCGAGCAGAAGGGCGACGGGCCGGTCCGCCTCACCCTCCGTCCGGCCTCGCAGTCGGGCGGCGAGGCTCATGTCGGATTCCGCGGAGCTCACACCGGGACGAGGGGGGTGGGTCGGGCGTGGGGGGTGCGGGGATTGCACAGAACTCTTTCCTTCCGGACCGAAGTACGGCACACGGGAAAAAGGCACCCACCGAAAAGCGGGCGTCTGATTGGTGCATACCTGGGACTCGCCGAGGCGGAAAAACAGATCAACAAACCGCGGACTGTCCGGATGCGGCCGACTAGGACCTTTTGGGCCGACGGACACGAAACCGCGAACAAGAAAAGCGGACTTGACCATTGCCTCAGCGCGAGGACGCTTACCTTGGCACAGCCGACTCACGGGAAACAAGAAGTTCGAGCGACATCCATTCGAGAAACGGAGGGAACACCGGCGTTACCGGCAGTACTCGCACCCGCTTTCGAAATCCGCCACGCCTCACCCTCCCACCGCGGGCTACCGACGACTGACGCCAAGCCCCTTGCCCGACCGTCTCCTTGTCGACATACAGCCACGACGGCTCCCGATCCGACATGCTGGAGGCCGGACAGGTAGGAGGCTTCAATGGCAGAGGGGCCGATGTCGCGGCAGGAGCTGATCCGGCGGCGGCGCAGCGGTGGGTTCGTCGGACGGCGGCACGAACTGGCGGTGTTCCGTGAGAACCTGGCGCGAAGGCCGGGCGCCGACACCTACCAGTTCCTCTTCCATGTGCACGGTCTCGCCGGGGTGGGCAAGTCGACGCTCGTACGGCAATGGGAGGCGACGGCACGGGAAGTGGGCGCGGTCACCGCTGTCGTGGGGGACGACGTACACAGTGCGGTCGAGGCCATGGAGGCGATCAGCGACCAACTGGGGCGCCAGGGCTGCGCCCTGAAGTCATTCGACAAACTGCTGACCGCTTACCGGCAGAAGTGTCACGAGGCCGACGCCGCTTCCGCCGAGCAACTGCTCGGCGAGGGAGGCCACAGACCGGCATCCGCCCGGCAAGCAGGCCCCTCGTCCGCCAGCTCGTTCGCCGCACAGATCGGAGTGGCCGGACTCGGCCTCGTACCCGGGATCGGCGCGTTGAGTGGTGCGGTCCGTCCGGAGCAGGTGGCTTCGGGCCTCGACCGGGCACGGACGGCCCTCAGTTCGTGGCTGCGCAGCCACGAGGACGTACAGCTGGTGCTGTCACCGCTCAAGGTGCTCACGCCACAGTTCCTGGCCGATCTGGGTGACGTGGCCGGGCGTCGGCCGTGGGTGGTGCTGTTCTTCGACACCTACGAGCGCACGGCGCCGCTGCTGGACGTCTGGCTTCGGGACATGCTCGTGAGCGAAACGTTCGGCGCGGTGCCGGTGAATGTTCAGGCGGCTCTCGCGGGGCAGGGGCCCCTGAACGCGGCATGCTGGGGCGACAGTCTCGACCTGGTCACCGGGGTCGCGCTCGAACCGTTCACCGAAAGCGAGGCCCGTGCGCTGCTCGCCGCCCGCTCCGTGACGGACGAACGGGTGGTGGAGGTGGTCCTGCGCCTGTCCGGCCGGCTGCCGGTACTGCTCGACGCACTCGCCAGGAGTCGCCCGCAGCAAGTGGACGCCGTCGGCGATCCCTCCGACACGGCCGTCGAGCGTTTCCTCAAATGGGAGACGGACCCCACCCGTCGCGACACCATCCTCGCCTGCGCCCTTCCCCTGCGCGTCGACGAGGACATCTACCGGGCCGTCGCGCCCGATTCGGCCGCCGACGGCTTCCCGTGGCTGCGCGGACTGCCCTTCCTCACCGGTCAGGCAGGACGTCACCGCTATCACGACGTCATCCGTGCCCCGATGCTGCGCGTGCAGCGCTCCCGCTCCCCCGTCCAATGGCGTCGGCGCCATGCCCACCTCGCGTCGGTCTTCGGCACATGGCGCCACGACCAAGAGCGAAGGCTGCCGCCCGACGGCCACTGGGACGACGCGGCCTGGCGGGACCATCGGCTCGACGAGACGTACCATCTGCTCTGCGCACAGGACCGTGGCGCACTGCCCGAAGCCCTGGACGACACGGTGCGGGCCTGCGGTCACAGCACCGAGTCCCTGCGCCGCTGGGCCCAGTTGCTCGTCCAGGCCGGGCAGGACAGCGACGACGCGGGCAGCTTCAGCCGGATCGGTCAGCATCTGCTGGGCTGCGCGGGGCGAGACTCCGGTGACGTGGAAGCGCTGACGTTCCTGCTGGCCATGCCCGAACTCGGCGCGCAGGGGCGAGCGTTGGCCCATACGCTCCGCGGTCGCCGGTACCGGCTCGACGGCCTGCTCGATGAGGCGCTCGCCGACTACACGGCGGCCTTGACCTTGAACCCGGACCTCGCCCGCGCATACGCGGGTCGGGGGCACGTCCACCAGAGCAGCCGCCGCCATGCGCAGGCCTTGGCGGACTACGGCCAGGCGGTCCGGATCGATCCGCGCTCCTCGTGGCACCTCATCAGCCGCGGCTCCGTCCACTTCAACCTGCGCCACTACGAGGAAGCCCTCGCGGACTTCGACCACGCCCTGAGGCTCGACCGTCACGACGCCTGGGCCATGGCGTGCCGCGGCCTGCTCCACCACCGCATGCGTCACCTTGAGGAGGCGCTGACGGACTTCACCGACGCGCTCACGGTCGATCCGGAGTACGCGTGGGCGTACGCGGCCCGCGGGGACGTCCTTCACCGCATGGGCCGCCATGAATCAGCCCTCACGGATCTCGACCGCTCCCTCGCGCTCGACCCGGACGCCGCCTGGCCCCGCTGCTGGCGCGGCGAGACGTACCGCGCCCTGGGCCGGTACGAGGAGGCCCTCGCGGACTTCGACCGTGCCATCGAACTCCGTCCCGACTGCGGCTGGTTTCCGTATCAAAGCGCTCTGGTCATGAGGCTCACCGGAGCACCCGGCGAGCCGGACCGGTGGCGGCTCGCGGTCGACATTTACCAGGCACAGGCGAGCGATGAGCCCGGCTTCCCGGACCTGGCACGCAGCAATCTCCTGGTGCTGCTGTGCGGGCTGCCCGACTGGGAACACGCCAAGGAGCAACTGCGGACGTTCCTGTCGTACGCACCTTCACCGCACCAGGTCATGGAGGCCCTGGACGACTTGGCGGACCTTCAACGAGCCGTGCCGGTCAGCCCGGAGAGGCTGGCGCCGATCCTCGACCGGCTCCGGGCTGCCGTGGGGACGGCATGAGACCCAGCCCGCAGGGCCCCTATGACCCGGCGAGCGCTTCGCGCCAGACGGGGCTGTCGACGTAGTGGTTGTCGTAGCGCTCCGAGGACTCCGCGATCTTCTTCGGGTCGGTCTCGCCACGCATCACGCTGCCCAGCAAGCGCAGGTAGTCGAAGCGGGCCATGCCCGGCGTGAAGATGAACAGGACGTCCGCCTCGCAGCCCGGGGCCGCGGCGAACGCGTGCGGGGTGTGCGGGGGCACGGCGAGGAAGTCGCCCGCGTTCAGGACGGTGATCTCGTCGCCCACCAGGACCTGGAGGGAGCCGCTGATGACGAAGAAGAGCTCCGTGGCCTTGGTGTGGAAGTGCGCGGGCGCGCCGACCGCTCCTTCGGCGAACGAGGAGCGGTACGTGGTGAACCCTCCGCCCGGCCCGTCCGTCTCCGCCAGCAGAGTCATCACGCTGCTCGGGTCGGCGGAGGTCTCCGCATCGGCGGCGCGGGAGAGGAGGGCGGCGAAGTCGGCGTTCTTGCTGTTCATGGTGGTGTCCCCTTCGGTCCGGCAGCGGCTTCGCTGTCGTTGTGATCACCACTCTATGGAGCTGAAAGACCCCTGACGGAGTGCAATTCAGGGTCAGAATGCAGGGTCAATTTCCGGGCCTCTCGGCGCGCATCACGCCTCTCCCCTCAACCGATCCCGCTGGATCTCATGGGCGAGCGCACGACGCACGGAAGCCGAGCCGGCCGTCGCGCCCGCCTTCGTGGGGACATCGAGGTGGCGGCTGATCTGGTCGTACGCGTGCCGGTGGCCGCCCGGCAGTTCTGCCTGATGCCGCCTCAGGTCCTCCTCGACCAGACGCCGCAGCTCGTCCACGTTCTGAGGCGTGAAGCGCTTCTTGCCCCGGGCGAGGGCATTGACGTAGCGAGTGCAGTGGGCACTGTCGTCCAGGGTCTCGGAGACCTCCTCGGCCAGGCCCCACAGGCGCCCTTCGAGCCAGGCGGAGTCCCGCTGGTCGAGGTGGAGTTCCATCGGCGGCGGCAGCCGGTCGTCCGGCCTGGACTTCGCCATCTGTTTGGACACGGCGGGCTGGCTCATGTCCGCGAGCGCGGCGATCTTGTCCTGGGTCCAGCCGAACCCGGCGAACAGCTGGATCATCTCCGCGCGCAGCTTGCGCATCTCCTCGCCCGCACGGATGACCTCGTTCATGCCCGCGAGCATCCGCGCGGCCTGCCCCTCGGTCAGCGCCCCGGAGTTCTGACGGGTGTCCTCGTTACCTGACATGGCTCGGTTATACAGCTCAGCGGTCCAGGCGTCATAACCGGGTTGTATAACTTGGTTATGAGTGCCAGGATCCAGCTCATGCCTACCTACCTCGCGCCTGACGGAACCCGACTCGCCTACCGCGTACACGGGAGCGGCGACGGGGACCGCCTCCCGCTCGTGTGCGTACCCGGCGGACCCGCGGACTGCAGCTATCTCGGCGACCTCGGCGGCCTGTCCGAGCACCGGCAGCTGATCATCATGGACACCCGGGGCGCCGGGCGGTCCGCCGCCCCCGAAGACCCCGCCTCCTACCGGTGCGACCGCCTCGTCGACGACGTCGAGGCCCTGCGCGACCACCTCGGACTCCCCCGGATGGACCTGCTCGGTCACTCCGGCGGCGCCAACATCGCGACGCAGTACGCGGCCCGGTACCCGCAGAGCCTGCGCAAGCTCGCCCTGATCGGCCCGGGGACCCGAGCCGTCGGCATCGCGGTCCCGGCCAGGACACGGCGTGAGCTCGCGCGCTCGCGCCGGAACGAGCCGTGGTTCCCGCCCGCGTTCGCCGCCCTGGAAGCGATCACCGAAGGCACCGGCACGGACTGGGAGGCCATCAGCCCCTTCTTCTACGGCCGGTGGGACGCCGCCGCACAGCAGCACCACGCGGCCGACCGCCCAGGCAACGAGGAAGCCGTCGCGGGCTTCGCGGCGGAGGGTGCCTTCGATCCCGACACCACGCGCGGGCGGCTCGCGCGCCACGAGGCGCCGGTCCTGCTGCTCACCGGGGAATTCGACCTGAACAGCCCGCCAGGACCGGTGGCCGAGTTCGCCGCCCTGTTCCCCGACGCGACTCTCGTGGTGCAGCCGGGAGCGGGTCACTACCCCTGGCTCGACGACCCCGAGCAGTTCGTGGCGACCACCGACGCGTTCCTGGGGTAGTCACCTCGCGCTCCCCAGGTGATCGCATCCGTCCGTCGGTCCGAGCACGTGTGCCGGGCGGAATTCGGGTCAGATGGGGATCATGAAGCGTTTCGCGACGGTGGGTCTGCTGATGGCCTGCGCGGTGGGCAGTGTGCTGCTCGCCCTCCTGGCATCCCCCTGGTGGTGGCTGGCCGCGGCTCCTCTGGTGGCCGTGGCGCTGACCGGCGTGTACGACCTCGTCCAGCGGCGCCACTCCGTACTGCGGAACTATCCCGTGCTCGGCCACCTGCGCTTCCTCATGGAAACGCTGCGCCCGGAGCTCCAGCAGTACTTCGTGGAGCGCAACTACGACGGCAGGCCCTACGACCGCGATACCCGCAGCATCGTCTACGAACGGGCCAAGGGCGTCGACGCCGAGGAACCGTTCGGCACCGAGCGCGACATGGACGCCCGCGGTTACGAGTTCCTCGTGCCGTCCATGGCGCCGTCGAAGGTGCCCGACGAGCCGCCCCGCGTCCGCATCGGCGGGCCCGACTGCACCCAGCCGTACGACATGGCCCTGCTCAATGTCTCGGCGATGAGCTTCGGCTCGCTCTCCTCGAACGCCGTCCTGGCCCTGAACACGGGCGCCGCGCGCGGCGGATTCGCCCACGACACCGGCGAGGGCGGCCTTTCCGCCTACCACCTGCGGCCCGGCGGCGACCTCGTCTGGGAGATCGGCACCGGCTACTTCGGCTGCCGCACCCGTGACGGAGAGTTCGACGAGCGGCAGTTCGCCGAGAAGGCCGCCCACCCTTCCGTGCGCTGCGTCTCGCTCAAGCTGTCGCAGGGCGCGAAACCGGGCATCGGAGGCGTCCTTCCCGGCAGCAAGGTCAACGCGGAGATCGCCTCGGTACGCGGTGTACCCCGAGGCGAGACGGTCGTCTCACCGCCGTACCACCGCGTCTTCTCGACCCCGCGCGAGCTCGTCCACTTCCTCGCCCGGATGCGGGAACTGACGGACGGCAAACCGGTGGGCTTCAAGCTGTGCCCCGGCTCCCGGACGCAGTTCCTCGCCGTGTGCAAAGCCATGGTGGAGGAGCAGCTCACCCCGGACTTCATCGTGGTGGACGGCGCGGAGGGCGGCACGGGCGCGGCGCCGCTGGAGTTCGCCGACAACCTCGGCATGCCGCTCACCGAAGGCCTCTTCACCGTGCAGAGCGCCCTGACGGGCACGGGCCTGCGCGGCCGCATTCACATCGGGGCCAGCGGCAAGGTCGCGACGGGCGCCGACATCGTCAAGCGCCTCGTCATGGGCGCCGACTACACCAACGCGGCCCGCGCGATGATGTTCGCCGTCGGCTGCATCCAGGCCCAGCGCTGTCACACCAACCGCTGCCCGACCGGCGTCACCACCCAGGACCCCCGCCGTGCCCGCGCCCTCGACGTCGCGGACAAGTCCGCGCGCGTCACGCGCTACCAGCAGGCCACGGTCCAGAGCGCGCTGCAGATCATGGCCGCGATGGGCGTGCGCGAGGCCGCGGACCTGGGTCCGCATCTGCTGCGGCGCCGCGAGGACCACGGCCGCTTCAGGTCCTATGCCGAGTTGTACGAGTGGCTGTCCCCCGGCGAACTGCTCGCCGCGCCGCCCGAGAGCTGGGCCGCCGACTGGCAGGCGGCACATCCGGACACCTTCGCCTCCTGACGGCCGCTCCCCCTGCCCCGCTCCCCTGCGCCACACCCCCGCCCCAGATCTGACCCTCGTTCATCGTTCGGAGGAACACCTGATGGCCCGCACCGTTGCCCGCGTCGTGACCGACGCCCTGGAAGAACTCGGAGTACGCCATGTCTTCGGCGTGGTGGGGGACGCCCTGAACCCCTTCACCGACGCCATCCGCGAGAGCGGGTCCCTGGAATGGGTGGGCTGCCGGCACGAGGAGGCCGCGGCGTTCGCCGCGGGCGCCCAGTCCCAGCTCACCGACACCCTCGGGGTCTGCATGGGCACGGTCGGGCCGGGCTCCGTGCACCTGCTCAACGGGCTGTACGACGCCGCCAAGAGCGGCACCCCCGTGCTCGCCATCGCGGGCCAGGTGCCGCTCGCCGAGGTGGGCACCGACTACTTCCAGGAGGTCGACAACGACCTCCTCTTCCGGGACGTCGCCGTCTTCCGCGCCACCGTCACCTCCCCCGAGCAGCTGCCGGGGCTCCTCGAGATCGCCGTACGCAGCGCGATCGGGAAGCGCGGCGTGGCCGTCCTGACGGTCCCCGGCGACGTCGGCGACCAGGAGCTGCCCAAGGACCGGCCGACCCGGCTGTCCGTCGCACAGTCCGCCAACCGGCCCGACGATCCGGTCCTCGACGACGCTGCCGCCGCCCTTGCCGACGGCGGCAAGGTCACCATGCTGGTCGGCCGCGGGGCGCGCGGCGCCCGCGAGGACGTCCTCGCCCTCGCGGAGCGCCTTGCCGCCCCCATGGTGCTCACGCTCAAGGCCAAGGAAGGCTTCGAAGGCGACAACCCCTATCAGGCCGGCCAGACGGGCCTGATCGGCAACCCGGCCGCAGCGCACGCCATGGACCACGCCGACACACTGCTGCTGCTCGGCACCGACTTCCCCTACCGGGAGTGGTATCCGCAAGGCAAGAAGGTCGTCCAGGTCGACCGGGTCGCCGAGCACATCGGCCGGCGTGTCCCGGTCGACGTGGCGCTCGCGGCCGACGTCGGCCCCACGGTGCGGGGACTCCTGGAGCGTCTCGAGCGGCGCACGGAGCGCGCGCACCTCGACGACGCGCGGGAGAAGTTCGTCAAGTGGCAGGAAGGCCAGCAGCGGCTCGCCGCCCCCGGCCACGACCGCGGGCTCATCGGCAAGGTGCGCTCCGCCTTCGACAACCGGGACCACCTGGTACGCCCGGAGGCGCTGGCCGCAGCGGTGGACGCCATCGCGGCCGACGACGCCGTCTTCACCTCGGACACCGGCATGGCCACCGTATGGCTCTCGCGCTTCGTCGAGATGCGCGGCTCCCGGCGTCTGCTGGGCTCGTACAACCTGGGCTCGATGGCGAACGCGATGCCGCAGGCCATCGGCGCGCAGCTCCTGGACCCCGACCGGCAGGTCGTCGCGTTCTGCGGCGACGGCGGTCTGGGGATGCTCCTGGGCGACCTCATGACCATCCGCAGCCGGCGCCTGCCGGTGAAGCTCGTCGTCTTCGACAACCAGCGCCTCGGGATGGTGAAGCTGGAGCAGGAGCAGGCCGGGCTTCCGGAGTTCGGCACCGAACTCGACAACCCGGATTTCGCGGCGGTCGCCGAGGCCCTCGGCATCACCGGCATCCGGGTGACCCGGGCCGAGGACCTCGCCGAGGGTGTCGGGCGGGCCTTCGCCACGCCCGGCCCCGTCCTCCTGGACGTCCTGACCAACCCCGAGGAGATCGCGGTGCCGGGCAAGCCGACCGTCCAGCAGGGCTGGGGCTTCGCCATCGCCAAGATCCGCGAGAACCTCACCAGCCCCGGCGGGCGCTGAGCGGGCTGAAAACGGCAGGGCCCGTTACGTATCGGCGGCGCCGAGCCGGGCACTCGGAGACTGTCCGGAGAAAGATCCACACACAACGGCAAGGTCAGGCCCAAGACGAGCGAACAAATGGCCACACCGATAGAAAAGCCGCAAGATGGACTCGACTCCAGCAGACCGCCGGACTCGCCGAGCCAGGGACGGATCCTTCCCGCACAGCCCTTTGCGGCGCAGAGAACACCACCCACCGAAAGGCACTCGTCACCCATGAACGACGTCACAGGTAAGGCGACCACCACCGACGCCGGCGTTCCGGTCGAGAGCGACGAGCACTCGCTCACCGTCGGAGCCGGTGGGCCGATCCTCCTGCAGGACTCCTATCTGATCGAACAGATGGCGCAGTTCAACCGGGAGCGGATCCCTGAGCGGCAGCCGCACGCCAAGGGCAGCGGCGCCTTCGGCCACTTCGAAGTCACCCAGGACGTCAGTGCCTACACGAAGGCCGCCCTCTTCCAGCCCGGCACCCGCACCGACCTGGTGGCGCGGTTCTCCACCGTCGCCGGCGAGCGCGGGAGCCCGGACACGTGGCGTGACCCGCGCGGATTCGCGGTGAAGTTCTACACCACCGAGGGCAACTACGACATGGTCGGGAACAACACCCCGGTCTTCTTCGTGAAGGACCCGATGAAGTTCCAGCACTTCATCCGGTCGCAGAAACGCAGGGCGGACAACAACCTCCGCGACCACGACATGCAGTGGGACTTCTGGACCCTCTCCCCGGAGTCCGCCCACCAGGTCACCTGGCTGATGGGCGACCGAGGCATCCCGCGTTCGTGGCGCCACATGAACGGCTACACCTCGCACACGTACATGTGGATCAACGCGCAGGGCGAGCGGTTCTGGGTGAAGTACCACTTCAAGACCGACCAGGGCGTGGAGCACTTCACCCAGCACGAGGGTGACCAGATGGCCGCGGCCGACACGGACTATCACACCCGTGATCTCTTCGAGCACATCCGCGACGGGGAGTACCCCAGCTGGACGCTGCACGTGCAGATCATGCCGTACGAGGACGCGGCGACCTACCGCTTCAACCCGTTCGACCTGACCAAGGTGTGGCCGCATGCCGACTACCCGTTGATCGAGGTCGGCAAGATGACGCTGGACCGCAACCCCACGGACAACCACGCCGAGATCGAGCAGGCGGCCTTCCAGCCGAACAACCTGGTCCCGGGCATCGGCCCGAGCCCCGACCGCATGCTCCTGGCAAGGCTGTTCTCCTACGCCGACGCGCACCGCCACCGCATCGGCGGCAACTACCAGCAGCTGCCGGTCAACGCCCCCGTCGCCCCCTTGCGTACGTACTCCAAGGACGGGGCCATGGCCTACCGCAAGACGGAGGACCCGGTCTACGCGCCGAACTCCAAGGGCGGCCCGGCAGCCGACACGGACCGCTACGGCACCCCGCCCAGCTGGTACGCGGACGGTGACATCACCCGCGCCGCCTACGTCGACCACGCCGAGGACGACGACTGGGGCCAGGCGGGCACCATGGTCCGCGAGGTCCTCGACGACGCCGCACGCGACCGCCTGGTGGACAACGTCGTCGGACACCTGCTCAACGACGTGAGCGAGCCCGTGCTCGCCAGGGCCTTCGAGTACTGGTCGAACATCGACAAGTCCATCGGTGAGCGCATCGCGCAGGGAGTGCGCTCCAAGGCGGGCGAGAAGGACCCCAAGGCCGCGGAGCAGGCCAACCCGGCCCGCAGCAGCATGCAGGACAAGGCCTGACCCGACCTGACCTGACCCGACCGTGGACAACGGCCGCCGCCCGAGGGGCGGCGGCCGTTTCCGTGTCCTTTCCCGTCTCCTTGGAGAGCGGGGCCTCTCAGGCCTCCGGCGCCGCGAAGTCGCACCACACGGCCTTGCCCTCGCCGCGCGGCTCGATGCCCCAGCGCGAGGCGACCGCCTCCACCAGGAGCAGTCCTCGCCCGGAGGTGGCCGTCTCCACCGGGGACCTCTTGCGGGGGCGGGTGCTCGAGCGGTCCTTCACCCACAGGCGGACGTGGCGGGGCGGGCCGGTGAGCACCTCCAGGGTGAGGATGGCGCCCCCGTCGGTGTGGACCAGGGCGTTGACGAGGAGTTCGCCCGCCGCCACCTCGACGTCGTCGGCGACCGCCCCGAGCCCCCACGACGCGAGGTGCTCACGCAGCGCCGCGCGCGCGTCGGCGAGCCCTTCCGGGTCGGCCTGGTGGACGTACCGGTGGATGCGTGGCTCCTGGAGCGTGCCGGGGTCGGGGAGCCGGCGCAGGACCAGGAGCGCCACGTCGTCACTGCTGCCCCATCTCTCCCACAGTGCGCGCGAGAGGTGGTCCGCCAGGTCCTCGGCCGTCTCGGGGCCGTTGGACAACACATCGGCCAGGTTCTGGATCCCGGTGTCGAGGTCGAGGGCGGCGTCCTCCACGAGCCCGTCCGTGCAGAGCACCAGGGTCTCGCCCGGCACGAGGTCGAGCCGCACCTCGGGGTAGTCCTCCATGTCGAATTCGGTGGCGAGGCCCAGCGGCAGCCCGCCACGGACCCGCGGCACGCCCACCCGGCCGTCCACATGCCGCACGAGAGGCGGCAGATGCCCGGCCCGCACGGCCCGCACGATGCCGGTGGCGGGGTCGAACTGGGCGTAGGTGCAGGTGGCGAACCGCTCGGTGTCCAGCTCGGCCAGGAAGCGCGAGGTGCGCGAGAGCACCGTCGCGGGCGGGTGGCCCTCGCCGGCGAAGGCCCGCAGCGCGATCCGCAGCTGCCCCATGATGGCGGCGGCGTGGGTGTCGTGTCCCTGTACGTCGCCCACGACCACGCCGATGCGCCCGCGGGGCAGAGTGATGACGTCGTAGAAGTCGCCTCCGACGTCACGGCCGCCCCAGGCCGCGTGATAGCGCACGGCCACCTCGGAGTCCGGGACGTCGGGGATCCCGCGCGGCAACATCGTGGCCTGCAGACTCTTGGCCAGGTCCCGTTCCTCGTCGAAGAGCATGGCGCGTTGCAGCGACTGGGCGACGATGCCGGAGAGACCGATGCAGAGGTTGCGGTCCGCGTCGCTGAAGTCCTTGCGGCCCCGGTAGAAGAGCGCGAGGCCGCCGATGGCGCGGTCCTGGGCGACCAGCGGCAGGAACGCCGCCGAGTCGAGCTCCATCTGCTTGATGTAGGGGCCCAGACGGGTGAAGCGCCGCCCTAGGTCGGGCAGTGAGCCCACGAAGCGGGGCTGGCGGGTCATGACGGCTTCGGCGAGCGGCAGCGATTCGTCGACCTTGTGCAGCTTGAGTTCGTCGAGGGCCTCCATCGTCTGGCCCACCAGGGCGATCAGCTTCAGGTTCTCCCCCTCGACCAGGCCCAGGACCAGACCGTCGGCGGCGAACCGGTCGAGGCCGCTCGCGCCGGACAGGACGGCCACCACGTCGTCGACGGTGACGGCCCGGGAGAGGGCTTCGGTGGTGCCCTGCACCATCAGGGCGATGCCCTGGCGGCGCTCCTCCCTGGGATCGGTGGCCGCGAGTTCCTTCCCGTCGTTCGGGGCCGTGCGGATGATGCCGACGGTGCGTACGGGCCTGCCCCCGTCGTCGCGCAGGACACGTCCACGGGCGTGGCTGAGGTGCCGCGTGCCGTCGCGGTGCCGGACACGGAAGTAGACGCCGTAGAGGTCGACGCCGGTGGTGACCGCCTCCGTGACGGCGAAGCTGATGCGCACGGCCTCCTCGGGAGGCACGCGTCCCTGCAAAGAGGTGACCAGCCCGTGGAACTCACCGGGCAGCAGGTCGAGCACGTTGAGGGCACTGGCGTCGAGGCCGAGTTCGCCGCTGTCCAGGTCCCAGTCGAAGCTGCCCATGCCGGTCAGGAGCAGGCACTGTTCCAGGTCGATGTGTGACTTCTTGGCTGACGTCATGGATGTCTCCGTATGCCGCTCGGTCACCATAAGCGCCAGGCGTCCCGGGCGCGCGGCCGTCACGGCCTGTGACACCCCTGCTGGATCCGCCCGGAAAGTGGACATCGCCCTTCCGGTGATCTCTCGCAGCAGTGGGGTATCCGGGTGTTTCGCGGCCCCGACGGCCGCAGGAACACCCGGAGGGCGCAGGTGCGCCCCCAGTAAGGAGCAGACGTGCGCAGGGGCAGCAGAACCATGGCGGCAGCGGCGGCCGGAGCGGCACTGGTGGCTCTGGCAGGGTGCGGTGGCGACGACTCGGACGGCAAGAGCAAGCCGTTCGCGGGCAAGAGCGCCGATCAGATCGCGGCTGACGCGGTCGAGGCCACCCAGCAGGCCGACTCCATGCACATGAAGGGCACCACCCAGCAGTCATCGGGTTCCGCGATGACCATCGACCTGTCGGTGGACAAGAGCAAGAACTGTGACGGCACCATCGAGATGGAGGGTACGACCGCGGATGTGCGCAACGCGGAGGGGACGTTCTATCTGCGGGGCGACGAGAAGTACTGGGACACCGCCCTCAAGGGGCAGCCCGGCGGCGACAAGATCGTGCCCAAGGTGGCGGACAAGTGGGTGAAGGCGCCCGCGGACGACGCGACGGCGAAGAACGTGTGCGACAAGAAGGCGCTCACGACCGCCATGGACGAGAACAAGTCCGAGCGCAAGGGCATGAAGAAGGGCAGGACGACGACCGTCGACGGCACCGAGGCGATCCAGCTGACGAAGAAGGCCTCCGGCGGAGAGACCCTCACGCTGTACGTGGCCACCGAGGGCAAGCCGTACATCCTGCGCACGAAGACGACCGGCGGCGAGAAGCCCAACACCGCCACCTTCAGCGACTACGGCAAGTCGGTCAGCCCCGAGAAGCCCGCGGCCGGTGAGGTCGTCGACCTGCAGAAGCTCGCCGCGTCCGGCCAGAAGGCCTGACGCCCGCGCGGCTGACGTCCCGCATGGTCCGCCCCGCGAGGGGTACCGGAGCCACATGCTCCACCGGCCCGGAGAATCCGTGGCCGCTCCCCCGTCCAGAAAGAGGTGCGTATGTCCGCGTCCCTGCTCGAGTCCGTCGACCTCAAGGCGCCGGTTTCCGTCGCCTGGGAGCTGTGGAGCGACGTGACGCGCTGGCCCTCCTTCCTCAGCCATGTACGCCTGGTCGAGCCGATGGACGGGCGCCGCTTCGCATGGCAGCTGGAACTGCCCGGCGTGGAGAAGAACTTCGTCGCCGAGCTCACTGAAGTGGTGCCCGAGAACCGGATCGCCTGGCGCACCGTCGAGGGAGTGACCCATGCCGGCGTGGTGACCTTCCACCGCCTCAGCGACACCACGAGCCGGGTGACACTGCAGATCGAGTACGACCCCAAGGGCTTCGTGGAGCACCTCGGCGCCCTCACGAACCTGGACTCCACCCTGGCCAACTACGACCTGGGTGAGTTCCAGAAGCTCGCCGAGAAGACGGCACACTAGCCCCCTGGCGACGGGCCACCGACGCGACGGTGCCGCGCCCGCTCCTGCAGAACGCAGCAGCGGGCGCGGCGCCGTTTTCTCGTACGTCGGAGTTTTCTCGTACGCGGAAGAGTGTCAGGCCGCGTCGCTGCGGTGCTCGGCGGCGGGCTGGCGATGGTGCCCCGTGTGCCCTTCCCCGTGGACGAGACGAAGGTGACGCGCACGCCGATCGGTTCTCGGCCACGCTTCCCCGTTCATCAGGTCCTCGATGCGGTCCATGGCGACCATCAGGAGCCCCATGACCGGCAAGAGCAAAAGAGCGACAACTAGCATCGGCAGCGTCCTCCTCGCGGCTTCTCCTCTCGCCTGCCCGTGACTGACATGACCACGGCACCGAAGACATGGAGAGCCTGCAACGCTCTCTTCACATCTGCCGTTCTGCCGCATGGAGCGCGCATGAGCCGTGCCGTCACCCGGTCGGCTGGCAGAAGCATGACCTTTGTCCCGCTGCCGATGACCTTGGTCCCGCGTGAGGCGTCATCGGCTGGACAGTTGTCCCAGTGTCGGACGGCAGATCAAGCGCCGACACGTACACAAGGGAAAGGAACACGCTCGTGGGCATCATCGCCTGGATCCTGATCGGTCTCATCGCGGGGGCCATCGCCAAGGCACTCACTCCCGGCAAGGACCCGGGGGGCTGCCTGGTGACGATGCTGATCGGCATCGTGGGCGGGCTGCTCGGCGGCTGGCTGGGCAAGTTGATCTTCGGCGTCCACTCGATCAACGGGTTCTTCCACCTGTCGACGTGGATCGCCGCCATCATCGGCTCCGTGATCGTCCTGTTCATCTATCGACTGCTCTCGGGGCAGCGCTCGCGCTGACCCGGTTCGCCGACGGGCGAGCGCCGGACGGGGTGGGTGTCCGGGCCTGAGTCAGGCC
>NZ_JBHUZJ010000071.1:0-50434 GCF_042667685.1 Streptomyces sp. NPDC057302 | reverse complement strand
AGCCCTGACCGAACAAGCCTTCCCACCCACCCGCCCGATTGCCCCGCATCCACCCCTGGACGAACAAGCTTTCCCGCCCACCCGCCCGATTGCCCCGGGGTGCGTCGGATGGGTGGGGGGGGAGGGGAGAGTTGCAGGGGAGGGGATCGGGCCGAATGCGCCCGCAGTCGGCGACGCTCAGGAGGGGACGTGCCGGTATGTCTGCCCGGAGCACGGTTCGCGGCGCTCCCTAGCCGAAGAACCAGAGCGGCCACCGGACGATAGCGAGGACGGACATACCGGCGCGGCCCCGCCCCACAGACGAACAGCCCCCACTCTCCGGAACCGAAGCAGCCCAGCGCCCACAGACGGCCGGGCCCCGCTCCGCCGCCCAGCACCCTCCCAAAGCCCCGCCCCCCCCAGAGACGACCGAGCCCCACCCCCGGATCCGATGCCACTCAGCGCCCTCCCAAAGCCCCACCCCCCCACAGACAGCCAAGCCCCGCATACCGTGGCCCCATGGCCAGGGAAGGCGTGTGGGTGGGGATGTGGGGGCATGGGGCGGGGGCGTATCTCCGGAGTAGTGCGCCCTGGAGGGGTGTGGGGTATCTGGGCGGGGGTGTGCTGCTGGGGGTGGTTGTTCTTGTCGGTGGGGTGGTCGGCCTCAGCCTCGGGCTTGCCCTCGCCCTCGTGCTCGTAGGCCTCCCCCTCCTCCCCCTCCTCACCTTCGCCGGCATCCCCGTAGCCGCACTCGAACGCCGCCGCCTCACCCTCATCGACCCCGCACCCCCGGCCCCCACCCCCCACCGTACCCCCGAAGCCCCCGGCATCCCCGCCTGGTTCAAGCTGCGCCTCAAGGAGCAGGCCACCTGGCGCGAGCTCGCGTACGCCGTGCTGCTCGCCCTCGTCCTGTGGCCGCTGGACCTCCTCGTACTCGCCTGCACCCTCGGCGCCCCCGCCCTCCTCATCGCCACCCCCGCCCAACTGGCCCTGGACGGCGGCGAGATACGCGCGGCGAAGCTCTGGCTGGTCAGCGACTACCCGCACGCCTTCGCCACCGCCCTCCTCGGCCTCGCCCTACTCGCCCCGCTGCTCTACCCCCTCGGCGCCTACGCCACCGCCCGAGCCGCCCTGGCCCGCCTCCTCCTCGCCCCGCGTGACGTCGAGCTGAACGCCCAACTCGCCGAAGTGACCCGCTCCAGGGCCCGCCTGGTCGACGCCTTCGAGGCAGAACGGCGCCGGATCGAGCGGGACTTGCACGACGGAGCCCAGCAGCGGCTGGTCGCGCTCACCATGACCCTGGGCCTCGCCCGCCTCGACGCCACCCCCGGCAGCCCCCTCGCGGCCCAGCTCGCCACGGCCCACGCCGAAGCGGGGAACGTACTCACGGAACTGCGGGAGCTCATCCGCGGCATCCACCCCCAAGTGCTCGTCGACTACGGTCTGGCCGCCGCCGTCGAGGACGCCGCCGACCGCTCCCCGATCCCCGTCGACACCGACCTGGACGGCCTGCCCCGCCTCCCCGAAGCCGTCGAATCCGCCGCGTATTTCGCCACCCGGGAAGCCCTCACCAACATCGCCCGCCACAGCGACGCGCCCCGCGCCCGCATCGAGGCCCACCATCAGCACGAGACCCTGCGCATCCGCATACGCGACGAGGGCAAGGGCGGCGCCGACCCCGCCCACGGCAGCGGACTGACCGGCCTCGCGGACCGGATCGCGGTGCTCGATGGCACACTGACGCTCGCCAGCCCGCCCGGCGGCCCGACCGTCCTGTCCGTGGAGATCCCGTGCCGAGCCCAGCACCTCACAGACCCCAGGAACCTCAAGAAAGGCGCCACCGACTGAGGATCGTCGTCGCCGAAGACAGCGTGCTGCTCCGGGAAGGCCTCATCGGCCTGCTCACCCGCTTCGGCCACGAAGTGCCCGCCGCGCTCGGCGACGCGGAAGGGCTGCGCGCCGCCGTGCAGGAGCACGACCCGGACCTCGTCCTCACCGACGTACGCATGCCGCCCTCCTTCCAGGACGAGGGCCTGCGCGCCGCACTCGCCCTGCGCGGCGAACGCCCGGAGCTCCCGGTCCTCGTGCTCAGCCAGTACGTGCAGCGTTCGTACGCCGCTGAACTCCTGGACACCGGCGACGGCACCGGCGTCGGCTATCTGCTCAAGGACCGGGTGGGCCAGGTCGAGCAGTTCGCCGACGCGGTGACGCGGGTGGCGGCGGGCGGCACGGTCGTGGACCCGGAGGTCGTACGGCAGTTGATCAGGCGCCGCCGCGACCCCCTCGGACAGCTCACGCCGCGCGAGCGCGAGGTGCTCGGTCTGGTGGCCGAAGGCAGGTCGAACGCGTCGATCGCCGCCGAACTGGTCGTCAGCGAGGCGGCCGTGGGCAAACACATCGGCAACATCCTCGGCAAGCTGGACCTGCCGCCGGGAGACGGAACGCACCGCAGAGTGCTCGCGGTCCTGGCCTACCTCCGCGCGTAGCCCCGCCCGGAAACAGAACGATCGCACCGCTCAGAACCACCGACCTGACGATCCTTGCAGTGGCCACCGTTCTCGTCGATTACGATCCTGAACCATGAGCACGTCAGACCAGATGGGGGCAGGCCGGGCAGGCCTCACGCCGCGCCAGGCGCGGCGCATACGGGTCGCCGCGGCCTCGGTGCTGATGGCCGCGGCGGCCGTGGTGCTCGCCGTACGCCTGGCGAGCCGGTCGTCCGTCCTGGTCGTGGGGGTGTACGGGCTGCTGCTCGTCCTCTGCGGCCTGGTGATCGAACTCAGCAGGCGCGGAAGGACCCGGCTCGGCAGCTATCTCCTCGCCGTCGGCCTGGTGGCCGCCCTGCTCATGGACTGGGTGGTGCTTGCCTGACGAGGTCCCGCTCGGGAGAGGGCGCCTCGCGCAGCCCGTACCGCCGATGGATCTTCCGCAGCCGCGGCGGCGCCCACCAGGCACGGCGGCCCAGCAGCGTCATCGTCGCGGGGACGAGGAACATCCGGACCACGGTCGCGTCGATGAGCACCGCGAGCGTCAGACCGAGCCCGATCTGCAGGATCGGCGCGAAGCCCCCGGTCATGAAGCCGGCGAAGACGATCGCGAGCAGCAGCGCCGCACAGCTGACGACACGGCCCGAGCGGCGAAGACCCTCGACGGTGGCGGCGTGCGGGTCGCCGGTCTCCAGCCATGTCTCGCGCATCCGGGACAGGATGAACAGCTCGTAGTCCATGGCAAGGCCGAACGCGATCGCGATGATCAGCGGCGGTGCGGTCAGGCTCAGCGCCCCGAGCCCCTCGCCGCCGAGCAGGCTCGCGCCGTGCCCGTCCTGGAACACCCACACCACGACGCCGAGCGAGGCGCCCAGGCTGAGCAGGGTGGTGGCGAGCGTACGCAGGGGGAGCAACAGGGAGCCGGTGAAGGCGAAGAGCAGGGCGAACAGCCCGGTCAGGACGGTGAGTACGGCCCAGGGCGCGCGCTCGGCGAGCATCGAGCGGAAGTCGACGAGGCTCGCGGCGTTGCCGGTGACCCGGACGGGCTCGTCGCCCCGCAGGTCGCGCACCTGCTCCACGAGCCGGGTGGCGGTGGGGCCGTCGACCGAACCGGTCGGCGTCAGTTCGAGCAGGACCGTGCCGTCGGAGAGACGCTCGCTGTCGGCCGTCCTGATCCCGGGCAGGGCCCGGATCCTGTCCTCGTGGCCGGGTTCGGCGCCCGGCCCGATGAGCACCTGGACGGGGTCGGTGTCCGTGCCCGCCGGGTAGTGCTCGCGCGCGGTGTCGTACAACTGCCGCGCCTCCGTGTCGTGCGGGAGCTGCCGGGCATCCCCGATGTTGATCCGCATCCCGAAGGCGGGCAGCGCGAGAAGGGTCAGTACGGCGACGACGGTGGCCGTCACGGCCACGGGGCGCCGGGCGGAGAAGAGGGCGAGGCGGGCGAAGAAGGCACCGGGTGCGGGCGGCGCGCTGCCGGGCCCCCGCAACCGGGCCCAAAAACCCTTGCCCGTACGGGACTTCGACCCCGCCGGGGCGATCTTGCCGCCGAACAGGGCGAGCAGCGCGGGCAGCAGCGTCAGCGCCGCCAGCATGTCGACGACGACCACCGCACCGGCCGCTAGGCCCATGCTGCGCAGGAACGGGCTGGGGAACCAGACGAGCCCCGACAGGCTGATGGCCACCGTCAAACCGGAGAAGAGGACGGTGCGCCCGGCGCGGGCGACGGTCGCGTGCACGGCCTGCGCCACGCCGTGCCCCACTCCCTGTGTCTTCGCCCGCTCCTCGCGGAAGCGGATCACCATCAGGAGCGCGTAGTCGACGGCGAGACCGAGGCCGAGCATGGTGACGATCTGCACGGCGTAGACGGAGATCTCGGTGAACTGGCTGAAGCCGTAGAGGGTGAGGAAGGCGCCGGCGACGCCGCTCACGGTGACCAGGAGGGGCAGCCCGGCGGCCCGCAGGCCGCCGAAGATGAGCAGCAGCACGATCAGCACGGCGGGCAGGGTGATCAACTCGGCCTGCGCCACGTCCTCCTGGGCCCTGCCGCCCATCTGCTCACCGAGCAGCGGTCCACCGCTCACCGCCACGTCACCGGCGCTGATCCCGCGGATGCGGTCGGCCGCGTCGCCCACGGCCTCCTCCTCGGCGTCGTCGTCGAGACCGCCCTTGAGCACGACGGGGATGAGCAGGGCCTTGCCGTCCTCGGCGACCAGGCCTCGGGTGGTGTACGGGTCCGGCACCTGGGCGATGCCCGGCCGGCCGCGTACGTCGGCGATCGCGTCGCCCACCTGGGCGCGCAGCCGCGGGGTATCGACAGCGGGGCCTGACACGACGGCGGTGAAGTCCGCGCCCTCCGGGGTGAGTTCGGCCAGGCGTTCCTCCGCGAGGACCGACTCGCTGCCGGGGACGTCCTCGACCGACGCGGTCAGGTCGCCGAAGACGCCGGTGCCGAAGCCGAGGCCCAGGAGGAGGAGCAGGAGCCAGACGAGGACGACGGTCTTGGGGCGTTGGGTGGCTGTGCGGGCGAGAGCGGTCAGCATGGCTGCCCCTCCTCATCGGGCGGAGTGCGGTCGCCCTCCAGCGTCGTGCCTGCCCGGCCGGTGCGGATCGCCGTGAGGAGGGGTCTCGGGGGATCCCTCGCGCGGGTCAGCTCTCCGTCGGACGGGGGAGGCGCGGCCGCAGGGTTCAGTTCCCCGGAACGACGAGCCCCGTCTCGTACGCGCAGATCACCGCCTGCACCCGGTCCCGCAGCGCGAGCTTCGACAGGACGTTGCTGACATGCGTCTTCACCGTGTGCTCGCTGACCACGAACGACGCCGCTATCTCCGCGTTGGAAAGGCCCCGGGCGAGCAGCCGCAGCGTCTCCTCCTCGCGGGCGGTGAGGACCCCGAGGCGTTCGGAGGGCGACACGGCGGGTGCGCCGGACTCCGTGCGGCGGCGCCGCACCACGTCCGCCACCAGGCGCCGCGTCACCGTGGGCGCGAGCAGGGAGTCACCGGCCGCCACGACCCGCACCGCGTGCACCAGGTCGTCCCTGCGGACATCCTTGAGCAGGAAGCCGCTCGCCCCCGCGTACAGCGCCTCGTACACGTACTCGTCGAGGTCGAACGTGGTCAGCATGACCACCCGGCAGCTGGACTGCGCGCACACCTGGCGGGCCGCCTCGATGCCGTCCGTCCCCGGCATGCGGATGTCCAGCAGGATGACGTCGGGGGCGTGCAGGCGCACCGCGGCCACCGCCTCCGCGCCGTCACCCGCCTCCGCCACCACCTCGATGTCGGGCTGCGCCTCAAGGATCATGGAGAAGCCGCTGCGCACCAGCTCCTGATCGTCGGCCACCACCACCCGGATGCTCATCCCCCAAGGATGCCGTGGGCAGCGTGACGGCGACACGGAATCCACCATCAAGGCCGTTCCCGGCTTCGGCGGTGCCACCGCAGGCGGCGGCGCGCTCATGGATGCCGACCAGGCCGTGCCCCGGGTCGGCCGAGGGGGAGGTCCCGGCTCCGTCGTCCTGGACCAGCAGCCTCAACTCGCCGTCGCACCAGGCCAGCTGAACGACGGCCGTCGTCGCTCCCGCGTGCTTGACGCAGTTGGTCAGCGCCTCCTGGACGATGCGGTACGCGGCCACCTCGACGTCGGGCGCGAGCGGACGGGACGTGCCGCTCCCTCTCAACTCCACGCGCAGGCCAGCCTGTTCCACGAGAGCGGTCAACTCCGGGAGGGCCGCCAGCGTCGGCTGCGGGACCCGGCCGCCGCCCGGGGCCGACGGCTCTCTCAGTACGCCCAGGATCCGCCGCAGCTGCACCATCGCGTCACGCCCCGCCCCGGCGATCGCGTCGAACGCCCCCACCGCACGGTCCGGATCGCTGCGGACGACCACGGGGCCCGCCTCGGCCTGGACCACCATCAGGCTCACCGCGTGGGCGAGGATGTCGTGCATGTCGCGGGCGATCCTGGCCCGCTCCTGGCCGACCGCCCGCGCCGTCTCGGTGGCCCGCTCCCGCTCCAGGCGCCGGGCCCGGTCCTCCAGGGCGGCGGTGTACGCGCGCTGCACGCGGGCGAAGGCGCCCAAGGCGTACGCGCTGATGAGGCTGAGCAGGTGGAAGGGGTACTCGTACGGCTCGGCGTGCTCCTTGAACGCCATGGTGACGGCCGCCCCCGCCAGCCACCCCGCGAGCATGAAGCGCCGTTTCAGGGGCGTGCTCAGGGCGGCCACGGTGTAGAGGGCGACCATGCCGCCGAAGCAGACGTCCGGCGGCGGCCGGTGGTAGAGCGCCATGGCGGGCGTGAAGAAGGCGATCACGGCGGTACACGCGAAGGGCGCGCGGCGCCGCCAGATCAGCGGCACCGCCGTCCCGGCACCGAGGGCGAACCCGCCCGCGCTCAACGGGTCGCCGCCCTCGTCCGGGAAGAGGAACTGGAGCGAGACGGCGAAGAGCACCACGGCGGCGAGCGCGGTGTCCACCACATAGGGATGGGTGGTGCGCAGCCGGGACAGCGTGAGCAAGGGACGTCGCATCGGGCGGCTCCTCGGGGCAGGAGGCCGTGCCAGTATCCCGACGGCCCGACGGCGCTGTCCTCACCGGTGCGGGGGATATGTGGGGCAGGGCGAGGCGCGTCAGGACTCCAGGTACCGCAGCACCGCGAGCACCCGGCGGCTGTAGCCGGTGGTGTGCGTGAGGTCGAGCTTGTCGAAGATCATGTTGAGGTTCTTCTCGACCGAGCTCAGCGAGATGTGCAGCTTCTGGGCGATGGCCGCGTTCGTGTGGCCCTGCGCCAGCGCCTCGATGACGGTGCGCTCGCGGGGCGTGAGGCGGGCCAGGGGGTCGGTGTGCGTGGTGCGGATGACCAACTGGCGTACGACTTCGGGGTCGATGGCGGCTCCGCCGGCGTGGATCCGCTCCAGCGAGTCGAGGAACTCGTCGACCTGCGCGACCCGGTCCTTGAGGAGATAGCCGACCCGCTCGACGTTCGAAGTCAACAGCCGCGCCGCGTAGTTGCGCTCCACGTGCTGGGAGAGCACGAGCACGCCGACCCCGGGCCAGCGCTCGCGGATCTCGACCGCGGCGCGCAGCCCCTCGTCGGTGTGGTCCGGCGGCATCCGGATGTCGGTGACCACGACGTCCGGGCGCCGCGCCGCCACCTCGCGCAGCAGCGAGACGGCGTCCCCCACCCCGGCGAGCACCTCGTGGCCCTCCTCGGCGAGCAGCCGGATCAGCCCTTCTCGCAGCAGGGTCGAGTCCTCGGCGAGGATTACGCGCACGGTAGCTCCGCGGTGATGGTGGTGGGCCCTCCGGAGGGGCTGTGGACGATCAGTCTGCCGTCGAGCGCGGCCACCCGGCCGTGCAGTCCGGACAGACCGCTGCCCGCCGGGTCGGCGCCGCCGACGCCGCTGTCGCGGACCAGGACGGCGAGGACCGTGTCGTACGCCGTGACCCTGACGAGGATGTCGTCGGCCGACGCGTGCTTGGCCGCGTTGGTCACGGCCTCGGACACGACGAAGTAGGCGGCCGTCTCGACGGCGGGCGGCAGCGGTTCGGGGGCGTCGTACTCGATCCGTATCGGGATGGCGCACCGCTCGGCGACCCCGCCGAGCGCCTCCCGCAGACCGAGGTTGTCGAGAGCCGACGGATAGACGCGCCAGGCCACTTCGCGCAGTTCGGTGAGGACTTCCCGGGACTCCAGGTGCGCCTGTTCCAGGAGGGCGTCCGCCTGTTCGGGCACCTTGCTGCGGCGGGCGCGGCCGAGCAGCATGGCCAGTGCCACGAGGCGCTGCTGGACCCCGTCGTGCAGATCGCGCTCGACGCGCCGCCGTTCCGCGTCCACCGCCCGCACCACCGCGGCGCGGCTCGCGGCCAGTTCGTCGATGCGCCGTTCCAGGAGCTCGCGCTCCGAGGGCCCGAAGCACTCTCGGGCCAGGCGTGCGTCCAGGGCGGCAAGGGAGTACAGGCCCTGTACGTCGAGGAAGAGCAGGACGCCGCCGAGCACCACCTGGCCCAGCAACTCCCGCCAGGTCAGCGTGGACCGGGCGATGCCCGCGGCGAGCAGCCCGGCCAGGACGACGCCGAAGACGAGCAGCCCGACGACGACACCGCACAGCAGTCCGGTGTACGTACGGGCCGCGAGGTAGCGCAGCACCTGCTGATCGGAGGCGTGGTGCTCGGGAAACCTGTCGCGGAAGAAGAGCGAACGCCGCCCGCGCTCAAGGGCGGTGAGCCTGCGGGCCCCGGTGGCGAGCAGGACGTGGGCCCGGCCGCGGGTGCGCGGCCACAGCAGGAAGGCGCCGAGCAGGGCGCCGGCCAGGATGAAGTACAGCAGGCCGAGCAGGGCGGTGAAGCAGCCGAGCAGGACACCGGCGGCTCGAAGGACGCGCGGATGCGTGTCCGTATCTGCCTGCTCCCCCTTCACGCTTGGCGACAGTAGTGCCGGCGCACCGCCGGGACAAGATCGCCCGGCCTGGGCGGGAGCCTCTGCGGGAAGGGGGCGGCTCTCCGTCGCGTCGCCGGTCATCGCCGCGGGTCAGGGCGTGCGTCGGTGCTGGGGCTGGGTCTGCGGCTGTTTCCTCGACCGGACGCGCGTGACCACGTAGAGGGCGATGGCGACGAGGACCAGGACGAGGACGGCCTTGGACAGGAACCCGACGTAGGTCTCCACGGCGTCCCACTGGTCGCCCAGCCAGTAACCCGCCATCACGAGCACCGAGTTCCAGACCAGGCTGCCGAGCGTGGTCAGGGACAGGAAGACCGGCAGCGGCATGCGCTCCACACCGGCCGGAACCGATATGAGGCTGCGGAAGATCGGCACCATGCGGCCCAGGAGGACGGCCTTGGTGCCGTGCCGGGCGAACCACCGCTCGGTGCGCTCCAGGTCGAAGCCCTTGACCAGCGGCAGCCTGGCCCAGATGGCGTGCATGCGCTCCCGGCCGAAGAGCACGCCGATCCAGTACAGGACGGCGGCGCCGACCACCGAGCCGAGCGTGGTCCAGAACAGCGCGGACGCCAGGCTGATCACCCCCTGCCCGGCGGCGAAGCCGGTCAGCGGCAGGATCACCTCGCTGGGCAGCGGCGGGAAGAGGTTCTCCAGGGCGATGGCGAGACCGGCTCCCGGACCGCCCATCGTGTCCACGAGGTCGGCCGCCCAGCCCGCGATGCCGCCCGCGGGTTCCTGGGGCAGGGCGAGGGTCACGAGATCCATGCGGTTTCTCCAAGCTGGCGGGACGGCGGCTGCGGTACGGCCGCCGGGTGTCACCGGCAACGCTAGGAACCGTGGATCACCGGCGGTACGCGGGTTGCCGTCGGCCGGGGTGGGGTTTTCCGCAGGGTCGCGGGGTGTGCGGGACAGCCGAGAAAGGTAGGCGAGAAACGCGAAAGGGCTTCTCGGAAAACCGAGAAGCCCCAGGTCAGCGACCTAATCGCTAGTGCGCCGTCAGGGACTCGAACCCCGGACCCGCTGATTAAGAGTCAGCTGCTCTAACCAACTGAGCTAACGGCGCCTGCTGACTCGAAAATAATACCTGGTCCTGGAGGGTGCTCAGGACCGCCCGCGATCCCCGGCCGTACGTCCCTAGATCGCCAGCGAGAGCAGCACCGGCGCCGCCCCCCGATTGAGCGTCTCGGCGGCTTCCCGCAGCCGGTGCGCGTGCTCCACCGGCAGGGAGAGCGCGAGGCAGCCGACCGCGGAGCCCGCGGTGATCGGGACCGCGGCGCAGACCGTGCCGACCGCGTACTCCTGGAGGTCGAGGACCGGGACCGTGGCGGGCTGGGCCGCGAGGTGGCTCAGCAGGACCCGCTCGTTCGTGATCGTCCGCGAGGTGAGGCGGGCCATCTTGTGGCGGGAGAGGTGGTCCCTGCGGCCGTTCAGGTCGAGCTGGGTCAGCAGGCTCTTGCCGACCGCGCTGGCGTGCGCCGAGGAGCGGAAGTCCACCCACTCGTTGACCTTCGGGGTCTCGGGGCCGTCCGCGAAGTCGGTGATCTTGATTTCGCCGTCTTCGTACCGGCTGATGTAGACGGCCGCGCCGATCGAGTCGCGCAGCCCGTCGAGCGTCCCCTTGAGCTTGTCCCGCAGGGTCTGGTCGGGGCGCTGGGCCGAGCCGAGGCGGGTGAGGGATTCACCGGTGACGTACGCGCCGTCGGTGATCTGCTCCACGTATGCCTCGCGGCGCAGCATGCGCAGCAGGGCGGAGAGCTGGGAAGCGGGCAGTTTGGTCTGCCGGGCGAGCTCGGCCTCGGTCACGCCGGTGTTGTGCTTGGCGACGATTTCGAGCACCCGCAGGGCGCTCTGTACCGAGTGCTGCGGCGTCGCCGGCTCGTGCTTCAGCGCCACGGCTTCCCCCTGCGTGGAACGGTTCCGGACAGCTGGGCTCTGTCCCACGATAGCCGCCAAGGGGCTGATGTGGGGCTGCTGTTGACGAGATTGGTGGCGCGTCCCGGCACCGTCAGCAGGAACGCGCCACCCTGGCATATGCCAGTGTCACCATCCAAGGCCAGAGCCTGCTCGATGGTGGCGCACGGTCACAGGACCGCGCTGAGGAATTCCCGGGTGCGCTCGTGCTCCGGCTCGGTGAAGATCTTCTCCGGCGTCCCGGATTCGATGACCCGGCCCGAGTCGAACATCAGGACCTGGTCCGAGATGTCACGCGCGAAGTTCATCTCGTGGGTCACGCAGAGCATCGTGATGTCCGTGGTGTGCGCGATGTCCCGCAGGACGTCGAGGACGCCCGCCACCAGCTCGGGGTCGAGCGCGGACGTGACCTCGTCCAGGAGCAGCACCTGCGGGCGCATCGCCAGGGCGCGCGCGATGGCCACCCGCTGCTGCTGGCCGCCGGAGAGCTGGTTGGGGTACTTGTCGATGTGCTCGGTGAGCCCGACCAGTTCGAGCAGGCCGCGGGCGCGCTCCTCGGCCTCGTCCTTGGAAAGCCCGAGGACCTGGACCGGCGCCTCGGTGATGTTTCTCAGGACCTTCATGTTCGGGAAGAGGTTGAACTGCTGGAAGACCATCCCGATGTTCTTGCGGACCTCGCGGATGTACTTCTCGTTCGCCGGCACGAGCTTGCCGTTCTTCTCCTCGTGCGTGAGGTAGCGCCCGCCGACCTTGATCGTGCCCTCCTCGGGCTTCATCAGGGTCATGAGCAGCCGAAGGATCGTGGTCTTGCCGGATCCCGACGGGCCGATCAGCGTGACGTGTTTGCCCGAGTCGACCGAGAAGTCGAGTTCGTCCAGGACGGTGTTCGAGCCGAACCTCTTGGTGACCTTGTCGAAGCGGATCAGCTCGCTGCCGTCCACCGCCGGATTGGTCGTTTCCTTGGGGGTGCTTTCAGACGACAAGACGACGCTCCAGGGCTCGGAGGAGGAGGGAGGACGGGTAGGCGATGACGATGAAGGCGACGCCGACGACGGTCAGGGCCTCGGTGTACTGGAAGGTCTCCGCGGCCTGCAGCCGGGAGCGCTGCAACAGCTCCAGGACGCCGATGCTGGCGAGCAGCGGGGTGTCCTTCAGCATCGCGATCACGTAGTTGCCGAGGGCCGGGATCACGCGGCGGATGGCCTGCGGCAGGATCACCGCGGTCCACGTGTGGCGGTAGGGCAGGCTCAGCGCGGTGGCCGCCTCCCACTGCCCCTCGGGCACGGCCTCGATGCCCGCGCGGTAGACCTGCGCGGTGTACGTCGAGTAGTGCAGGCCGATCGCGATGATGCCGGTCGTCAGCGCGGAGAACTGGATGTCCCACTCCGGCAGGACGAAGAAGAAGAAGAACAGCTGCACGAGCAGCGGGGTGTTGCGGATGAACTCGGTGATGATGCCGACCGGCCACCGCACGAAGCGGCTGGGCGCACGGAACAGGAGCGCCCACACCAGGCCGAGCGAGAACGAGATCAGCGAGCCGAGGGCCAGGATCTGCAGGGTGGTGAGCACGCCGTCCCAGAAGTGCGGCATGAAGTCGGAGACCGCGCCCCAGTCCCACTTGTCAGTTCCGTCGTTCATGCGCCGCCCCCGCTCTTCGGAATCTGTGCAACTTCCATCTCCTGGCGCCAGTTGAGCTTGGACATCAGGCCGCGGGACTCGGTCTTCTGCCCGATGCCCGCCTTGGTCTTACGCTCCAGGGAACGCATCCCGCGGGTGAGCAGGAACGCGATCACGAAGTAGATGACCAGGGTGATCGTGTAGATCTCGGCGCTCTCCGTGGTCGCCAGGCGCACCAGGTTCGCGGCGAAGGACACGTCGCCGATGCCGAGCAGCGAGACCAGGGCGGTGCCCTTGAGGAGCTCGACCAGCAGGTTCGAGAACGGCGGGATCATCTCCGGGATGGCCTGCGGCAGCAGGATCAACCGCATCCGCTGCGCCGGACTGAAGCTCAACGCGACCCCCGCCTCGCGCTGCGCCGGTGCCACGGAGTTGAGCGAGCCACGCACGATCTCGGCGCCGTACGCACCGTAGGAGAGTCCGAGCGCGAGCACGGCCGCCCACATCGGGACCAGCGCCCAGCCCACCAGCTGCGGCAGGACGAAGAAGATCCAGAACATCAGCACCAGCGAAGAGGTGCCACGGAAGATCTCGGTGTAGAAACCGGCCAGGAAGCGCACGGTGCGCAGCCGGTGGGTGCGGGCCATGCCCACGCCGAAGGCGACGGCGGTGGCCAGGGCGGCGCTGTAGATCGTCAGCTGGATCGTGATCCAGATACCGGGCAGAACCCAGTGTTCCCACAGTCCCGCTGTCATTTGCACAGCTCCTCTGCGGTGAGCGTGGTCATCTCGTCCTTGGTGAAGCCGAACGGCTTCAGGAGCCGGAAGAGCTCGCCGCTCTTCTTCATCTTGTGGATCTCCACGTTGAAGGCGTCGCGCAGCTTCGTGTCGGTCGGCCGGAAGGTGAAGCCGCCGCCGTCGATCTGCTTCTCGCCGTCGACGATGGGCGCGAAGGCCTCGGTCGCCTCGGCCTTCGTGCTCTTGCGCACCACGCCACGGCCGGTCAGGGCGGTGCCCGCGAAGAAGTCGATGCGACCGGCCTCGACGGCGTTCATGCCCGCGACCGGGTCCGGGAAGATGGAGATGTCGTCCCGCTTGTAGCCCGCCGCGATCCCGTAGTCGATCTCCGCGTAGGCGGGACCGGTGCCCATCTTCGCCTTGGCCTTGAAGGCGTCCTGGTAGTTGAAGAGCTTCTTCGGGTTGCCTTTGCGGACGATGAAGGAGTCCAGCATCTGATACTCGGGGTCCGAGAAGATGACCTGCTGGCAGCGGTCCTTGTTGATGTACATCCCCGCCGAAACCACATCGAACTGCTGCGTGTTCAGGCCGGGGATGAGCGAGCCGAACTCGGTCGCCACGGGCTGCACCTTGGGGACACCCAGGCGCTTGAAGATCTCTTTGGCGAGCATCACCGCCTCGCCGGTGAACTCCCCGTCCTCGTCGATGTACCCGTACGGCGCCTCACCCGCGATCCCGAGCCGTACGGTGCCCTGCGATTTCAGCCGGGCCAGCGTGTCCCCCGTGGGCACCTTGCTGCAGCCCGCGGCGCCGAGCGCGCCCACCGCGCCTATGGCAGCCGCGCCGAACAGGAGTGATCGTCTGCGGACCCCGGAGTTCCGGGGCACCGCACTCGGTCCCGCGCCGACGGCACGGGAGCTCTCTGTCTCATTGCTCTCTGGGTCGTTCCAAAGTGGTGGAGCCATGGGCGCGCGGCTACCCGACTCGACGCGGAATATGCGGGCCAATTTCAGCCCCTGATGCAATCGTTGTGGTCTTGACCCAGGGAGGAGCATGGGACACATGGCAGACCGATTCATCGAAGTCTCCCTCGCCAAGCGGGGAGTTCAGTGCACGGCAAAGCTGCTCGACGACCGGGCCCCGGTGACCTGCGCGGCGGTGTGGGAGGCGCTTCCGCTCAGCGAGGACGTCTATCACGCGAAGTACGCCCGCAATGAGATCTACGCCCTCTTTCCGGCTTTCGCGGACCGCGAGCCGCCCCTGGAGAATCCGACGGTCACCCCCATTCCCGGTGACCTCTGCTATTTCTCCTTCAACGGGACACAGCTGGGCACCCAGGCCTATGGGTACGAACCGGCCGCGGACGTCAAAGCGGGCGCCACGGTCGTCGACCTCGCCCTCTTCTACGAACGCAACAACCTGCTGCTCAACGGGGACGTCGGCTGGGTCCCCGGCATCGTCTGGGGGCAAGTGGTCGAAGGCCTCGACCAGATGGCCGAGGCCTGCAACGACCTGTGGCGCGCGGGCGCGCAGGGCGAGACGCTGAACTTCCGCAGAGCGTAGGTCCGGCCCCTGGACCCGGACCGCGGGTTCAGCCGGTGGTGGGCGGTGCGATCCTCGCGCCGCCCGCTTCGTACAGCGCGTGCGCGGCCCGCAGGACGAGCGCGTCGGCGTGTCGCGCCGCCACGATCTGTACGCCGATGGGCAACCCGTCCCGGTCCACCCCGCAGGGGACGGTCGCGGCCGGCTGCTGCGTCATGTTGAAGGGGTACGTGAAAGGCGTCCACCCCGTCCACCGGCGATGGCCGGAACCTTTCGGTACCTCCGCTCCCGCCTCGAACGCGGTGATCGGCAACGTCGGTGTGACCAGGAGGTCGTACGTCTGGTGGAAGCGGCCCATGCGACGGCCGAGCTCCATGCGTACGTCGACTGCGGCAAGGTAGTCGAGCGCGCTCGCCCGTGCGCCCTGCGCACAGACCTCCCGCAGCCCCGGGTCGAGCAACTCCCGCTGCGCGGGCGGCAGATGCTGGATCACCCGGGCGGCGCCGCTGAACCACAGCGTGTGGAAGGCCTCCACCGGGTCCGTGAAGTCGGGGTCCGTCTCCTCGACGTACGCACCTTGCGCGGCGAGGGCCTCCACCGCCTGCCGCACCGCCGCGGCGACCGCGGGCCGCACCGCGACCTGACCGCCGAGCGAGGGGGAGTACGCGATGCGCAGACCGCGTACGCCGCCTTCGATACCCGCGCGGAAGCTGCCCGCCGCCGGGCCCAGCTGCGACCAGTCGCGCCAGTCGGGGCCGCTGATGACGTCCATCAGGAGCGCCGCGTCCGCCGCGTCCCGGGTCATCGGGCCGACGTGCGCCAGCGTGCCGAACGCGGACGCCGGATACAGCGGCACCCGCCCGTACGTCGGCTTCAGCGCGAAGATCCCGCAGAAGGAGCCCGGGATCCGCACCGAGCCGCCGCCGTCCGTGCCGAGCGACACCGGCGCCGCGCCGAGCGCCACGGCGGCCGCGCTGCCGCCGCTCGATCCGCCCGCGGTGCGCGAAGGATCGTACGGATTGCGGGTGATCCCGCTCTGCGGGCTGTCCGTGACGCCCTTCCAGCCGAACTCGGGCGTCGTCGTCTTGCCGATGAACACCGCGCCGTGGTCGCGCAGCCGGGCCACCGACGGCGCGTCCTCGTCCCAAGCCCCCGCCGTACGCACGGTCTTCGAACCCCGCAGCGTCGGCCCGCCGCGCTGCAACAGGATGTCCTTGACCGAGACGGGCACCCCGTCGAGCAGGCCCTGCGGCTCGCCCCGCCGCCACCGCTCCGTACTGACCTCCGCCTGAGCGAGGGCCTCATCGGCGTCCACACGCACGAAGGCGTTCACCGCGGGCTGCACGTCCTCGGCCCTGCGCAGGGCCGCCCGTGTCGCGTCGAGCGGACTGAATTCGCCCTTGCGGTAGGCGTCGACGAGTTGCACCGCGGTGAGATCCGTGAGCTCGGTCATGCACGCTCCTCAGGGGGAGGGAAGTGGCTCGGTGGGGGGAGTGATCAATTCCCCGGTACATACCCACGTTTCTTGTCGACCACGTTGGACAGGGGCCTTCCGGCCGCCCATTCCTCGTACAACTCGACGAACTGCGCGCCCAGTTCATCGCGCCAGCCGACCACGTCGCCGCTCATGTGGGGGGACACGAGCAGCCCCGGCGCCGTCCACAGCGGGCTGTCGTCCGGCAGGGGCTCGTGCTCGAAGACGTCGAGCGCCGCCCCCGCGATCCAACGCTTCGACAGGGCCGCCGCGAGAGCGTCCTCCACGACGAGCGCGCCGCGCCCGATGTTGATGAAGCGTGCCGACGGCTGCATCATCCCGAAGCGCCGCTCGTCGAACATGCCGCGCGTCTCGTCCGTCAGCGGCGCCGCGCAGATCACCCAGTCGGCGCGCGCCATGAGCCGGTCGAGCTCGTCGGGGCCGTGCACGCCGTTGCGGGCGCTGCGCCCCACCAGCGCGGTGATGATCCCCAGCCCCTTCAGCATGCGGACGATGGCGTGCCCGATCGGGCCCGAACCCACGACACACGCGCGCGTACGGGCGACACGCTGGGTCTCGCGGTGCTGCCACGTCCGCTCGTCCTGGAGCCGGAGGGTGCGCGGCAGGTCCTTGGCCATGGCGAGGACGAGGGCGGCCACGTACTCGGCGATCGGCTGGTCGAAGACGCCGCGGGCGTTGGTGACCAGCGTGTCGGACTCGGCGAGCTCCGGGCACATGAGGCGGTCCACGCCGGCGCTCGCGGTGTGCACCCAGCGGGGTCTGCGGCCCTCGCCGGGCCAGGCGAGGCGCACCGCGTCCGAGAGGAAGTCCCACACCAGCAGCACGTCGGCGTGGGGGAGTTGGGCCGCCAGGGTGTCCGCGTCCGCGTGGACGATCCGGGTGCGTCCGGTGAGGCTGCCCAGGCGGGGCGGCGGCGCGGGGGACGGGGCGTCAAGGACCAGAACGGTTGTATCGGACATCGGATCAGAGCTTGATTCGGACATCGGGGAGAAACCGTTTCGCAATGAGAGTCCGCTTCCCTGAGATTCGTGTCGGCCAGAGCCGTCTGAGATGCGCGGATTGACCACGCTCGCACCTGAAACTACCTTCGTCAACAGAGGTGCTCTATCACAAGCACCCCACGGCTGAGTACGCTCTGTACGAGGCCGTAGCACACTCTGTAGCGCTTTCTTGGCGCCCTTTGCCCCATCCCGACGTCCCGGCGCGTCGCCGGTTCCGCATCTCCCGGCCCCCGGCCGGTCCCTCAAATGCACGCACGCACGAACTTGGGGCCTGCTCATGGACGTCTCCTTCCTCGGCGGACCACACCCTCAACGCGGTGTAGGTGTCGTCGCCCCTTTCGACTTCGCACTCGACCGGGAGCTCTGGCGCTGGGTGCCGGACGAGGTCTCCCTGCACCTGACACGCACTCCCTATGTGCCCGTCGAGGTAAGCCTTGACCTGGCACGACTCGTCAGCGAGCACGAAACGCTCGCCGAGGCGGTGCGCGCTCTGAGCGCCGCCGAACCCGAAGTTCTCGCGTACGCCTGCACGTCGGGCAGCTTCGTCGGCGGCATCGCCGGCGAGCGCGCGATGTGCGAGGCCATGAACCGCGAAGGCGCCGTCTCCGCGGTCACCACATCGGGCGCGCTGCTCGAAGCGCTCGACGATCTGGGCGCGCGGCGCATCGCGCTCGTCACGCCCTACACCTGGTCGGTGACGCAGTCCCTGGAGCACTATCTGGCCGAATCCGGTGTGTCCGTCACCGGCCGCGCCTACCTGGGCCTGACCCGGCACATCTGGAAGGTGCCGTACAAGGACGTGGCGGAGATGGCCCGCAGGGCGGTGCTCGGCGGGGCCGACGCGCTGTTCATCAGCTGCACCAATCTCGCGACGTACGACGTCATTCCGCAGCTCGAGGCGGAGCTGCGGATGCCGGTGATCTCCGCGAACCAGGTCACGATGTGGTCCGCGCTGCGCCGTCTGGGTACGCATGCGGTAGGGCCCTACCAGGCGCTGATCAATCCGAGCGCCAGGCCGGGCGCGGGCCCGGTCACCGGGCCGGGCTCGATGCCCGGTGTGGTACCGGTCGATCCGCCCCAGGGTCTGTCCGAGGGTCTGCCCGAAGGACCACCAACGCTGCCTTGAAGGAGGCTGGAAGTGACCGCACTTGGTTTCCTCTATCCGGGTCACTCGGCTGAGGACGACTACCCCCGCATGGAGCAGATGCTCGGGAGTGACGTCCGGCTGCAGGTCGTCCACACCGACATCGGCGAGGACGCGCACCGGGTCGACGCGCTCCTGGAGATGGGATCGGCGGATCGGCTCGCCGCCGGGGTCGAGGAGTTGCGCCTGGCCGGGGCGGAGGCGGTGGTGTGGGCCTGCACCAGCGCGAGCTTCGTCTTCGGCTGGGAGGGCGCGCACGACCAGGTCCGCACCCTCGCCCGGACGGCGGGTCTCCCGGCGTCCAGTACGTCCTTCGCGTTCGCCCACGCGGTACGTGAGGTGGGCGCGAGCAGGGTCGCTGTCGCGGCGACGTATCCGGAGGACGTGGCCTCGCTCTTCGCCGGGTTCCTGAAGGCGTCCGGCGCGGAGGTCGTGTCGGCGCAGGGGAACGGCATCATCACGGCGGCGGAGGTGGGTACGTGGGGCTGGGAGGAGGTCAGGGCCATGGCCCACGCGGGCGACCACGCCGACGCGGAGGCGATCCTGCTTCCTGACACGGCGCTGCATACGGCGGCGTACATCCAGGACCTGGAGCGGGAGCTGGGCAAGCCGGTCCTGACGGCGAACCAGGTCACGGTCTGGGAAGCGCTTCGGCTGGCCGCGCGGAGGGTTAACGCTCCGTCCCTGGGCGCGCTGTTCACCAAGGAGCCGGTGGTGCAGGTTCGGGAGTAGGGGCGGGGCCGGAGGGTGCTGGGTGCGGTGCTGCTCCGTCCTGGGGGCGGGGCCGCGCCGGTATGTCCGTCCTCGCCATCGTCCGGTGGCCGTTTTGGTTCTTCGGCTGGGGAGTGACAGGAACCGTGCTCCGGGCGGAAATACCGGCACGTCCCCTCACGAGCGCTCCCGACTGCGGCAGATCGCTGGTCGCTGCGGGGTAATCGGGTGGGTGGGCGGGAAAGCCTGTTCGTCCAGGGTCGGATGCGGGGTGATCGGGCGCGTGGGTGGGGAGATCCGTCCGCGAAGGGGCACCCCACGGGAATAAAGCGGAGTCGGCCTCCTGTTGGCCCTGCGGAGTAAGAAATACCGCAGAAGCACGCGCAGCAGGAGGCAGGCCCCCGTGACAGTGGACCCGAGCGACGACATCCGCGGCGAGCGGCACGGCAGCGCGCCGGTCCCGCTCTCCGTACTGGACCTGGTGACCGTGGGGGCGGGACGCACCGCCACCGACGCCCTGAAGAAGAGCGTCGAGATCGCCAAGCTGGCCGAGGGGCGCGGATACCACCGCTACTGGGTGGCCGAGCACCACTCCATGCCCGGAGTGGCCTCCTCCTCACCGGCGGTCATCCTGGCCCACCTCACCGCCCACACCGAGCGCATCCGCCTGGGCTCGGGCGGCGTCATGCTGCCCAACCACGCCCCCCTCGTCATCGCGGAGCAGTTCGGCACCCTGGAGGCGATGGCCCCGGGCCGCATCGACCTGGGCCTTGGGCGCGCCCCGGGCACGGACGGCGCGACCGCCGCCGCCCTGCGCAGGACGGAGCGTCTCAACGAAGGCGCCGACGATTTCCCGCAGCAGCTCGCCGAGCTGACCCGGTTCCTGGACGACGATTTCCCCGACGGCCACCCGTACGGGCGTATCCACGCCGTCCCCGGTCCCGTCCAGGCCACCTCACCCGGCGGCGTCCAGTCCCCGCACCGCCCGCCCCTGTGGCTGCTCGGCTCCTCCGGGTTCAGCGCCCGCCTCGCCGGAGTCCTCGGCCTGCCGTTCGCCTTCGCCCACCACTTCTCCGCGCAGAACACGATCCCGGCGCTCGACCTCTACCGGGAGTCCTTCAAGCCCTCCGCCGTACTCGACGCCCCGTACGCCCTCATCGGTGTCTCGGCCCTGGCGACCGAAGACGAGAAGGAAGCTCGGCGGCAGGTCCTCGCCGCCGCGCTGAACATGGTCCGGTTGCGCACCGGGAAGCCGGGACTCGTCCCGACTCCCGAGGAGGCCGAGGCGTACGAATTCAGTGAGATGGAGCGGGAGTTCGTCAACAGCTGGAACTCCAACGTCATTCACGGCACCGCCGACCAGGTCCGCACCGGCCTCGACGACCTCGCCAAGCGCACCGGCGCCGACGAGCTGATGATCACGGCCAACGCGCACAGCGGTGATGTGCGGCTGCGTTCCTACGAGTTGATCGCGGACGCGTACGGGCTGCCCCGCCCGTAGCCGTCAACCGGCCGCCAGCAGCGCGGAGATACGATCCGGCGTCACCGGGCGGGAGTACAGCCACCCCTGCCCGGTGTCGCAGCCGATCCGCCGCAGCCGCGCCGCCTGGGACGTGGTCTCCACGCACTCCGCGGTGACGGTCAGACCCAGCCGGTGCGCGAGTTGCACCAAGGCCTCGACGATCACTTCGTCCGCGGGGTTGATGTGCGCCTCGCCCGCCTCCGCGTCGTACTGGAAGCCGCGTACGAAGGAGCCGTCCAGTTTGAGGACGGACACCGGCAGTCGGCTCAGGTAGGCCAGGTTCGAGTAGCCCGTGCCGAAGTCGTCGATGGCGATCCGCACCCCCATGTCGCTGAGCGCCTGGAGCGCCTGGAGGGGGCGGCCCGCCGAGCCCATCACCGCCGACTCGGTGAGCTCCAACTGGAGGAGTTCGGGGGAGAGTCCGGTCTCGGCGAGGATCTCCGCGACGTCCGCCACCAGGTCCGAGTCCCACACCTGCCGCACCGCGACGTTGACGCTCACGAAGACCGGCGGCCGCTCGGGATGGTCGAGCTGCCACTGCCGGGCCTGGCGGCACGCCGTCCGCAGCACCCAGCGGCCCAGCTGCACGATCGAACCGTCCTCCTCGGCAAGGCCGATGAACCGATTCGGCGTGAGGAGGCCGAAGTGCGGATGCTGCCACCGCACCAGCGCCTCGACCCCGCGCACGCCGCCGTCCTCAAGGCGCACCAACGGCTGGTAGTCCAGGACGAATTCACCGCGTTCGACGGCAGGGCGCAGTGAACTCGACAGTGACTGGCGCGTCATGCGGTGCGCGTTGCGCTCGGGGTCGAAGAGCGTCCAGCGGGCCTTGCCGTCCGACTTCGCCCAGTACAGCGTCGTGTCGGCGGCCTGCATCAGGCCAACCGTCGTCGTCCCGGCGGCCCGCCGCTCCACGACGCCGATCGACGCCGATACGGAGAGCCGCTGGCCGGAGAGGTCGAAGGGCTCCTGGAGGGCCTTGAGCGCCGCGTCGGCGAGGTCGGCCAGCTGGTCCGTGCCCGTCGAGTCCTCCACAAGGAGCGCGAACTCGTCGCCGCCGAGCCGTGCGACCAGCGGCGCCGCCATCCTGCCGTGCCCGGCCTCGTCGGCGCACCGCGTGAGCCGCTCGGCGACCGCCGTGAGCAGCCGGTCGCCGACGCGGTGGCCGAGGGTGTCGTTGACCGCCTTGAACCCGTCGAGGTCCAGATAGCAGAGCCCGATCCGGCCGGTGCCCGTGTCGTCGTACGCACCCGCTTCGAGCGCGGCGGCGAGGCGCTCGAAGAACAGGCTGCGGTTGGGGAGCCGCGTCACCGGGTCGTGCATCTGCAGATGCCGCAGCCGGGCCTGGAGCTCGCGGCGTGCGCTGATGTCGGTGGCGGCGAGCAGCACCGTACGGTCGCCGGGCATCGGCGAGACGGTGATCTGCACCCAGAGCGAGTGCCCATCGGGGTGTTTCAGCCGCCGGGTGCAGCGCAGCTTCGCCTGGCGTCCCCGGAGCACCTCGCGGTAGGCGTGCCAGGTGCGGGCGTCCGACGCGAGGTCCACCAGATCGGCGGCGAGACGCCCCACGAGGGCGTCCGGGGTCGCGCCGAGCAGCTCGGCGAGCGCGTCATTGGCGTCGACGACGAGGCCTTCGCCGTCGACGACGCCGAGCGCGAGGGGTGCGGCGGCGAAAGCGGCCCGGTGATCGGGCAGCCGCCCAGGAGTGTGACGCTCCGTAGTGGACGCCCTGGCGAGGTCGGGTGCTGTGACCGCTGGGGGCGCTTGGCCTTCAGACGTTCCGTTCACCACTTGCTCCCGCAGTGCAGTTGTTCGGCGAGGCCGGGCCCGCGCAGGAAAGTGTGCCGATCATAGGGGCTGGCCCGAGGGCGCATCCAGCCACGGCGCGGTGCCGCGTGGCGGCCGTTCTCGGCATAGGACAGGTGCATGCCCGGCATGGGTTTGGCACCCGGCCGGCGGCAGATCGTTTCTGCTCATGCCAGCACTGGTTCCTTGCGCCTCAATCTTCCCCGCGACCACTTGTGACGTTCCGTGAGCGCACCCGGAGTCACTCGTCACCCGGCTGGCTCAGGCAAACAGGGCATATTTGAATAAATCAACACAGGGTGGGTGGGATGCCCCGTAATCCGCACCCGGAGGTCGACGTGCCGCGTCAGCTACCCCCCTGGGGACTCACCCGTGGAGGGGGAGGGGAGAGACCCCGGCTGCGCAGCGCAGCCGCCGCCCTCACGTCCCTGACCGCACTCGCCGCCACGGGGCTCGTCGCGGGCCCCGCGATCGCCCAGACCTCGGCGGTCCCGTGCGCGCTCCAGCGCACACCGGCGCATCACTCGGAGGGCCTGGACTCCTGGAACGGCGCCTACACGCGCCCGAACCGGACCCTCGACGCGGTGATGGTCTTCCTCTCCTTCCCCGACTCACCGCCCCGGAGCACCCCCGAGGAACTGGCGGCCGACTACTTCCCCGCCACCAGCCAGTTCTTCGACCGCGCCTCCTACGGCAAATTCGCGCTGCGCCCGCACCCGCAGCGCGAGTGGGTCGAGATGCCGGACTACTCCACCTCGTACGCCATACGGCGCGACTGGAACCCGGCCAGGCGCAGCGCCTATCTGCGGGACGCGGTGGCCGCCGCCGATCCGCAGGTCGACTTCTCGCGGTACGACGTCGTCTACTTCGTCGCCGACCCGGACGCGCCCGGCGTCGACTCGGACGCGACGAAGGTCGTCAACTTCGACCGGCCGATGCGGGCCGACGGCGCGGACATCAGGCGCATCGTCACGGTCTTCGAGCGGCACCCGCCGGACCGCAACGTCCTCGCCCACGAGACGGGCCACGTCTTCGACCTGCCCGACCTCTACCACCGGCCGACGGAGGGCAAGGGCGACTGGGACACGCACGTCGGCGACTGGGACGTCATGGGCAGCCAGTTCGGGCTCTCCCCCGACCTCTTCGGCTGGCACAAGTGGAAGCTCGGCTGGCTGGACGAGCGGCAGGTGGTGTGCGTGGAGGGCGGCAGCCGGCGGCTGACCCTGGAGCCGCTGTCGACACGGCCCGCACGCGGAGGCGTCGGCGGCACCAAGCTGGCGGTCGTCCGCACGGGCCGCGGCAGTGCCATCGCCATCGAGGCGCGCGGGGCGGCGGGCAACGACCGCGCGACCTGCAGCGAGGGCGTGCTCGCCTATCGCGTACGCAACGAGGCGCCGTCCGGCGGTGGTCCGGTCGAGGTCGTCGACGCGCACCCGGACTCGGAGGCGTGCTGGGGCGAATCGGTGTATCCGCCGCTCGCGGACGCGCCGGTGGCGGCGGGGGAGAGCTTCACGGTGCCGGACGACGACGTGCGGATCGAGGTCGAGGGGCGGACGGCTTCGGGGGCGTGGACGGTGAAGGTGTCGGTGGACTGAGCGGGACCGGCCTGGTGCTGGTGCCGGTGCTGATGGTGGTGTTCGCGCTGGCGCCGGACATGAAAGAAGCCCCTCGCTTGCGCGAGGGGCTTCTTTCTGTCTGTGCGCCGTCAGGGACTCGAACCCCGGACCCGCTGATTAAGAGTCAGCTGCTCTAACCAACTGAGCTAACGGCGCCTGGTGACGTCGTAGACCTTAGCACTCTGATCGCCGCCAGGAAAAATCGAAATACGGACCGCGGAGCTCGCCGCGGAACGGGCCGCGCGGACGCAGGCCCAGAGCGTCACCTCGGGCCCCGGGAGCCAGGGGTGCCGGGCGTCGGGGGCGACCAGCCAGCGCGATTCGAGGTGCTCCTCGAGGCGGCTGGCCGGCGGGATCTCCCGGTGTTCCGCGGCGAGCGGCGGCACGGTCACGGCGTCCCCCATGCCGTGACAGAGCACGCCGGGAACGGCGCGGCCCCACTCCTCCCATGCGAGCAGCGAGGGCAGCCGCTGGGCGGTGCCGGGGGCGGTGAAGAGCAGCATGCGGCCGCGGTGCGCGGCGACGGGGCCCGAGCCGGGGCCTTCGTCCCACAGGCGGTCGAGCATCCGCCGGCCGAAGACCGCAGGGACGCTCACCACGTCGAACACGGAGCCGCAAGGAAGGATGGCCGGGGCGGTGGGGCGGCTGCGCCAGTGGGCGAGGGTGCTGCGCGGATACGTTTCCGCGGAGGCGAGCCAGGCGGCTCCCTCGGTGGTGACGTCGGAGATGTCCTGGACGTCGGCGGGGGTGGGATCCGGGTGGAGACGTGTGCTGCTCATGGCGAATACGTCTACCGGTAGTGAGCGTTCCATTTCTGAGAGTTGTGAGAAACCGGGACAACGGGGGGTGGGAGGGAGTACCTTGCCCTTCTGGCATATGCCCCGCGATCTTCCGGGGCCCCTCAGATCCCTCAGGTCCCTCGGGCTCCTCAGCCCTCCCAGACGCCGCCCCTCAGGCTTCCGGACCGCCGCCGCCCGCGCCCGCCCCGCGCAGCAGATCCCGGCCGAACTCGACCATCTTCTTCGCGTAGTCCTCGGTCCACTGCGCGCCCTCGGCGATCGCGGCGGGCGTCAGCCGGTCGAAGCGGCGGGGGTCGGCGAGCTGGGCGGCCGCGATGGCCTGGAACTCGACCGCCCGGTCCGTCGCGGCGCGGAAGGCGTGGGTCAGCTCGGTGGCGCGGGCCAGGAGCTCCCGGGGGTCCTCCATCGACTCCAGGTCGAAGAAGTGCTCGGGGTCGGCGACGGCTTCCGCGGGCTCGAAGAGCAAGGGCGCGGGTCGCAGACGCTGCTCGGTCCGGGGCCGCTCGGGCTCCGCCATGGTTCTTCCTCCTCGTACGGTTTCCGGCCATCGGGCCGCTTTCCATTCTCCCCCGCCGCGCAAGAGGGCCACGGGCCTTGGGCCGCGCGGGATCCGGGATTCCGGGCCGCCCGCCCTAGGGCCGCCACGCCACTCGGTGCTCGGCGAGGCGGGCCAGTACCGCGTGGTTCGCTTCCCAGCCATCGGGGAACTTCACCGTGACGCCCAGTTGGACCGGTTCCGTCGACGGGTGGTCGTCGAGCAGTTCGCTGACGCCCGCGCGGCAGATCACGATGCAGGCGTGGCGGTGGCGGGAGGCCAGGACGCAGAGGCGGCCCGTCTCCAGGTGGAACGCGGTGGCGTCGGGGCGGCCGGAGAGCGGGTGCAGGAACACCGTCACGTCGAACTCGCGGCCCTGGAGCCGGTTCGCGGTGTCCACCGTGACGTCCGTGACGCCGAGCGCCGTGAGAGCCGCGCGCACCGCCGCCGCTTGGTCGCGGTGGGCGGTGCCTACGGCGATGCGGTCGGCCGTCAGGGGAGTGGGGTCCGGGCCGCGCTCCGACGTGGCCGCGCCGCCCCGGTCCAGGAGGCGCCGGACGACCTGGGCCACCGCGCGCACGGCCTCGGGGTCGGTCCGGGGCGTGTTCCGCGCGGGCAGTTCCAGCAGGCCCCAGCCGGACTCCGCCGCCTCGTCGATCACCCGGTCGGGGCCCGAGCCGTCCGAGGGCACGCCGAAGCCGAGCTTCCTGTCGCCGTGGTCCGTGCCGCTGCGGAAGGGCGTGTACGGATAGAACGCCGCCGAGACCAGCGGCGCCGCCGACGCGGGCAGCCGCCAGGACACCGGGAGGCGGTGCTGCGGCAGTTCGGGGTTGTGCGCGAGCAGCGTCGTCACGGCGCTCGCCGAAGGGTCGTACGCCAGACCGGCCCACTGCTCGGCGCCCACGATCGAGAACGGGTCGAGCTGGCCCGGGTCGCCCACGAACAGGGCACGCTCGAAGAGCCCGGCCACGGCGAGCAGCGCGTCCGAGCGCATTTGGTACGCCTCGTCCACGATGGCGTGCCGCCAGGGCTCCACGTCCTTGACGTGCGCCCACTTCGCCGCCGTCGACACGACGACGTCGAGCCCGGCGAGATCGGCGGCCTTCGTGGACGTACGCACGAGGGGCAGGTCGTCCAGTGCCTTGTCGTACGCGTCCGGGTCACTGCTGTGCAGGCGGCCGACCGGCAGCTCGGGGTCCTTCTCGGCGAGGCGCAGGACCAGGTCGTCGACCTGCGCGTTCGTCTGCGCGATCACCATCAGGGGGCGGCCCGCCGCGGCCAGTTCGCGGGCCGCGCGGACGACGAGGGTCGACTTGCCCGCGCCGGGCGGCGAGTCCACGACGACACCGCGGTGCGCGCCGTGCAGCGTGTCGTGCAGGATCGCGTCCGTGGCGCGGGTGGCCGCCGCGCCGGGGTCGAACGAGGCGCGGTCGAAGGGAGCGGTCGGACTCACAGGGTGTCCTCCGGCGTCACGGGGTCAGGGCGCTCGGCGGCCTCGCCCGGCGGGCCGCCGTGGGTCCAGGGGGTCGCCTCGGGTTCGGGCAGCTTGGGGCCGCCGCGCTGCTCGTGCTCGAAGAGCGTCCAGCAGATGCGGTCGCCCTTCTCCGGCAGGGAGCCGGGCTCGGGCTCCTTGCCGCGCCCCATCTTGTCGGTGATGCGCAGGACGACGGAGGTGCTGCCGCCTTCGCCCTCGTGCCCCGCTCCAGCCCCGTGGCCCGCTCCACCCTCGTACCCGACGAACTCGGCCGTCTGCGGCTTGCCTTGGAGTGAGCGGTACACCTTCGCGCGCTCGGCCAGGTGCGGGTGGTCGTCCGTGCGGACCGTGACCAGGGGGCGCGGCCTCGGGCTCTTGGCCTCGCTGTACGCCATGACGACCTCGGTCACCTCACCGGCGAAGGCCTCGCCCGCGAGCCGGCGGCCGGCCATCACCAGCGGGTCGTCGAGCGCTTCCTGGGCCTCGAGCCTGGCCTGCTCGCGCTCGCGCGTGGCGAGCTTGTTCGCCGCCGTCACCGCGTCGTCGACGCGGGGCTGCGGGGGCTCGCCCGCGCTCACGCGGTCCCGGTGGCCGGTGAACGACCAGCGGTCGCGGGTCCAGCGGTCGGCGGCGCGCGGGGCCTCGGGCAGCGTGCAGAGCACGTCGAGGCCGCGCCACACCGCGTCCCAGGTGGGGCGGGTCCTGCTCTCGATCAGGGAGCGGATCTCCCGCTCGGCCGCGGCCAGTTCGGCGAGGCGGGCGTCCGCCTCGATGCCATCCTCGGCGGTGGCGAGGGTGGCACGCGCGCGGTCGTAGCGCTCGATGGCCGGGGCGAGCAGGCGGTTGTCGAACGCCGGGTCCGTGGCGGGCCCCGCGGGCGGGCAGCGCAGCTGGCCGTCCTTGTCCCGCGCCAGCTCGGCGCGGAGCGCGGCGTCGGCGCCCGAGGTGCCTTCCGGGGCTTCGATCCAGGCGAGCAGGGCGCCGAGATGCTGGTCCTCGAGGCTGCTCTGGCCGGTGGCCCAGTGCCGGGAGAGCAGCTCGGTCATGGCGACGAGCAGCGAGGAGCCGGGGACGCGGGCCCGCTCTCCGAAGTGGGTCAGCCAGCGGCCGAGGAGAGGGACGCGGGGCGGGGCGGGATACGGGGTCTCCGGGTCCTGCTCGGCGGTGCGGCGGAAACGGGTGGAGCGCCCGATGAGCCGTACGAAGTCGATGCCGGCGCGGCTCGGGACGATCAACTGCGGCGCGTCCGAGCAGAGTTCGACCTCCACCTTGACGCGCTTGCCGGTCTCCGGGTCCGTCTCGCTGCGCTCGGTCGCTTCGACCTCGTCCGCGAAGGAATCGACGTACTCCAGGACGGTGTCCGCGAGTTGGGCGAGGAAGGTGAAGCGGAGGTCGCGGTCGCGGGGCTGGGGCACGAGCAGGACGCGGGGCGAGGTCCGCTCGGTCCCGACGAGCGCGCCGAGCGGGGCGCCTGCCTCGCCCGCGGTGGTGAGGGGGACGAGGACGAGGGGGCGCTGGGAGAGGTGGCGGTGTCGTACGGTCGCCCTCGGCTGGGCGCGACCGGTGTCCACCGCTTCGAGGCGGGCCAGGTTGTCGATCAGCGGCACGGTCGGGGGGCCTCCTTCGTCTGCGGGCCGTCGTTTGCCGACCCGCCGCTTCGCGGCGGGATTTCCCCACCCGCCCACCCGATCACCCGGCGCCATTCGCTCACGAGGCGCCCCCGCCGGCCAACGCCTCTTCCCGCAGCGCCGCCGCCCTCCGCAGCGCCGCCACCGCCGGGTCCGCGGGGTCGCCCGATGTGCCGTTCGCCGCCGACAGGACCTCGGTGACCGTCGTGAGGCCGCCCAACTCGCCGCGTACCGAACGGCCCAGGGACGTCACCGCGCCCTCGTCGCGGGAGCGCTCGCGGCAGTGGAAGGCCAGTTCGCAGGCGGCCAGGCACTCGGGGGCGTACGTCGCGGGGACCGCTTCGACCGCTGCCGTCAGGTCGGCGGTGGGGCGGGACACGTCGAACGTCGTGCCCTCGGGCAGTGCTGCCGCGATGTCCTCGATGCGGGTCAGACGCGCCAGCTGGCGCCGCGTCACCGAGAGCTGTTTGCGTACGTCGATCGCCGACGCCGTGGGGAGGTTCGAGAAGTCCTTGGGGCAGACCAGGAGCACGTGGTGGCGGACCTGGGGCGCCGGGTCCATGCGCGCCGCGACCCGCTCGAGCGCCAGTGCGTACACCGCGGCCTGGCGCGCCGCCGCGCCCACCTTCGCCGCGTCCGCCGAACCGTCGATCATCGGGAAGGACTTGATCTCGACGACCGTCCAGGTGCCGTCGGGGTGGATCACCACCGCGTCCGGTTCGAGGAAGGCGGGGGTCCCGGCGACGTCCAGCGCCAGCATCGGGTGGTCCAGGAGGGTCCAGCCCTCCGCCGACGTCGCCTCGCGCAGCGCGAGGGAGGTGCGGGCCGCGCGGCCCTCGGGGCCCACCGCGGCGAGGTCCGGGACGGCTGACTCTCCCGGCACCGGCTCAGGGCCGCCCCCGAGGCGCCCGTGCACGAGCCGCAGCAGCTCCGCGCCGCCGTCCGCCTTGACCTTCGCCTCGAAGGCATTGCCCCGTATGAACGCGAACTGCGACTGCCCGAAGGAGCCGGGGGAGCCGAGCGACTGCGCCAGCGTCGCCTTGTCCACGCCCGCGCCGTCGAGCAGCGCTCGCCTCTGGCACCCCGGATTCGCGGCGAGGGCCGCGAGCGCGCGGGCGTCCATCGGCTGGGCGGGGACGTCGGGTCCCCGCAGCTCAGCGAGCCGCTGTCGAAGCGCTGTCCCCTGCCTCGGCGGGCGCGGGTCGGGGACTGGCGGCCTCGGCGCCTGGCTCGGCAGGCCGCTGTCGCGGCAGGGGAATTCGCTCACCCGCCGAAGTCTGGCACCCAGCACTGACAATTGAGGACTGCGGGGCGGACGAGGCTGAGGGCGCGCCCGCGACGGACGCCGAGTGCGCCCCCGTCACGACCCCGGTCGAAGGCCGCGCGGCAGCGAGCGGCAGCCCCACCCTTGCCTTCACCCGGTCCGCGAGCCCCAGCACCGGCCGGACGAGAAGCAGCCCGAGGCCCATCACCACGGCGCCCGCGACCGCGTCGAGGAAGTAGTGGTTGGCGGTGCCCATCACGACGATCGTGGTGATCAGCGGATAGCCCACCGCCGCGACCCTGGTCAGCGGCGAACGGCCGTGACGCCAGAGCATCACCCCGCACCACAGCGCCCACCCGACGTGCAGGCTCGGCATCGCCGCGTACTGGTTGGTCATGCCGCCGAGCCCGCGCGGGGCGCTCGCCTCGCCGCCCCACCACCCGAAGTCGCTGTACTGCGCCATGGTGTCGACGAAGCCGTGGCCCTTGCTCAACAGGCGGGGCGGGCAGGTCGGCAGGAGCGTGAAGCCGACCAGGCCGATCATGGTGGAGATCATCAGCCACGCGCGTGCGGCGCGGTAGTGGACCGCGCGGCTGCGGAAGAGCCAGACGAGGATCACAGGCGTCACCAGATAGTGCAGCGACGCGTACCAGAAGTCGGCGGGGACACCTATCCACGATTGGTCGGTGAAGAGACGGTTCAGCGGGTTCTCGGCGTTGATGCGCAGGAACTGCTCGACGCGGAGTATGCCCACGCCGTGGTCGACGGCGGTGGACACGTCGCCGCGCGCAAGGAGTCGTCCCGCCGAGTACGCGGCGTACACCAGCACGATCAGCGGCAGCTCCGTCCACCAGCGAAGCCGAAGCCCGTTGCTGCCCCCGGTGCTCGGAGCGTCGGTCTGCGGCATCCGGTCGGTCCCCCATCCGTCTTGTGTCATGCGGTGTCCGGCAGTCATGCGGTGTTCGCCGCCGCCTCACTTTACGGCGTACGCGAGAGCGCCCCGCAGCGGTCCCCGGTCGTCTTAGACGCTGAGATCGCCGAGCGGGTTGCTCGTTGAGGGAACGTGATCGCCAGGTGGCACGTGAGTGATGATGGAGGGGACGGACAGCTGTCTGTCCACAGAATTCGCTCTATGACGGCTGATGGTCTCGACTGGTCTCGACCGACGACCGTCGGCCCGGAAAGGCTCGACATGGCACCGCGCATCCTGCTGGCCCGGCACGGACAGACCGAGTGGTCCCTGTCCGGGAAGCACACCGGCAGGACGGACGTCCCGCTCCTCGAAGAGGGCCGCGACGGCGCGAAACTCCTGGGCGAGCGCCTGCACCGTGCCCCCTTCGACGGCCTCCCGGACGCCGAGGTGCGCACCAGCCCCCTCGCGCGTGCGCGCGAGACCTGCGAGATCGCCGGCTTCGGGGACCGTGCCACCACCTGGGACACTCTCATGGAGTGGGACTACGGCTCCTACGAGGGGATGACCCCGGCCGAGATCCAGGACGTGCGCCCCGGCTGGTTCATCTGGCGCGACGGCGTCCCCAGGGGCGAGACCCTGGAGCAGATCACCGCCCGCGCGGACGAGGTGGTGGCCTGGGCCCGCGGCGCGGACCGCGACGTCCTGGTCTTCGCGCACGGACACATCCTGCGGTCGATCGGCGCGCGCTGGCTGGGCCTCGGCATCGACTTCGCCGCCCGCATCCGCCTCAACCCGACCTCGGTCTCCACCCTCGGCTGGGCCTACGGCGAACCGGCCATCGAGTCATGGAACGACACCGGGCACCTGGCATAGCCGCCGCGGGCGGTACGGCTGTCTACACGGCCCGCGGCAGCGAAGCATGCCGCTCCAGGAAGCCGCACACCCCCGAAGCCCGCCGGTGCGGCAGCAGCACCCGGGCCGTCGTGGCGAGCATCGCCTGGATGCGCGACGACTGGACCTCGTCCAGGAGCCCCAGCACCCGCAGGCCCGCCGTCGCCGCCTCGTCCGGGCGGCCCGCGCGGGCCAGGTCGTCGGCGAGCTCCGCGGTGTAGAGGGCGATGTTCCGGGTGAACTGCGGGGTCTGCGCCGATGCCACGCCCGCCGCGCGCCGCGCGTGCCGGGCCGCCCGCTCCCAGTCGCCGAGCGCCGACCAGCACTGCGCCTCCAGGCCTTCCAGCTCGGCCGGGCCGTAGAAGGTCATCCACTCCGGGTCGGCGTCACAAGGCCCCCGGTCGAAGAGGGCGTGCGCGCGGGTCAGCGCCTGCTCGCAGCCCGGCCGGTCGCCGAGCCCCGCCCAGCCTCCGGCCTCGCGCAGCGCGAGGAGGGAGAGCAGCCGCGGCGACGAGAGATGCCGGGCGGCCCGCGTGGCCGCCTGGGACGCCCGCACCGCTTCCCGGGGCCGCCCGGAGTCGCGCGCCAGGAACGCCGTATTGCAGAAGGCGTGTGCTTCGAGGGCCGGATCGGCGGTCATCCTCGCCGTCGCGAGCGCCTCCGCGTAGTGCGAGCGCGCGTCGTCGAAGCGGCCTGAGTCGTGCGCGAGCCAGCCCACCGAGATGGCCAGTTCACCGGCGCCCGCGTGCAGCCGGTCCGCCGTGGACTGGCGGGACGTGCCCGCGTCGAGCAGGGCGTAGGCCGTCCGCAGCGGGGCGGAGGCGCGGCGGTACAGGCCGTCGGCGCCGTGCCGGTCGTCGAGCAGCCTGATCTTCCGTACGGCCTCTTCGACGGCGCTCACCTCGGCCTCGCCCGCCCGGCTGCCGCGCTGTGCGGCGGCCACGGCAGGACTCGGTTCGGCGAGCCCGAAAGGCCCCAAAGAGGCGGCGGCCACGGTGGCCGTGCCGCTCATGAATGCGCGACGCCGCACGTCGCTCTCCTCGTGGCTCTGGAGCTCGTACGGGTCGCACTCGTGCATTTCGGGGCCGAAGGGCCCGGACGGAGATGACTCATACAGCTGGATCGTGGTGTGTGACGCGGGCGCTTGGGACCCGGCGCGCGCCCCCCGTCCGCGCACTGCGGAGCGGGGCGTGAACCCCAGATCCGTCAGAGTCCGGCCGGGGAACATGTGAAGGAAAACCCGCTCGTAGGCATAGTTGGGACAGCGGATCTCGCCCGCCTCTACGCGCCCGATGTAACGGGCGTCGCAGCTGACGCGCTCACCGATCTCGCGACCTGCCCGACGGATCACGGCGGCGAACTCGCCCGGCGAGCGCAGACCGCGCAGTCGCCGGAAGAGGAGATTCGGTCGTGGGGACGGAATTGACGATGCCATCGGTGACGACGCCATGGCCTGACCCTCTCGTACGGATCGTGCCGGAGTGTGCCGGATCCTGCGGATCCGGCGACCGCCCCCGTTCCGGGGGCTGCCCCTGTTCCGGCGGAGCACGAACTTACCGGCTGTGATGGGGACGGCACACGGAGTTTGGCTACAAACCGGATATCTCACCCATGATCTGCCATGAACTGCCATCCTTTGCGGCGGCATTACGCCGTAGCTGTTGACGCCTTCCCGCGTTGAACCATGAGGAGAGGGAGCGACGCGGCTTCCGCCCTTGCGAGGAGGGGTCCCCTTTGTTGGAGATCAGCGTGGAGAACGGTGAACCGCGGGCGTCGTTGACCACGGCGCGACACCTGCCGACCCAGGACCGCAGCGCACCACCGCAGCAGGGCGCCAGGCCCGCCGAGCCCGCCGACTTCTGCGACCTCGTCACCGTCCCGGCCCGTCAGGGCCTCGAAGCGGTCGACATCCTGCGCCGCGGCGCGGGCGACGCCGTCGGCCCCGTCCTGCACGACGGGAGCTGCGACACCCTCGGCTTCCTGGTGCCGCCCGGCACCGCCGACGCCTGGGACCTGCCGGGCAGCGCGTGTACGCAGACCTTCGGCCGCGGCTCGCGGCCGCACGCCGAGCCGGAGCCCGTCCCGCCGCCGCCCCCGGTCGCGGGGACCGGCTGGCTGCTGCCCCCCGGCGAGAGCGAGCCGGTCACCGACCCCGACGTTCTGCGCGCGGCGCTCGGCCAGGCGGCCCGCACGATCGAGGCCGCCGACAACTGCCGCTGAGGCCGCGGTGGGGCGGCGCCCCAAGGTCATCGGGCCGGGCCGTCCGCGTACGCCGATAATGGTTCGATGGCAAGGAACAGGCGATCCCGGGAAGAGGCGCAAGCCGTCGTCGAGAAGGTGGACGGCGGGCTCGCCGAGCTGATGCCCGACCGGGACCGGGCGCGCGCGTGGACGCTGCTCGTGGACGGCGCCCCGCAGTCCCATGTCGACCTCGACGACCCGGCGTATCTGGACTTCGAGTACCAGCGCAGGCTCGGCCACGTCGCCGACCTGGTGGCGCCGGCCGGCAAGCCGATCCAGGCCCTGCACCTCGGCGGCGGCGCCTTCACCCTCGCCCGCTACATAGCCGCGACCCGGCCGCGCTCCACCCAGCAGGTCATCGAGCGCGACACCGCGCTCATCCAACTCGTCCGCCGCGAACTGCCCCTGGACCCGCAGGCCCGGGTCCGTGTGCGCGGTACGGACGCCCGCGAAGGGCTCGCGAAGATCGCGGACGGCTGGGCGGACCTCGTCATCGCCGATGTGTTCAGCGGCGCCCGCACCCCAGCTCACCTCACCAGCGCCGAGTTCCTCGGTGACGTACGCAGGGTCCTGAAGCCCGGCGGTCTCTACGCGGCGAATCTCGCCGACGGGCCGCCGCTCGCGCATCTGCGCGGCCAGCTCGCCACCGCCGCCGCGCTCTTCCCGGAGCTCGCACTCATCGCCGACCCGGCCGTACTGCGCGGCAAGCGCTTCGGCAACGCGGTGCTCGTCGGCTCCGACGCGGCGCTGCCGGTCGCCGAGCTGACCCGGCGCAGCGCGGGGGACTCGCATCCGGCCCGGGTCGAGCACGGGCGGGCGCTCGTCGACTTCAGCGGGGGAGCGGTGGCGGTCACGGACGCGAGCGCGGTGGCGTCACCGGCGCCGCCGCCTTCGGTGTTCCGCTGAATCGGCCGGGCGTCAGTATGTGTTGATCTCGACCACCGGGGCGTGGTCGTGCCAGGTGCAGAACACCGAGACCTTGTCGGCGCCCGACGTGAACTCCACCCGGATCCAGGTGTCCTGCTTCCACACCTGCACCGACCAGCCCGCCGCCGGGGTCGCGGAGACCAGCGTCGCGGAGTCCTTGCCGAGGTCGAAGACGACCCGGCCGCCGTCGGAGGAGTAGCTCTTCACGTTGCCCGGAGTGGAGGAGGGCTCGGCGGGGGCGCTTGGCTTGCCCGTGCTCGTCTTGGACGGCTTGCTCTCGGGGGGCTTCGCGGTCTTCGAGGGGTCCTTCGACTTCGACCGTGAGGGGGTCGGCGTCGGATCGGGGCGGTGCGTGGAGGACGAGAGCGGCTCGGCGACGTCGCCGTCGGCGGCCAGCGGGACGGCGCGCGGCGGGTCGTAGGCGGTGCCCGCCATGACCGTGTGGACACCCCACCAGGAGAGCGTGACCGCCGCGCCCGTGGCGAGCGACCAGGCTATTGCGTGTATGAGTCCTCTGCGCATCGCGAGCCATACTGCACCACGGGACCCGCCGGTGTCGCCGGTCTCCCGGGAGGACCGGGGTCACTCGTATGGCGTACGGTGCCGCCCATGGCAAGTGTGCTCGTCGTCGAGGATGACCAGTTCGTACGCTCCGCTCTCATCCGGCATCTGACCGAGGCATCGCACACCGTGCGCAGCGTCGGCACCGCCCTTGAGGCGCTGCGCGAAGTGGCCCATTTCCGTTTCGACGTGGTGATCCTGGACCTCGGTCTGCCCGATCTGGACGGTTCCGAGGCATTGAAGATGCTCCGCGGGATCACCGACGTCCCCGTGATCATCGCCACCGCGCGTGACGACGAGACCGAGATCGTCAGGCTCCTGAACGACGGCGCCGACGACTACCTGACCAAGCCGTTCTCCGTCGAGCACCTGTCGGCGCGGATGGCCGCCGTCCTGCGCCGCTCGCGCGTATCGGCGGGCGAAGCCCCGCCGAGCCGGGAGCTACGGGTCGGTGGGCTCGCCATCGACCCGTTGCGCCGCCAGGCGGAGCTGGACGGCGCGCGGCTCGATCTGACGCGGCGCGAGTTCGACCTGCTGGCCTTCCTCGCCGGGCGCCCCGGCGTCGTCGTACCGCGTAAGGAGCTGCTCGCCGAGGTGTGGCAGCAGAGTTACGGCGACGATCAGACCATCGACGTCCATCTGTCGTGGCTGCGCAGGAAGTTGGGCGAAACGGCCGCACGGCCGCGCTATCTGCACACGCTGCGGGGTGTCGGCGTCAAGCTGGAGCCACCGCAGTGAGGTGGGCACTGGTCAAGGTGTGCCTCGCCGTCACGACGATGGTCGTGGTGGCCTTCGCGGTGCCGCTCGGGCTCGTCATCCAGGAGATGGCGCGTGACCGGGCCTTCTCGAACGCCGAACGGCACGCGGCCGGCATGGGCCCCACGCTCTCCATCACCACCGACCGCGACCAGCTGACGCGGGCCGTCGCCACCTCCGAGGCGGGCGGCGAGGGACGGATGGCCGTGTACGTACCGGCCGTCGACAAGGCACCCGCCCTGGAGATCGGCGACCGGCGGGCGGACCCGCACGCGGTGGAGACCACACGCAAGGAGGGCCGGGCGCGGACCGCCACGGTCGAGGGCGGCTTCGCGCTGCTCCAGCCGACGGCCCTGAGCTCCACCCAGATCGCCGTGGTCGAGATCTTCGTGCCCGAGGGCGAGGTCAGCAACGGCGTGACCACGGCGTGGCTGGTGCTCGCCGGTGTCGGCGTCGCGCTGATCATCGGGTCCGTGGCGGTGGCGGACCGGCTCGGCGTACGCATGGTGCAGCCCGCCAAGCGGCTGGTGGGCGCGGCGCAGTCCCTGGGGGAGGGGAAGCTGGGGGCGCGGGTGCCGGAGGAAGGCCCGACGGAACTGCGCCTGGCCGCGGTGGCGTTCAACTCGATGGCGGACCAGGTGGTGCAACTCCTCGCCAACGAGCGGGAGTTGGCGGCCGACCTCTCGCATCGCCTGCGCACCCCGCTGACGGTGCTGCGGCTCAACGCGGCGTCCCTGGGGGACGGTCCGGCGGCCGAGCAGACCCGTATCGCGGTGGAGAAGCTGGAGCGCGAGGTCGACACGATCATCCGTACGGCACGGGACGCCAAGCCCCAGACCGCCGCGGTCGGCCCCGGCGCGGGCTGCGACGCCTCCGAGGTGATCCAGGAGCGCATGGCCTTCTGGTCGGCGCTCGCGGAGGACGAGGGGCGCGAGGTGCGGGTCGCCGGGGTGGAGCGGCCGGTGTGGATCCCGGTGGCACGCCCCGAACTCGTCGCCTCCCTGGACGCGTTGCTGGGCAACGTCTTCCGGCACACGCGGGAGGGGGCGGCGTTCGCGGTGGACGTGCACAGTGGCGAGGACGCGGTGATCGTCCTGGTGTCGGACGCGGGGGGCGGGATCGCCGATCCCGAGGCCGCGTTGGCGCGGGGCGCGGGGTCGGGGGCCGATGGGTCCACCGGCCTGGGGCTGGACATCGTCCGGCAGCTCGCGGAGTCCTGCGGCGGGGATGTCCGCATCGGGCGGTCCGTGCTCGGCGGGACCGAGGTCCGCATCTGGATCCAGCTGGACGGTCGTCGGCCTGTTGCCGGAGGGCGTGGGCACGGGGGTTCCGTACGCCGCCGCAAGCGCACCCCTAGCGTGCGCTAGGCCTTGGCGGGGAAGGCACTGCTCCAAGCCGCCGCTTCGCGGCGAGTCTTTCCCGCCCACCCACCCGATACCCCGCGGGACCCCGTGGGGTGTGGGATGTGAGGGATCGGGTGGGTGGGGTGGGGAGCGAACCCCGCCCCCACCATTAACCGCCCCCGATCGCTCCCTTAAGCCCGCCCTAAGATCCAGTGCAGAGCCCCAATTGCCCGCAATGTCCTGCCGCCGCGAGGCTAACGTGCTGACGCACCCCCACCCCCCACGCACAGCTAAGGCAGGCACGCGATGAGCAGCACGCATCGGCGCACGGTGAGCACCACGTCCAAGGTCATGGGCGGGCTCGCAGCCGCCGCCCTCGTCGGGGGCGGCGCCTTCGCCTTCTCCGGGACGGCCCTGGCCAGCAAGGCTCCCGCCGAGGACACCGCCAAGGCCGCCGGCAGCGCCAAGTTCGCCCCGTTCGTGGACACTTCGCTCGCCCCCGCCTACGACCTCGTCGACACCGCGGAGAAGACCGGCGTCAAGGAGTTCACCCTCGCCTTCATCACCTCGGGCGGCAGCTGCGAGCCCCTGTGGGGCGGCACCACCGGGCTCGACGACGACAAGGTCGCCTCGCAGATCGAGGCGCTGCGGGCCAAGGGCGGCGACGTACGCGTGTCCTTCGGTGGCGCGGCGGGCTCGGAGCTGGGCCTCAAGTGCAACAGCGCCGACGAGCTTGCCAAGGCGTACGGCAAGGTCATCGACAAGTACAAGCTGACGAAGGTCGACTTCGACATCGAGGGCGCCGCCCTCCCCGAGACCGCCGCCAACACCCGCCGCGCGCAGGCCATCGCGCAGCTGCAGAAGGACCACGAGGGCCTGGACGTCTCGTTCACGCTGCCCGTCATGCCCGAGGGCCTGACCCAGCCGGGCGTCGACCTCGTCGCCGACGCCAAGAAGAACGGCGTGAAGGTCTCCGCCGTCAACATCATGGCGATGGACTACGGCCCCTCCTACAGCGGTGACATGGGTCAGTACGCCATCGACGCCGCGACCGCCACGCAGAAGCAGATCAAGGGAGCCCTCGACCTCTCCGACGAGGCGGCCTGGAAGGCCGTCGCGGTCACCCCGATGATCGGCGTGAACGACGTCACCACCGAGGTCTTCAAGGTCGACGACGCCACGCAGCTGGTGAAGTTCGCCGAGGAGAAGGGCCTGGGCTGGCTGGCCATGTGGTCCTCGACCCGCGACAAGGCCTGTGAGGGCGGCGCCAACAACGGTGCGCAGCCCACCTGTTCGTCGATCGAGCAGGAGCCGCTCGCCTTCACCAAGGCGTTCGCCGCCTTCAAGTAGCGGCCCCGGAAGGCCCCCCGTAACCACCGCCCCCCACGGCGCCTCGACCGGCATCCCCCCACCCGGTCGGGGCGCCATTCATGCTCAGGCCTTGCTCGCCTGCCACTCCGACGCGTAGTCGTTGAAGATCGCCCGCAGATGGTGGCCGATCTTCAGGTAGTCCAGGTCGTCCAGGTTGGCCAGGGACACCCGCACCGACCACTCGGGGCCCTCGAACCCGCCGCCGTTCAGCAGCACCACATGGGTCTGCTCGGCGAGCCGGAACAGCGGGTCGACCGGCTCGTAGTTCTTCTCCAGGAAGTCGGCGAAGTCCTTGCCGTGGACGCGTTCCGCCTCGGCGAGCAGATCGAGCTCGATGTAGTAGCCCGCTCGCTTGGGGTCGTCCGAGATCTTCATCTCGGCGCCTTCCAGGAGGAGTTCGAGCCGCTGCTGCACGATCGCGCGGATGCGCCGCTTGTAGGCCTGTCCCTCCTCCAGCATGTCGAAGAGGGAGAAGAGGACCATGACCATCTGCTGCGGGAGCGAGAGCCCCGAGGTGTGGTTCAGCGCCACCTGGCGCGAGTCGGCCACCAGCCGGTCGATGAACTTGATCTTCTCGGGCTCCAGCGTGAGCGTCCCGTACCGCTTGGCGAGCCGGTCCTTGTCGGCCTGCGGGAGCGCCGCGATCAACTCGTCGATGACGTTGTCGTCGTGCAGGCCGATGACGCCGAGCCGCCAGCCGGTGGCCCCGTAGTGCTTGGAGTACGAGTAGACGAGCAGCGTGTTGCGCGGCAGGTCGGCGGCGATGGAGCGGAACCCCTCGACGAACGTGCCGTACACGTCGTCCGTCACGATCAGCAGGTTCGGGTTGGAGGAGGCGACGATGTCCTTGATCTGGTTCGCCACCCGCTGACTCAGCGCGAGGGAGGGCGGGTTGGAGGGATTGACCAGGCACACCATCTTGATGGCCGGGTCCGCGAGCTTGGCGACCTCCTCCTCCGGGTAGCGCCACTCCCGCACGCCCGCCTCGGTGAACTTGCTGGCCTGGACGTACGTCACGTCGAACTCGTACGTGTCGAGCTCGGGGATCTCGATGTACGGCGTGAACACCGGCACCATCAGGGCGATCTTGTCGCCCTTGTGCAGGATGCCGTTCTTCATGAGCGAGTCGAAGATGTAGCACATCGCCGCCGTGCCGCCCTCGGTGGCGAAGAGCGAGAGGTTGTCGGCGGGCGGCTTCTTGTCGAACATCTCGTCGGCGACATAGCCGCGCACGATCTTCTCCGCGTGCTTCAGCATCCGGTCCGGGACCGGGTAGTTGTCGCCGACGGAGCTGTCCGTCAGCTCGTGGACGAAGTCGTCCCGGTCGAAGCCGAAGCGCTCGACGGCGTACTCGACGCACTTCTGGAGCAGCTCGATGCCGGGCAGGTCCGGGTGCTGGCGTACGAAGGTGTCGAAGCGGGCGCCCGATCCCTCCTTCTCCGGCATGCCGCCGAGGTCGTCGGCGGTCCAGACGCGGCGGGACTCGGAGAGGGCGAAGTAGCCGAGCGCGTAGAACGCCTCGCGCGGTCCGGTGGCGATCCAGTTCGGGTTGCCGCGGCCCGCGTTGAGCATCTGCGGGATGGACTTCTCCTTCTGGCCCGGCTTGTCGGCCTGCACCGCCTGGGCGATCTGGATGAACTTGTCCTTCAGCTCGAAGGGGCTGAGCTGGGCGAACGACTGGATTTCCGCGCGGGTGAAGGTGGTCTTGGGCACGGCTCATTCCTCACGTCAGTGGTGGAGGCCTCAGTGGTGGAGACCTCAGTGGTGCAGCAGGACGATGACGGCGCCCCAGATGGTCAGGAGCACATTGCTGATGGCGTACGGGATCGTGTAGCCGAGCGTCGGGATCTGGGACCTGGACGTCTCGTTGATCGCGCCGATCGCCGCGGTGGTCGTCTGGCCGCCCGCGAGCACTCCCATCAGGATCGGGAAGCGGATCTTCTGCACGTAATGCCCGAAGAGGAAGCCGACGAGCAGCGGGATCAGCGTGGCGATCGCGCCGAACAGCAGCAGTCCCCAGCCCGCCGTCGCGAGGCCCGAGGTGAAGCTGGGCCCGGCGTTGATGCCGACGACCGCGACGAAGAGGCAGAGCCCGAGGGTGTCCATGAACCACTGGGCGCCGGGCGGCACGTTCCCGTACGTCGGGTACCTGCCGCGGATCCACCCGAAGACGAGCCCCATGATCAGCGCGCCGCCGGACGTGGAGAGCGAGATCGGCACGCCGCCCGCGGTGAGCGCCGGGATGCCGATGCAGCCGCCGAGGAAGATGCCGAGGCCCACCCAGATCATGTCGGTGGCGAAGGACGTCGGCACGGGCTTGCCGAGCGCCTTGCCCGCCGGGTCCACCAGGCGCTTGGGTCCCGTGAGGATCAGGGTGTCGCCGCGCTCCAGCTTCGTGGAGAGGCGGTAGGGGAACTCCGAGCCCGAGCGGTACAGCTTGTCGATGTAGACGCCGACCATGAACGGCTCGCGGCGCAGGTCGCCGATCGTCTTGCCGAGCTGGGACTTGTCGGAGGCCACGACGTGCAGCGACTCGGTCTGGTAGCCGAGGAGTTCGACGTCGTCGGTCTCGGTGCCGATGTGCGTACGCGGGTCGAACTCGACGAGCGAGCCGCGCAGCGCGCTCAGCGCGACGACGTCTCCCTCGCGCAGCGCGGTCTGCTGGTCGTGGTCGAGGATGTTCCCCTCCCTGCGTACGCGCGTGATGTAGACCCGGCGGCCCAGCTCGCGCTGCTGGTTCTCGAAGTCCTCGATGGTGCGGCCCGCGAGGTCGGGGCGCTGGATGGTGTAGGCGCGCAGGACGACCTCGTAGTAGCCCTCGGCCAGGTCGGGGTTGTCGCCGGGGGCGTCCAACTCCTTGGCCAGGGCGGCGGATTCGACCGCCAGGTCGCGGCGGTAGATCTTGGGCAGGACGTTGGCGAGCAGCATCGCGCACAGGATCGTGCCGAGGGGGTAGGTCACCGCGTACCCGATGGCGACCAGGTTCGACTCGCTCTTGACCTGCGCGGAGCTGAGCCCCGGCAGGTTGGAGATCGCGTCGCCCGCGACACCGATGACGGCGGACTGGGTGAGCGCCCCGCCGAGCAGGCCCGCCGAGAGCCCCGGCCCGTAGCCGAGCATCGAGGCGAAGGCCCAGCAGACGAGCAGCCCCGTCACACAGACCACGACCGCGTTGAGCACCTGCGGAAGGCCGTCCTTCTTCAGGCCGCGGAAGAACTGCGGGCCGACCTTGTAGCCGAGGGCGAAGAGGAACATCGTGAAGAAGAGGTTCTTCACGGTCCCGTCGATCTCGACCTTGAACTGCGCCCCCAGCAGCAGCCCCGCGATGAGACAGCCGGTGACGGCGCCGAGCCCGATCGCCTTCCAGCGCAGCTTCCCGAAGAGGAAACCGATGGCCACGGTGATGAAGACGAGCAGCTCGGGGTGGGGCTGGAAGATGTTCCGGTTGAGGAAGTCGATCATTTCTTACCCTCCGGGGGTGCTGTCTCAAGCACCGAGTACGCCGACGAGGATCGGCCCGGTCAGGGGGAGCAGGAAGTTGGACAGTGCGTAGGTGATCGTGTAGCCGAGGAGCGGGACCGAGCTCTGGGCCACCTGGGTGACGGAGGTGATCGCCGGGGTCGAGCACTGCTGGCCGGCGATGGCACCGATGAGGAGCGGTTTCTCGATCTTCAGGAGCTTGCGCCCGACGATGAGCGAGATCGTCGCGGGTACGAGGACCATCGCGATCCCGGCGAACGGGAGCAGCACGCCGTACTCCTTGAGCAGCGGCCAGGCCTGCGGCCCCGACACGAGCCCCGTACAGGCGATGAAGATCGCCAGGCCCATGTCCTTGAGGGTGTTGGCGGCCTGCGGCGGGAACGCCCCGAAGGTCTGCTTGCGGGAGCGGAACCAGCCGAAGAGCAGCCCGGAGATCAGACAGCCGCCGCCCGTGCCCAGCGACATGGGCACGTCGCCGAAGTGCACGACGACCTGGCCGAGCAGGGAGCCGGCCGCGATGCCCAGACCCAGATAGATGAAGTCGGTGGCGTCGTTCTTGACGACGGCGCCGATCCTGGCGACCAGCTTGTTCAGCCCGGAGCGCGCACCCACCAGGGTGAGCACGTCCCCGCGGCGCACGGTGGTGCCGCCGGCCGCGGGCAGATGCTGATCGCCGCGCAGTACGTCGGTGACGTAGACGCCGTCCTTGATGAACTCCGGATGCTGCTGCTGGAGCTGGTCCACGCTCAGGCCGTCCGACGACTTCTCGGTGACGGCGACCTGGGCGGTGGCCAGCGGGGTGTCGACGCCGGGGATGCCGGGGGTCTCGGGGCCGATGAGGTGCCCGGACTCGATGACGTTGGCCCGGCGGCCGACCACCAGGACCATGTCGGAGAGGGTGAGGGCGAGGCCGGGCGCGGGTGTGAGCTGCTTGCTGCCGCGTTTGACGGCCTCGACGGTGACCCGGCCGTCGAGCTCGCTCTCCAGGTCGCCCACCGTCCTGCCGTCGGCCTCCGTCACCAGATAGGTGCGGCCGACCATGCCGGGCAGGGCCTGGCGCTCGTCGGACTCCAGGCCGCCGCCCGAGCCGCGCAGCTTCTCCCACAGTTCGCGCGAGGCGTCCCGCAGGTTGATGCGCAGCATCATCGGCATGATCTGGCTGGTGTAGAGCACGATCGTGATCAGGCCGAAGAGGTAGCAGACCGTGTACGCGGTGGCGACGTGCCCCTGGTACTGGGTGATCTGGTCCGGGGTGAGGCCGTCCAGCTTGCCGATGGCCTCGGTCGCCGTACCGACGACGGCCGACTCGGTGGCCGCGCCGGCCAGGATCCCCGCCGCGGTCCCGACGTCCAGGTCGAAGGCCTTGGCCAGGCCGAGCGCGATGCCCAGGACGCAGACGAGCTCGATCCCGCAGAGCACGAAGAAGCGCAGGCTCTCGCGGTTGAGGTTGGAGAAGAACTGGGGGCCCGCGAGATAGCCGAGGGCGAAGATGAAGAGCGCGAAGAAGATCGTCTTGACGTCGTCGGAGACGACGACCTTGGCCCAGGCGCCCAGCAGCAGCGAGACGATCAGGGTGCCGCAGATGCCGCCCAGGGTGATGGGGCCGACGCGCACCTTGCCCACCAGGTAGCCCAGGGCCAGGCAGATGAACAGCGCGAACTCGGGGTGGTCACGGAGTACGCCCACCGGCGCTCACCGTGCCTGATCTATTGCGATAAGTGGCATATGGGAAACCTAAGGAGCCGGGTGGCGGCGTGCCACTCGGCTCCTCGGCCCGGTTCCCCTCGGGTCAGCTCCGCGCGCCCTCCAGCGGCAGCTCACCGGCGGCCGCGACCGCCGCGTACCAATGGGCGCTGGACTTCGGGACGCGGGCCTGCGTCTCGTAGTCGACGTACACCGCGCCGAAGCGCTTGCCGTAGCCGTACGACCATTCGAAGTTGTCCAGCAGGGACCAGAGGTAGTAGCCGCGGACGTCGGCGCCGTCCGTGATGGCCCGGCGAACGGCCGCCAGGTGGCCGTGGAGGTAGGCGATGCGCTCGGGGTCGTGGACGCGGCCTTCGGCGTCGGGCTTGTCGTCGTAGGCCGCGCCGTTCTCGGTGACGTACAGCGGGAGGCCGGGGGCCTCCCGGGTGTAGCGCATGATCAGCTCGTGCAGCCCCGTCGGGTCGATGGTCCAGCCCATCTCGGTGCGGTCGCCCGGCGTCTGGTGGAAGGCCACGTCGTCGGAGGCGGGCCAGGGGGAGTGCTCGCTGGCGCCGTGCCCGTCGTTGCGCGCGTTCGCGGAGTCCTTCTGCGCGGCCGAGACGAGCGCGGGCGTGTAGTAGTTGAGGCCGAGCGCGTCCAGCGGCTGATGGGCGGCGGCCAGGTCGCCGTCGTGCACGAAGGACCAGTCGGTGACCCGGGCGGTGTCGGCGAACAGGTCAGCGGGGTAGGCGCCGTGCAGCATCGGGCCGTGGAAGACGCCGTTGGCGAGGTTGTCGATGCGGCGACGGGCGTCCTGGTCCTCGGGGCTGTCCGAAACGGCCCTGACCACCGAGGAGTTGAGGCTCACCGCCACCTTGGCGCGACTGGGCAGGGCGGCCCGCAGCGCCTGGGTGCCCAGGCCGTGCGCGAGGTTGAGGTGGTGCGCGGCCTGGAGCGCTGCCGCCGGGTCGGTGCGGCCGGGGGCGTGCACGCCGGAGCCGTACCCGAGGAAGGCGCTGCACCACGGCTCGTTGAGCGTGATCCACGACTCGACGCGGTCACCGAGCGCCTCGGCGACGAAGCCCGCGTACTCCGCGAACCGGTAGGCGGTCTCCCGCGTCGGCCAGCCGCCCGCGTCCTCCAGCTCCTGCGGCAGGTCCCAGTGGTAGAGCGTCAGGGCGGGCTTGATGCCCTTGGCAAGCAGTTCGTCGACGAGCCGCCGGTAGAAGTCGAGGCCGCGCTGGACGGCGGGCCCGCGTCCGGTGGGCTGCACCCGCGACCAGGAGACGGAGAAGCGGTAGGCGTCCAGACCGAGGTCCGCCATGAGCGCCACGTCGTCGCGGTAGCGGTGGTAGTGCTCGACGGCCACGTCACCGGTGTCGCCGTCGGCGGTCCTGCCGGGCGTGTGGCTGAAGGTGTCCCAGATGGAGGGGGTGCGGCCGTCTTCACGTACGGCGCCCTCGATCTGGTACGCGGACGTGGCCGCGCCCCAGAGGAAGTCGGCCGGAAAGGTAATGGGTTCAGGCATGGAAGCGCTCCCATGGGAAGGGGGACAGGGAAGAAGAGGGCGGACCGGTCGCCAGGGCCGAGGTGGCGGCGGCCCGGCCCTGGCGGGTGAGAGGTGGAGAGGCGGAGAGGTGTGCGAGACGTACGGGAGAGGAGTACGGCAGGCGGAAGCGGGTCTCAGCCCTTGACGGCGCCCTGCATGATGCCGCTCACGATCTGCTTGCCGAAGAGGATGAACGCCAGGAGCAGCGGCAGTGTGCCGAGCAGGGCGCCCGCCATGATCACCGCCCGGTCCGGGATGTAGCCCGTGCCGAGCGAGTTGAGCGCCACCTGCACGGTGGGGTTCGACTGGTTGAGCGCGATGATCGGCCAGAGGAAGTCGTTCCAGGCCATGACGAACGTCAGCAGACCGAGGACCGCCATCGCGGGCCGCGCCGCGGGGAACACCACGTGCCAGATGATCCGCAGGCTGCTCGCCCCGTCCATCCGCGCCGCCTCGATGAGCTCGCTCGGCAGCGCCTGGAGCAGGTACTGCCGCATGAAGAACACCCCGAAGGCGCTCACGAACGTCGGCAGGATCACCGCCTGGAGCTGGTTGGTCCACTGGAGGTCGGCGACCCACAGATAGAGCGGTACGACACTCAGCTGCGGCGGCACCATCATCGTGCCGATCGTCAGCAGGAGCAGCAGACCGCTGAACCTGAACTTCAGCTTGGCGAAGGCGAATCCGGCGATCGTGGAGAACAGGACGGTGCCGATGGTGATGCTGCCCGCCACGATCGTGGTGTTGAGCATCGCGTCGCCCAGGCTCGCCTCCGTCCAGGCCCGCTCCAGGTTCTTGAAGAGGTTCCCGCCGAACCACAGGGGCGGCGGGGTCTGGGCGAGCCGCCCGCTCGTGCGGGACGCGGCGATCGCCGTCCAGATCAGCGGAGCGAGGGAGACGGCCGTGAACAGCGTCAGGACGACGTACGTCACGGGCCCCGCGTGCATCGTGCGCCCGGCCTTGAGCCCCAGGGGGCGGCCCGACTTCGGGCTCGTCGCCACGGCGGTCGGCGGGTCCGCGGCGACGTCGGTCACCGGGCCCGCGGTGCGGGAGTTCATCGGTCCTTCCTCAGGCGTCGGGCGATCAGCAGATTGACCGCGGCGATGAGCAGCAGGATCACGAGCATCAGCCAGGCGACGGCCGATGCCCGGCCCAGATGGCCGTTGATCCAGCCCTGGTCGTACAGATAGAGACCCAGCGTCTGGAACTGGTGGTCCGCGCCGCCCTTGGACCCGGACGTGCCGCCGAACAGCAGCGGCTCACCGAAGAGCTGCGTCGCCCCGATGGTGGAGACGACGACCGTGAACAGGATCGTCGGACGCAGCATCGGGATCGTCACGTGCCGGAACTGCTGCCAGCGCGACGCCCCGTCGAGCGATGCCGACTCGTACAGATCGTGCGGCACGGCCTGCATCGCCGCCAGATAGATCAGCGCGTTGTAGCCGGTCCACCGCCACATGACGATCGAGGAGACCGCGAACTGCGAACCCCACGACGATTCACGCCAGTTGACGGGATCGATGCCGACGGACCCGATGACCCAGTTGACCATGCCGCCGTCCCACGCGAAGAGCAGCGTGAAGACCAGCGACGCGCTCGCCACCGATGTGGCGTACGGAGCGAGCATCGCCACGCGCCACAGGGTGGAGCCGCGCAGCTTGTAGTTGAGCAGATGCGCGACGCCCAGGGCGATGGCCAGTTGGGGGACGGTGGAGATGACGCCGATGGTGAAGGTGTTGCCGAGCGCGTTCCAGAAGTAGTCGCTCTGGAGCAGGTTGGTGTAGTTCTCCAGGCCCAGCCATGTGCTGTCGTCGAGGTTGGTCAGCTCCAGGCGGTGCAGCGAGGCCCAGCCCGTGTAGAGCAGCGGGAACAGGCCGAAGGCGCCGAAGAAGAGGAAGAAGGGGGCGACGAAGACGTACGGCGACGCCTTTATGTCCCAGCGGTACAGGCGGCTGCGCCACGAGGACGTGGGGGAGGCCTTGCGCCTCCCGGACGCGGCCGGGGCCGCGTCCCCCTCACCGGGGGACGCGGTCTCGGCGTACTCAGCGGTCTCGGACATGCGCGTCACTGTCCCAGAACATCCTTGATCTCCTTCTGAGCTGCCTCCCAGCCCTCAGCGGGAGACTTGCCCTGTTGCTCCACCTGGAGCACACCGATGTCCGTGATGGACTGGCCGATCTGGGCGTCCTTGATGCCGTAGATGGCCGAGGGGGTGTTCTTCGCGATGTCGGCGTAGATCTCCGTGATGGGCGCGTCGTTGAAGTACGCCTTGGTCGCGGGCGAGGGCTTCAGCGTGTCGTACGCCGACGGGGTGGAGGGGAAGCTGGCCTGCTTGGCGAAGACCTTCGCGAGCTGCTCGGGCTGGGTCAGCCAGACGGCGAGCTCGGTGGCCTCCTTCTTGTGCTTGCCCGCGCTCGGCACGCCGAGGAACGTGCCGCCCCAGTTGCCGTCCTCGGGGGCCTTGGCCATGTCCCACTGGCCCTTGCCCTCAGGGCCCGTCTTCTCCTGGATGTAGCCGGCCATCCACGCGGGGCAGGCCACGGTGGCGAACTTGGCGTTGGCGAAGCCCTGGTCCCACGTCGGGTCGAACTGCTTGAGCTTGGAGGACATGTCGCCCTGCGCGACCTTCATCGCCGCGTCCCAGGCGTCCTTGCGGCCCTGGGAGTCCTCGTAGATCTCCTTGCCGCTCTTGTCGTAGTAGCGCTCCTTCGCGCCGGCGAAGACCGCGTTGTAGACACTGGAGGCGGAGTCGACGAACTTGGTGCCGTCCGGGGCCTTCTTCATGTACTTGTCGCCCAGCGCGACGTACTTGTCCCAGTCGCCGGCCCAGGCCTTCGCGAGCTCCTCGCGGTCGGTGGGCAGACCGGCCTTCTTGAAGAGGTCCTTGCGGTAACAGAGCGCCGTCGGGCCGATGTCGACGCCGAGGCCGACCGTCTTGCCGTCCTCCGTCGTGGCCTGCTTCCACTTCCAGTCGAGGTACGTGGACTTGTCCACGCCCTTGGCCTTGCTCAGGTCCTCGAACTTGGCGCCCTGGGTCTGCACGACCTCGGTGATGTTGCTGACCTCGATGGCGGCGACGTCGTTCACGCCCGCGCCCGACTGGAGCTGGGTCAGGAGCTTGGGGTAGTAGGCGTCGTTGCGCTCGATGACGTTTTCTTTGATCTTGATGTTCGGGTGTGACTTCTCGTACTCGGCGTAGAGACCTGCCTGCTTCAGGCCGAGCACGCCGAACGTGCCCACATTGAGGGTGACCTTGCCGTCGCCGCCCTCCGAGCCGCTGTCGTCGTCGCTGGAACATCCGGCCAGCAGGCCCGTGGCCAGCGCGGCCACGGCCGCGATAGCCACCAGACGGTGTGGTCGGCGGGTACTCGTGCGCATCTCGTCCTCCTGTTGCCTGACGTGCCGACCCCCCGGCCAACTGCGCTTCTTGCCCCGTTGTTTGACTCTTCGGCTCGGGCGGGGAACGTGCGGGTTGTGTACGTGTCAGGTAGTGTGGGAGCGCTCCCACAAGTGATGAGTTGAAGAGTCGTGGCTGGGGGCGGGGGTGTCAAGGGACCGGACAGAGAGATATGTCTTCAGTTATCGGGCTGTTACGAGGACGACGCTCGCGCCGTTACGGGGACCCTCACACGTTCGGCCCATCGGCCCGGCGATGATCAGGCTGTTACATTCCTCTACATTCCTCGCCGGGGGAAGTGCGACGGGAGGCGGACAATGGCAGCTCACGGTGCGCGCGGACGCGGTGGCGGGCGACCGACCCTGGAGGAGGTCGCCGCGAGGGCGGGAGTGGGCCGCGGCACGGTCTCCCGGGTGATCAACGGCTCGCCGCGGGTGAGCGAGGCGACCCGGACGGCGGTCGAGGCCGCCGTCGCGGAGCTCGGCTATGTTCCGAACACGGCGGCCCGTGCCCTCGCCGCCAACCGCACGGACGCCATCGCCCTGGTCGTGCCCGAGCCGGAGACCCGCTTCTTCGCCGAGCCGTACTTCTCCGACGTCCTGCGCGGGGTCGGCGCGGAGCTCGGCGAGACGGAGATGCAGCTCCTGCTGATCTTCGCCGGGAACGACCGCAGGCGTCAGCGCCTGGCCCAGTACCTCGCGGCCCACCGGGTCGACGGGGTCCTGCTGGTCTCCGTCCACGCCGACGATCCGCTGCCGGACCTCCTGGCCCAGCTGGAGATCCCCGCGGTGATCAGCGGCCGCCGCTCGGCCGACGAGGCGCTGCCCTCCGTCGACTCCGACAACTTCGCGGGCGCCCACTCGGCGGTGGAGCACCTCCTGGCACGCGGCCGTACGCGGATAGCCACCATCACGGGCCGCCTGGACGTCTACGGCGCCCAGCGCCGCCTGGACGGGTACCGCGCGGCGCTCTCGGACGCGGGCCGCCCGGTGGACGAGCGGCTGATCGCACCCGGCGACTTCACGGAGGAGGGCGGCCGCCGTGCGATGACGGAGCTGCTCGCGGTCTGCCCCGAGGTCGACGCGGTGTTCGCGGGCTCGGACGTGATGGCGGCGGGCGCCCGCCAGGTCCTGCGGGAGGCCGGGCGCCGGATACCGGACGACGTGGCGCTCGTCGGCTTCGACGACTCGGCGATCGCCCGCCACATGGACCCGCCCCTGACGAGCGTGCGCCAGCCGATCGAGGAGATGGGCCGGGCGATGATCGACCTGCTGCTCGCCGAGATCGCGGACGACCGCCCGGCCTCCGCCCGCCGCCTGGAACACCGCCAACTGGTGCTGCCGACGGAGCTGGTGGAGCGGGCGTCGTCCTGAAGTCTCTGCGGGCCGCCGACGCGGGAGGCAACCGACGGCCCTTGCGCCCCGGATTCCCGTGCCGACACGGGCCCCACGGAGCGCCACACGCACTCTGCACCCGGCCCGCGCGGGAGGGAAGGGTGCGCGCGGGGCGGGTGCGGGGGCGGCTTTCGCGCCCCGTGTGAGAGCACGGAAGCCGCCCCCACGTACCTAGGGCGCCGAACATGAAAGCCGAACATGAAAAAGGCCCGGTCCGCTTTCGCGGAC
>NZ_JBHUZJ010000070.1:0-51055 GCF_042667685.1 Streptomyces sp. NPDC057302 | reverse complement strand
CCTCAGGACCGTGTGGCCGTCAGTCCCTGTTGTTCGGCCGCCCGTTCGGGTTCTCCGGGATCTCGATGGACTCCGTGGGGTCCGGCTCCTCCGGGTCTTCCGTCGTCGGATCCGTGGTCGGGTCGTCCGTCGTCGGGTCGTCCGTCGGCGGCTTCGTCGTCGGCTTGTCCGTCGTCGGGTCGTCCGTCGGCGGCTTCGTCGTCGGCTTGTCCGTCGTCGGCTCGTCCGTCGGCTCCTGCGGAGCCTGCGTCGTCGGATCCGGGGGCGGTGCGATGGCCGCTCCCATGGACGTGTCCAGGTTGAACTTGCTGGGCGCGCCCATCGCGGAGAACGTGTACGCCGCCCAGATCTGCGCCGGGAAGCTGCCGCCGTCGACGCGCGGCAGACCGCCCGCGCCCTTCATGGAGACCTGCTTGCTCTCCTCGGCCGTGCCCGCGACGCCCTCGCCGAACAGGCCGACGGAGGTGACGAGCTTGGGCGTGTAGCCGGTGAACCAGGCCGACTTGTTGTCGTCGGACGTACCGGTCTTGCCCGCCACGTCCTGCACGGGGCTGCGCACCGCGCTGCCCGTACCGTCGTCGACCACGCCGGTCAGGACCGAGGTGAGCGAGTCCGCGGTGCCGCGGTCGACGACCTCCTCGCCGATCGGGTCCGGCAGCTCGATCGTGCGGTCCTTGTGCTCGACGGACGCCACGATCGCGGGGGTGACCTTCTTGCCGTGGTTGTCGAGCGTCGCGTAGACACCCGCCATCTCCAGCGGGCTCGCGCCCATGGTGCCCAGGGTCTGCGCGGGCACGGCGGGCAGGTCCTCGACGTCCATGCCGAGCTTGCCCGCGGTCTCCAGTACGTCGTCCATGCCGACGTCCACGCCCATCTGCGCGAAGACCGCGTTGACGGACTTGTTCATCGCCTTCTGGACGGTGACGGGCCCGTAGCTCTTGTCGTCCTCGTTCGGCGGCGCGAAGGCGACGTCGCTGCCCTTGACCGGGCGCTTGCTGGTGCCGTCGTAGATCGTGTTCGCCGTGATCGGCTGGCCGGACTGCGTCTGGGCGCCCTTCTCCAGGGCGGCGGCCAGGATCAGCGGCTTGAAGGTGGAGGCCGGCTGGTAGTCGCGCCGGGTGGCGTTGTTCGTGAAGTGCTTCACGTAGTCCTCGCCGCCGTACATCGCGAGGACCTTGCCGGTCTTGGGGTCGACGGACGCGGCGCCCGCCTGCACCCGGGCGTCGGCCTTGCTCTTCTTGGGGTCGAGCTGGTCGTTCAGCTTCTTGTCGACGGCCTTCTCGAGCTTCTTCTGCTTCTTCTCGTCGATGTTGAGCGTGATCGTGTAGCCGCCCGCGTCGAACTGCTCCTCGCTGAGGTGGCCGGCCTTCATGACCTCGGCCTTGGCCTCCTTCACGAGGTAGCCGGTCTGGCCCTCAAGGCCGGGCGCGGCCTTCGGCGAATCCGGCTTGTCGAACGTCAGGCCCTCACGCTCACTCGCGGGCAGCCAGCCCTCCTCGACCATGTTGTCGAGCACGTAGTTCCAGCGCGCCTTGACCAGCTTCTTGCTGGCGTCCGTGGCGGAGGAGTAGTCGTACTGACTGGGGGCCTGGAGGAGAGCGGCGAGATAGGCGCCCTGCGTGACGTTCAGCCGCTCGGCGTCGACGCCGTAGTAGGCCTGGGCGGCGGCCTGGATGCCGTAGGCGCCGCGGCCGTAGTAGCTGGTGTTGATGTACCCGGCGAGGATGTAGTCCTTGCTCTTGTTCTGGTCCACCTTCAGCGAGATGACCAGTTCCTTGAGCTTGCGGGTCACCGTCTGGTCCGACGTCAGGTAGTAGTTCTTGACGTACTGCTGGGTGATCGTCGAGCCACCCTGCTTGCCCTTGCCGGAGACGGTGTTGATCAGGCCGCGGGCGGTGCCCTTGAAGTCGACGCCCTTGTCCTTGTAGAAGGACTTGTTCTCGGCGGCCACGAACGTGCGCTGGACCTCCTTGGGCACCTTGTCCAGGTCGACGACCTCGCGGTTCAGCTCGCCGGTCCTGGCGATGACCTTGCCGCCCTTGTACTTGTAGACGTTGCTCTGGAGCTTGGCCGCCGCATTGCCCTCGGGCACGTCGACCACCATGTAGAGGACGACGAAGGAGAGCATGCCGAGCAGGCAGAGCCCGAAGAACGTACCCAGGATCTTCTTCAGGGTGAAGAAGCGGCGTATGCCCGTGCGCTTGGGTTTGCCGCCACCGGCGGGGCGCCCGCGCGATGCCCGGCGCGCGCCGCGCTGCCGCGCTTGTCGCTCTTCCGCTCGGCCCATGAGTATGTGTGCTCCGCTTCCGTCTCGTTCGTCCGTGCTCTGTCTGCGTCTGGTGCGGCCTGTCCGTACAGATGACTGGCAAGTCAGCTCAAGAAGCTAACACCGCACCTAGGGACAAAGGACTGCCGATCCGGCCTTTTCCGGACGTGACAATCAGCACCTGCCCCACAGGAACCGGTGGCTGCCCCCAGTAAACCGACGGTTCTGGGGCCCAGAAGGTTGCCCGGCTTTCGAACCTGTGATCCCCCAATGAGCCCGGAGCCGGCCCCGAACCGGGGTATACACACCACGTATACACACCGTGTAGAGTGCTCCGTATGTCCATCGGTCACACCCTCCTCGGCCTCCTTGAGTCGGGCCCGCGCCACGGCTACGACCTCAAGCGCACCTTCGACGAGAAGTTCGGTCACGACAAGCCACTGCACTACGGGCAGGTCTACTCGACCATGTCCCGCCTCCTGAAGAACGGCCTCGTCGAGGTCGACGGCATAGAGGCGGGCGGCGGCCCCGAGCGCAAGCGGTACGCGATCACCGAAGCCGGGATCACGGATGTCGAGCAGTGGCTCGCCACCCCGGAGAAGCCCGAGCCCTACCTCCAGTCGACCCTCTACACGAAGGTCGTCCTGGCCCTGCTCACCGAGCGGGACGCCTCGGAGATGCTCGACGCCCAGCGCGCCGAGCACCTGCGCCTGATGCGCATCCTCACCGACCGCAAGCGCAAGGGCGACCTCGCCGACCAGCTGATCTGCGACCACGCGCTCTTCCACCTCGAAGCCGATCTCCGCTGGCTCGAACTGGCCGCCGCACGCCTCGGCAAGCTCGCCCAGGAGGTGCGCTCCGCATGACCCCCGCCGGTTCCCTTCTCACCGCCTCCGGCCTGCGCAAGACGTACGGTCCGACGACCGCGCTCGACGACGCCGGGTTCTCCATCCACCCCGGAGAGGTCGTCGCCGTCATGGGCCCGTCCGGCTCCGGGAAGTCCACGCTCCTGCACTGCCTCGCGGGGATCGTCAAGCCCGACTCGGGCTCCATCACGTACAACGGCCGCGAGCTCACGGGCCTGCCGGACGCCGCGCTGAGCGCCCTGCGCCGCAGCGAGTTCGGCTTCGTCTTCCAGTTCGGGCAGCTGGTCCCCGAGCTGACGTGCGTGGAGAACGTCGCGCTTCCGCTGCGGCTGAACGGCGCCAAGCGCAAGGAGGCCGAGGCGACCGCCCGTACCTGGATGGAGCGCCTGGAGGTCGAGGACGTCGCCGCCAAGCGGCCCGGCGAGGTCTCCGGCGGCCAGGGCCAGCGGGTCGCGGTGGCCCGCGCGCTCGCCACGAGCCCGCGCGTGATCTTCGCCGACGAGCCGACCGGCGCGCTTGACTCGCTCAACGGCGAGCGCGTCATGGAGCTGCTCACCGACGCCGCGCGCTCGGCGAACACCGCCGTCGTCCTGGTCACGCACGAGACGCGGGTCGCCGCCTACTCCGACCGCGAGATCGTCGTACGCGACGGCAGGTCACGGGACATGGAGCGGGCGATATGAGTCTCGACACCCCCGCGAAGGCCCGTACGGGGTCTGCGGCGCCGCATCCCGAGCACACCGCGCCGACGGGCGTCCGCGCCTGGGCCCGCGATCTCGTGATGGGCATACGGTTCGCCGTCGGCGGCGGCCGTGAGGGCTGGACCCGCACGATCCTGACCGCGGTCGGCGTCGGCCTCGGTGTGGCGCTGCTGCTCGGCGCGGCCTCCGTGCCGAACATGCTCCAGAGCCGGGAGGACCGCTCGGTGGCCCGCTCGGACGCGGGCCAGTTCGACGGCAAGCATCACCAGCGCACCGACTCCACCGTCCTCACGCGCGACGCCGGCACCGACTTCCGGGACTCGACGGTGCAGGGCCGTACGGTGCGCGCCGAGGGCGAGCACCCCACCCTGCCGCCCGGCCTGAAGAAGCTCCCGGCAGACGGCGAGATGGTCGTCTCGCCCGCCCTGCGCGACCTTCTGAACAGCTCGGACGGCACGCTCCTCAAGGAGCGCTTCGACCGGTACCGCGTCACGGGCACCATCGGCGACCCGGGCCTCGTGCACCCCCAGGAGCTCTACTTCTACGCCGGTTCCGACGCCCTCACCCAGGCCAAGGGCGGCCACCGGGTAGCGGAGTTCGGCTATCAGGAACCCCCGAAGCCGCTGGATCCGATCCTCATCGTGCTGGTCGTCCTGGGCTGCGTGGTGCTTCTGACCCCCGTGGTCATCTTCATCGGCACGGCGGTCCGCTTCGGCGGCGAGCGGCGGGACAAGCGCCTCGCCGCGCTGCGCCTGGTCGGCGCGGACGCGCGGGCGGTGCGCAGGATCGCGGCGGGCGAGGCCCTGTGCGGGGCGCTGCTCGGCCTGGCCTTCGGCGCTGTCGCCTTCCTGGGCCTGCGCGAGCTGCTCGGCGTGTTCGACGTGTGGAAGATCAGCGCGTTCGCCACCGACGTGACGCCGATACCCGGCCTCGCGGTGCTCGTCCTGCTTGCCGTCCCGCTCACGGCCGTCGTGGTCACGCTGATCTCGCTGCGCGCCGTCGCCATCGAACCCCTCGGCGTCTTCCGCAGCGCGAAGCCCCGCAAGCGCCGGATCTGGTGGCGCGTCGCGATGCCGGTCGTCGGCCTCGGGATCCTCCTCGCCTCGGGCCAGGTCGGGGGCAACGTGGTCAATGGCTACGTCGGGGGCAACGTGGCTCCGCCGGTCTTCGCCATCGGCGCCGGAGCGACGCTCACCCTGGTGGGCCTTGCCGCCCTGCTCCCCTGGCTCGTCGAGGCGGCCGTGGCCAAGCTGCGCGGCGGCCCCGTGCCCTGGCAGCTGGCCACCCGCAGGCTCCAGTTGAGCAGCGGTACGGCGGCCCGCGCGGTCAGCGGCATCACGGTCGCGGTGGCGGGCGCCATCGCCCTGCAGATGATGTTCGGCTCGATGCACGACGACTTCGACCGGGTCACGGACAACGACCCCGGCCGGGCCAAGCTCCAGGTTCGGGCGGACGTCGGGGACGGCGAGCTCGCCGAGCGGATGAACGAGAAGTTCCGTACCACCAAGGGCGTCAAGAACGTCATCGGCACGGTCTCCTCGTACGTCGTGAAGCCGGGCAAACTGAAGAACGCCGACGACATCAGGCCCACCACCGAGCTGACGGTCGGCACCTGCGCGAACCTGCGCGAGCTGGCCCGGATCGGTTCGTGCGAGGACGGCGACACGTTCGTCGTGCACACCGGGGACACCGAGATGAACGACTGGGTCGACGAGTCGGCCCGCCCCGGCAAGCCCATCGACCTGAATTCCGACAGCTGGGACATCCCCGGCCGCAAGCACATCCCGTGGACGCTGCCCGCCGACTCGCGGACGGTCAAGGCCCGCCCCGACCCGGGCGGTGACCTGCACAACGGCATCTTCGCGACGCCCGGTGCGGTCCCCCCGTCCAAGCTGGTCGGCGCCTCGACGAATGCCATGATCCAGATCGATCCGTCGGTGCCGGACAGCGAGGAGTACATCCGCAACACCGCGGCCCGCATCGACCCGTTCCTCAACGTGATGACGCTGCGCGCGGTCGAGCGGGACAAGCAGTACGCCTCCATCCAGACCGGCCTGCAGATCGGCGCGATGGCGACGATGGTCCTCATCGCGGCGTCCATGCTGGTGTCGCTCCTCGAGCAACTGCGCGAGCGCAAGCGCCTGTTGGCCGCCCTCACCGCGTTCGGCACGCGCCGCTCGTCGATGGGGTGGTCGATCCTGTGGCAGACGGCGATCCCGGTGGTGCTCGGCCTCGGCCTCGCCGTCGCGGGCGGCCTCAGCCTCGGGCTCGTCATGGTCCGCATGATCGACAAATCGGTCGAGGACTGGTGGATCTTCCTTCCGCTGGCCGGCGCCGGAGCCGTGCTCGTCGCCGTCGTGACGCTGCTCAGCCTGCCGCCGCTGTGGCGCATGATGCGCCCGGACGGCCTGCGTACGGAGTAACTCCCCGCGCGGGAGCGGGACGTTGCCGGTGCGGGGTCACAACACCCGCACCGGCAACGGCTTCAGGGCCCCCCTCAGGGCGGCGGCCAGCTCCTCGTACTCCGCGGCGCGCGCGGCCCCCGTACGCATCGCCAGGGCGACCCGCCGGGTCGGCGCCGGGTCCGCGAAGTACCCGGTGAGCAGCTGGTTGCTGCGGCTGGTCTCGACGCGGACGGCGGTGCGCGGAAGCAGCGTCACGCCGAGGCCGCCGGCCACCAGCTGTACGAGGGTGGAGAGCCCGGCGGCCGTCGTGGTCACCGGGGCGTCCGCGCGGCCGGCCTCCCGGCAGATGTCCAGGGCCTGGTCGCGCAGGCAGTGCCCCTCGTCGAGCAGCAGCAGGTTCAGCTCGCGCAGGGCGTCGCGCGGAATCCCCTCGCGCCCGCCGAGCCAGTGGTCGAGCGGGGTGACGAGCACGAAGTCCTCGTCGAACAGGGGCAGTTCGGTGACGCCGGGCACGCCGAGCGGCACCGCGAGCAGCAGCAGATCGAGCCGTCCCGCGCCGAGCCCCTCGATCAGCGACGAGGTCTGCTCCTCGTGCACCTGGAGATCGAGGTCCGGGTACCTCTCGTGGACGAGTCCGATGAGCGTGGGCAGCAGGTACGGCGCCACGGTCGGAATCACGCCGAGCCGCAGCGCCCCGGTGAAGGGCGCGCGCACCGCGTCCGCCTCCTCCATCAGCGCCCCGACCTCTTCGAGCACGGCCCTGGCCCGCACCGCGAGGCGCGCGCCCGCCGACGAGAGCAGCACCTTGCGGGTCGTACGCTCAAGGAGGGTGACACCGAGTGTCTCCTCCAGGGCCGAGACGGCGCCGGAGAGCGCGGGCTGGCTCATGCCGATCGCGGCGGCGGCGTCCCGGAAGTGCAGATGCTCGGCGACGGCGGCGAAGGCGCGCAGCTGGGCGAGGCTCGGCTGGCGGGCGCCGCGCTTGGCCGCGGGCTTGGCACTGGTGGCCACGGCACTCCTCCCTCTGACTCCCCTTTACTACGGGGACTGATAGCTAGGTCCGATCAACACGACCCACTCTAGCTATTTCCATAATCAATGCACCCTGTGCCACCATCAACACCAGTCCAACCCCCCAGGAAACTCCCCAAAAGGGATTTTCTTTGCAGCAAGGAGAGCGCGTGCTCACTGTCGGTGACAAGTTCCCCCAGTTCGATCTGACTGCCTGTGTCTCGCTGGAGAAGGGCTCGGAGTTCCAGCAGATCGACCACAAGACCTACGAGGGCAAGTGGAAGATCGTCTTCGCGTGGCCCAAGGACTTCACCTTCGTGTGCCCGACCGAGATCGCCGCTTTCGGCAAGCTGAACGACGAGTTCGCCGACCGTGACGCCCAGGTCCTCGGCTTCTCCGGTGACTCCGAGTTCGTGCACCACGCCTGGCGCAAGGACCACCCGGACCTGACGGACCTGCCCTTCCCGATGCTGGCCGACTCGAAGCACGAGCTCATGCGTGACCTCGGCATCGAGGGCGAGGACGGCTTCGCCCAGCGCGCCGTCTTCATCGTCGACCAGAACAACGAGATCCAGTTCACGATGGTGACCGCCGGTTCCGTCGGCCGTAACCCCAAGGAGGTCCTCCGGGTCCTCGACGCACTCCAGACGGACGAGCTGTGCCCGTGCAACTGGAGCCAGGGCGACGAGACCCTGGACCCGGTCGCGCTCCTCTCGGGCGAGTGAACGGAGCTTTCTGACATGGCACTCGACGAACTGAAGTCCGCCGTACCGGACTACGCCAAGGACCTGAAGCTGAACCTCGGCTCGGTCATCGGCAACTCGGATCTGCCGAAGCAGCAGCTCTGGGGCACGGTGCTCGCCTGCGCGATCGCCTCCCGCTCCCCGAAGGTGCTGCGCGAGCTGGAGCCCGAGGCGAAGGCGAACCTCTCCCCCGAGGCGTACACCGCCGCCAAGTCGGCCGCGGCCGTCATGGCGATGAACAACGTCTTCTACCGCACCCGCCACCTGCTGTCGGACCCCGAGTACGGGACGATGCGGGCCGGCCTGCGGATGAACGTCATCGGCAACCCGGGCGTGGAGAAGGTCGACTTCGAGCTGTGGTCGCTCGCGGTCTCCGCGATCAACGGCTGTGGCCAGTGCCTCGACTCGCACGAGCAGGTGCTGCGCAAGGCCGGCGTGGATCGCGAGACGATCCAGGAAGCCTTCAAGATCGCCGCCGTGATCCAGGCCGTCGGCGTCACGCTGGACTCGGAAGCAGTGCTCTCCGAGTAGCCCTCGCGTCAAAGGGCCCCGCCGACCTACGGGTCGGCGGGGCCCTTCGCGTGCTCGGGCCCTTCGCGTGCTCGGCCCCTCGCTCAGCGGCGGGCGGCCAGCGCGTGGATCGTGCCGTCGTCCGTGAGGGCGAAGATCCGCCCGCCACTGACGGACAGGGCCGACGTGACGCCCGCACCCAGGTCGTAGGCGTGCACCTGCTTGCCGGTCGCACGGTCGACGACGAGCAGCCGTCCGTCCCACGTCCCCACATACACATGCGACTTGGTGACCAGCGGATGCGTGGTCGGCGACCCGGCGCCCTCCGTGCAGCCCATGGCGACCCGCCACTCGTCGTCCAGCGGGCTCTCCCCCGGCAGATATCCGGCCGCGGTCTCCCAGAGCGGCTTCGACGGATCGGCCGCGCGCGTGTCATAGGCGCGTACGACACCGTCGCGCCCCGCCACGTACGCGGTGTCGCCCCACACGGCAGGACTGGTCAGCGGCGCCTGACCCGGCTCGCAGACACCCGCGCCGCCCGCCTTCGACTCCCACGCCTGCGCGCCCGTCCCGGCATCGAACCCGCGGACCCCCGACGACGTGAACGTCACCAGTCGCGGATCACCCGAGGCGGGGTCGGTGAGCACGGGCGACGAATGGCTGTCGATGTCGCCCTTGGTGTCCTTCACCCACAGCTGCTTGCAGGTGGCCAGGTCCATCGCGATGACGGAGGTGCTCGAACCGGAGTGCAGATAGGCCGTGTTGGAGCCGGGTGCACGCACCGCGGTGCTGTGGAACTGCCCCCACGACCCCGCCGCCGCGAACCCTCCCGGCAGGCTCTCGCCGGTCTTCGCGTCCCGGCAGCGCACCTTGTCCCAGTCCTGGTAGACGGCGACGGAACGGCCCTTCGCAGACGCACCGGTGAGCCCGAAGACACTGACCGGACCACCGGCCCGCCCGTAGCGCCGCACGGTCTCCGCCTGCCGCTCCTCGCGGTCGACGGCCTCCCAGACGATGTGACCGTCGTCCGGATCGATGGCGTACACCCTGCCGACACCGGTCGTCAGATAGACACGGCCGCCGTGCAGCGTGGGCGCCGACTCCGCGTCGCCGTCCAGATACGTCCGCCAGATCTCGCGCCCGGAGACCACGTCGTACGCGAGCATCATGCTGTACGGCGAGTCGAAGGCCCGCGACGAGACGATGACCTTGCCGTCCGTGACGACCGAGCCGTTGAGGTTGAACTGCTCCCCGGTGTGGCGCGCCCACTTCAGGTCGAGCGCCGGGCCCGGATCGTCCCCGCTCGCGGAGCGCCCCGCCTCGTCGCCGCCCTGCCGGACCCAGTCCTGCCCCGCACGGACCGCTCCGGCCTTCGCCGTCACCGTGAACGGATTCCTCATCGCGGGCCAGGCCTTGCCCCTGGTGTCGTAGGCGACGGTCTCGGCCGTGTACGCGCCGGGCCGCAGGCCCCGCAGCCGGTCGCTCGCCCGGGTCCAGGAGCCGCGGGCGCCCGGACAGGGCTCGGGCTTCCCGCCGGGCGGTGTGTAGCAGTTCTCTGTGCCGGGCTTCGACGCGCCTTCGCCGAACCTGAGTGAATCGCGCCGCATGACATGGCCGCGCTTGTCCCGCACGGTCACCTTGGCCCGCCCCGGCGTACGGCCGTCGTCCTCCGCGTACACCTCGACCGGCACGCCGTCCTTCGCCGCGTGCACGCTGCCCCGCGCGGGGCTCACCAGCGCGGCATCGTCGTCCACGTCGAACTGCCGGTGGATTCCGGTGGCATGACCGGTGTCCTCGTTCCGGCGCGTGCGCGGGTCGTCGGTGATGCCGCTGAAGTCGAGGACCTTGTAGTCGGGGCGGGCGCCGTCGATCCCGTACGTGCCCTGGTTGTTGACCTCGACCGAGCGCTTGAAGGCGCCGCGCCGGAACTCGGACTGCTGGTTGTGGCCCGCAGCGACCATCCGCACGTCGTACTTGGCGAGTTCGTCGACGGTCGGCTGCATCCCGGCGCCCGGACCCCACTGGGTGAACAGCGAGCGGTGCGCGAAGACGAACACCTGCTTGCCGACCGCGTTCCGGGCGAGGTCCTCGCGCAGCCACTCCAGTTGCGGCTTCAGACCGCCGGCGTCGTAGTTGTCCTCCAGTACGACGACGTGGCGCCCGTCGCGGTCGAAGCTGTACCACTCGGGGCCGAGGTTGCGGCGGTAGTACTCCAGGCTGCCCGCGTACCCCTTGGAGGCCGCCGTGCCGCCGAAGTCGTGGTTGCCCATCACCGGGTAGAAGGGGTGGCCGAGCCTGCCCTCCTCAAGTCCCTTGCTGAACAGGTCGTAGCCGCCCTGGCGGCGCGGCTCCTCCGCGTAGTCGGTGACGGTGAGGTCGCCGGTGGCGATCTGCATCGTCGCCCCCTCGACCTCGGACATCGCCCGGACCTGCCCGGTCCACTGCGGCAGGACCTTGCGCGCCTCCTCGTCGGTGCGGTTGCCGACCTCGGTGTCGGAGTTCATGACCCACTTCTCGGTGGGGTTCGCCGCGTTCCTGTCGGGTACGAGCGCGAAGTCGGCGCCCGTGGAGCCGCTCCCGGCGACCTCGCGGAAGTACTTCGGTATGTAGTCGTCGCGCAGCGCGGGCGTGTAGCCGTCCGGCGAGACGATGCTGACGAGGTCCGTCTCGCGCCGGTCGGGATCGATGTCCAGACGGTACGAACCGTCGCGCCCCGAGGTCGTCCACACCGCACCGTCGGTGACATCGACACCGGCCATGGGCCGCTCGCCCCTGTCCCGCTTGCCGTTGCCGTCGGTGTCCCGGAAGACCGTGCCCGTCACGGCGACGGTCTCCGCCGCCCCGGCCCCGTCGGCGTACGCGGCCTGGGGCGCGAGGCAGGACAGCGCGACCGTCCCCGCGACGGCGCACCTCAGCCGCCCTGTGCGCAGCAGGCGTACGAGAAGGGGGAGTTGCCAGGCGCCGAGCGCGAGGAACGCTCCGGCCGCCGTCACCAGGAGCACGGTGGCCCAGGGGAAGGAAGGCGGCGCGTGCACGCCGTGGGCGTCGACCACCGGGGTGGCCGCGGAGGCGTCCACCGCCGCGCCGTCGAACTCGACGACGACCTGGCTCAGTCCGGCCTTCGCGAGCAGGGCGCTCACGTCGACGGAGTCGAGCCGGCAGCTCCACGCCAGTTCCACGACGACACCGCCCGGCACTCCGCCACTGGCGCCCGCGACGCCGGAGCCCTTGGCCGGGCAGTCCGCCGAGAGCAGCCGGGACGCCCAGGCACCGGCATCCCCCGGGGACACCACGTCGTGGTGGACGGTCAGGCGCCCGCTCGTGGCGCCGTCACCGGGGGCGACGACGAGTTCGGCGCGCTCGCGCGAGACGTGCGCGGCGGCGGGCTGTGCGCCGAGGCCCAGCATGAGGACGAGCAGCGCGAGCGCGAGCCCGCCCGCGGTGCGTATCCGTCTGTTCCGGTGGTTCCGTCTGTTCCGTCTGTACCTGTGGCTGTGGCTCTGTCTCATGCGCGCGGACTCTAGCCACCGGAGGTGGCCGTCAGGCCAAGATCCAGAAACCTTTCACTCGGCGGCGCTCGGCCGTTCCGCCGGCGCGACGTCCGCCGACGCGGCGTCCACCGGCGCGACGTCCAGCGCGGTGGCACCCCGGGGCTGCGGTGACTGCTTCAGGGCGGCTTCGCGCGAGTACGCCCGCAAGTAGCCCACCACGGTGTTGGTGACGGCGACCAGCGGCACCGCGACGACAGCTCCGCCGATCCCGGCGACGAGCCCGCCCGCGGCCACGGACAGCACCACGGCCAGGGGATGCACCCGTACGGCACGTCCGAGGATGAACGGCTGCAGGATGTGGCCCTCGATCTGCTGCACGGCGAGGACCACGACCAGGGTCATCACACCGGTGAAGACTCCCTGGGTCACCAGACCCACCACCACGGCGAGCGCGCCCGAGATCACCGCGCCCACCAGCGGGATGAACGCGAACAGGAAGATGAAGACGGCGAGCGGCACCGCCATCGGCACCCCGAGGAAGTAGATCCCGAGCCCGATGAAGATCGCGTCGATCAGAGCCACTATCACCGTGCCGCGCACATAGGCCGTCAGCGTGCGCCACGCCCTGGGCCCCGCGCCCGCGATACCGGGCCGCGCGGGCGCCGGGACCAGCTTCAGGACCCACTGCCAGATGCGCTTGCCGTCGTACAGCAGGAACAGCGTCGAGAACATCGCGAGCAGGATGCCGGTCATGGCCTCCACGATCACGGTGACCCCTTCGAGCCCCGCCGACGTCAGCTCCTCCGTGTTCGCGCCGACCGCCTCGCGCAGGCTCTTGGCGATGTCGTTGATCTGGTCCTCGGTCACGTGGAACGGGCTGGTGAGCAGCCAGTTGCGCAGATCGTCGATGCCGTCCTGGACCTGGCTGGACAGCGTGTCCACGTTGTCCATGACCTGCCAGACCACGAACCAGCCGACCAGGCCCATGACGACGAAGCCGAGGACGGCCGTGACGACCGTGGCGAGCCCCCGCGGAAGACCGAGCCGCTTGAGCCGGACCACCGTCGGCTGGAGCATCGCGGTGATGAGGAGCGCCGCGACGAAGGCGAAGACGACGAGCTGCACGGCGCTGATGACCTTCATCAACACCCAGAGCGTGCCCGCGAGTACGAGAAGACGCCAGCCGGCCTCGGCCGCGACCCGCATCCCCCACGGCACCGCGGCGACGGGGTCGGGGCGTGCCGATACGGCAGGCGCGTACGCGGGCGGCGCGGGGACCACGGTCTCCGCGTCCGGATCGGCGCCCGCTTCGACGGCCGTGCCGCCGTCGGCGGAAACGGAGTCGGAGTCGAGATCGCGATCCGCATCGGGATCGCGCTCGTCACGCCCCATCCGCTCACTCATCTGAGAGAGTCCGGAACCGAGCCGGCCGATCCACCCTGGTACTCGCGACATGATCCGTCCTCTTCCCCCGTCTTTCCCCACCACTCCCCCCTGGAAGTCGTCGGACTGACCGTACACGGCGAAGACCCCCCACCGAAGGACGGTGAGGGGCCTGCAAAAGGTTGAGTGAGCCGCGGCTCAGTACCAGTTGTTCGCCTGCCAGAAGTCCCAGGCTCCGCACGGGCTTCCGTAGCGGTCGTTCATGTAGCCGAGGCCCCACTTGATCTGCGTGGCGGGGTTCGTCTGCCAGTCGGCTCCGGCCGAGGACATCTTGGAGCCGGGCAGCGCCTGGACGAGGCCGTAGGCGCCCGAAGAGGCGTTGCTGGCCCGGTAGTTCCAGGTCGACTCGTGGTTGACGATGTTGCTGAAGCACTGGAACTGGTCACCGGGGACCATCTGCCGTGCCATCGCCTGGACCTGCGAGACGGAGTACGAGGACTGCTTGGCGAAGTCGCCGGCGTCGCGCGTGGAGGAACGGCTGGCCTTGACCTCGACCTTCTCCTCGCGCTCCTTCTTGGCTGCCGCCTTCTCGGCGGCCTCCTGCTTCTCGGCCGCCTTCTGCTTGGCGATCGCCGACTCGGCAGCCTGCTTGCGCGCTGCTTCAGCCGCCGACTTCTTCGCCGCCGTGTCGGCAGCCGTGGCCTGCGCCTCGGCCTGCTGCGTCAAGGACGCCGTCTGCACCTGGGCCTGCTGGCCCGCGGGAATGTCTGCGAGGAGAGTCGCGTCGCTTGCCGCCGCCTCGAAGTCGTTGTCATTCGAGGCGCCCGGGGTGCTGCCCGAGGCGACACCGACGACAGCGCCAACAGTGGTGACCGCGGTGGCGGATGCCACGGCGAATCCCCGGACCGAAATCCGGCTCACACGGTTTCCTTCCAGCATCGCCCGCATAGGTGACCTCGCGGACGCAATCGTGCCCCTGGACGCTGGCCTCCGCTTGGATCTCGGTCACGGGAGGCACGGGCCCGGTGGGCAACTCCCGTGATGGAAGTGCCACGTGGTGCTTCGGGCGGCATGCGACGGCCACTATGAAGTTCTGTTTTTCTGGGTTGCAGTACCTCTGGAGGTACAGGTGTGTCGCATGCGGGGCCTGACAGGACCCAGACTCTGCCCCAGCCGGATGCCGCAAGGCAATTCTCCGTGCCGTGTGAAAGCTCACACCTCGTTTGCCCCAGGAGTTTTTCGGAAAAGGGCGGACGCCACGACGCCGCCCGGCTAGGCTCCTTCGCTTCGCCGGGCGGCGCCAACTACTGCGTAACCAGAGTGAACTGGCTCAGATCGACCCTTCCTCCAGCATTTCGGTCACGAGTGCCGCGATCTGCGAACGCTCGGAGCGGGTGAGCGTGACGTGGGCGAAGAGCGGATGGCCCTTCAGCTTCTCCACGACGGCAACCACCCCGTCATACCGGCCCACTCGGAGGTTGTCGCGCTGGGCGACGTCATGAGTGAGGATGACCCGGGAGTTCGCCCCGATCCTGGACAGAACGGTCAGAAGGACGTTCCGCTCCAGGGATTGGGCCTCGTCCACGATCACGAACGCGTCGTGCAGCGAGCGCCCGCGGATATGGGTGAGAGGGAGCACTTCGAGCATGCCGCGCGCCGTCACCTCCTCGATGACCGCCTTGCCCGCCACCGAGCCCAGCGTGTCGAAGACCGCCTGCGCCCAGGGGCCCATCTTCTCGGCCTCGGTGCCGGGCAGATAGCCGAGCTCCTGCCCGCCCACCGCGTACAGCGGCCGGAAGACCATCACCTTCTGGTGCTGCCGGCGCTCCAGGACGGCCTCAAGTCCCGCGCAGAGCGCGAGGGCCGACTTGCCGGTGCCCGCCCGGCCGCCCATCGACACGATGCCGATGTCCGGATCGAGCAGCAGATCCAGCGCGATGCGCTGCTCCGCACTCCTCCCCTTGAGGCCGAAGGCCTCACGATCGCCGCGTACGAGACGGACGTTGCCCTCGGCCGTGACGCGGCCAAGTGCCTTGCCCTTCTCCGACTGGATGGTGAGGCCCGTGTGGACGGGCAGGTCGGCCGCCTCGGGCACGTACAGGGTGTCTTCCTCGAAGAGGAGGTCCACCTGTTCGCCGGAGAGGGTCAGTTCGGACATTCCGGTCCAGCCGGAGTCCGTGATGGCGAGCTCGGCGCGATACTCCTCGGCGAGGAGCCCGACCGAGGACGCCTTGATCCTCAGAGGCAGATCCTTCGACACGACGGTGACGTCGTATCCCTCTGCCTGGAGGTTGCGCGCGACGGCGAGAATCCGTGAGTCGTTGTCCCCCAACCGGTAGCCGGCCGGAAGCACGCCGGGATCGGAGTGGTTGAGCTCGACGCGCAGCGTGCCGCCCAGATCGCCGATCGGGATCGGCGCGTCCAGGCGACCGTGCCGGACCCGGCAGTCGTCCAGCAGGCGCAGGGCCTGCCGGGCGAAGTAGCCGAGCTCGGGATGGTGCCGCTTCGCCTCCAGCTCCGTGACCACGACGACGGGCAGCACTACTTCGTGCTCGTCGAAGCGGTACATGGAGTTCGGGTCTGCGAGCAGAACGCTGGTGTCGAGAACATAGGTGCGCCTGTCGGGCATGCGGCGCTTTGTGCTGGTCACCACGGAAGGACGTACCCCCTCGGATGAGGTCGGGGAGCGACGGGAAGGATGCCGGGAGAAGTCCGGACCGGTCTCGTGCCGCAGTGCGCGGGCCGAGCTCCGGCCCTCCACTTCGCCCGTACTCACCGCACGGTCGTCCTGGTGCAAAGGGCCTCCCGGGCGGACGGCCCCATGCCGCCCGCTGAGATACGACATCCGTGAATCGGATGTCGACCTGGAAGGCTTATTCCCTCGAACATGCGCAGCCATGCCAGGGCATATGACGGCGCATCCGTGAACTCTGGGTTACTCGCACCTCACCGACACGAGCACCCGCGGGGGTCAGCCCCCGTAACGCCGGTGCCGAGCGGCGTAGTCACGCAGCGCGCGCAGGAAGTCGACCTTGCGGAACGCCGGCCAGAAGACTTCACAGAAGTAGTACTCGGAGTGGGCCGACTGCCACAGCATGAAGCCGGACAGACGCTGCTCACCACTCGTTCGGATCACCAGGTCGGGGTCCGGCTGGCCGCGCGTGTAGAGGTGCTTGGAGATCAGGTCGACGTCGACGGTCTCGGCGACGTCCTCCAGGCTCGTGCCCTTCTCCGCGTGGTCCAGGATCAGCGAGCGGACCGCGTCGGCGATCTCCTGCCGGCCGCCGTACCCGACGGCCACGTTGACCAGTATTCCCTTGTTGCCGTGGGTGGCCTGCTCGGCCTCCTTCAGGACGGCCTGGGTGCGGGAGGGCAGGAGGTCCATCGTGCCGACGTGGTGCACGCGCCAGCGGCCGTCGGAGGCGAGGCTGCGGACCGTGTCCTCGATGATGCCGAGGAGCGGGATGAGCTCCTGCTCGGGGCGGTCGAAGTTGTCCGTCGACAGCATCCAGAGGGTGACGACCTCGACGTCCGTCTCGGCACACCAGCCGAGGAACTCCTCGATCTTGTACGCGCCCGCCTGATGGCCCTGTTCGGTGGTCCCGCCGGACGCCTTTGCCCAGCGCCTGTTGCCGTCGAGGATGACCCCGATGTGCTTGGGCACCTGGTCGTGGTCGAGGCGGCCTTCCACCCGGCGTGCGTAAAGTCCGTACACCAGGTCGCGCAGGTTCACTTCTGTCAGCCCCTCCAGCAGATGGCAGTCCCCGAAGGCGAAAGCCTACCGCTGTGAGGGCGTGCTTCTGCCCTCGGGTGACGCGGGGACGGCCCTCGGAAGATCGGGTCCTGAAGTAGCTTCGTACCCATGAACGACACGTCTCTGTACCGAGCGGCAACGGACCGTTACAGCACCATGGAGTACCGGCGCACGGGCCGCAGCGGCCTGAAGCTGCCCGCCGTCTCCCTCGGCCTGTGGCACAACTTCGGCGACGACAAGTCCCTGGAGAGCCAGCGCGCGATCCTGCGCCGCGCCTTCGACCTGGGTGTCACGCACTTCGACCTGGCGAACAACTACGGCCCGCCGGCCGGTTCGGCGGAGCTCAACTTCGGCAAGCTGTTCGCCCAGGATTTCGCCCCGTACCGCGATGAATTGGTCATTTCGACCAAGGCGGGCTACCTCATGCACCCCGGCCCGTACGGCGAGTGGGGCTCGCGCAAGTACCTGCTGTCGTCCCTCGACGCCTCGCTGAAGCGGATGGGCGTCGACTACGTCGACATCTTCTACTCGCACCGCTTCGACCCCGACACCCCGCTCGAGGAGACGATGGGCGCGCTCGCGTCCGCCGTGCGGCAGGGCAAGGCGCTGTACGTGGGCGTCTCCTCCTACAACAGCGAGCAGACCGCCGAAGCGGCGCGGCTGCTGCGGGAGATGGGCGTGCCCGCGCTCATCCACCAGCCCTCGTACTCGATGATCAACCGCTGGACCGAGGACGACGGCCTGCTCGACACGCTCGACGAGGCGGGCATGGGCTGCATCTCGTTCGTGCCGCTGGCGCAGGGCCTGCTCACGAACAAGTACCTGAAGGGCATCCCGGAGGGCTCGCGCGCCACGCAGGGCAAGTCGCTCGACCCCGACCTCCTGAGCGACGAGGTCGTGCGCCGTCTCAATGGCCTGAACGACATCGCGGCCCGCCGCGACCAGTCGCTCGCGCAACTGGCGCTCAACTGGGTCCTGCGCGACGAGCGGATGACCTCCGCGCTCATCGGCGCCTCCAGCGTGAAGCAGCTGGAGGAGAACGTGGCGGCGCTCGCCGGGCCGAAGCTGACCGACGCGGAACTGACGGAGATCGACACGTACGCGGTCTCCACGCCCGGCACCAATATCTGGGCCGGGCGGGGCTAGTTCCGATAGCTCCGATGGCTCCGGATAGCTCCGGATAGCTCCGGATAGCTCCGGATAGCTCCGGCGGATCGTCTCAGCTAGTTCCGACGGGGCTTCTCAGCCCGCGTATCCCTGCCCCGGGGCGGGGGTGCGCGGGCGCTTGAACCAGGCGCCCGCGGCACCCTGCGCGAGCAGGACGACCGTGGCGATCGAGCCCAGCAGGCCGATGAGGCCGCCGGGGTTGCCGGAGGCCAGGCCGCCGAGGCCGAGGGCGATCTGCACGCTCATCAGGACGATGCAGGTCACGCGTATGCCGTTCCCCGCGTTCTGGAACGAGAACGCGAAACCGCAGGTCACCAGCAGACACAGGTTCGCCCCGAAGGCCGCGCCCGCCGTCTCGGAGTCGCCCGAGGCCGCGATCGCGATCGTGCCGAGCAGGACGAGTCCGCTGAGGACCCAGACGACGATCTGCGCGGCACGCACGACGCCGGGCATCTTGAACGGGGCGACCGGGCCCTGTCCGTATCCATATCCGTACGCGGGGTCCTGCGCCGGGCCGGTGTAAGTGGGGAGGCCCGGCTGCGGGTTGACCTGCGGGTCATGGGGCGGCGGGGGGAACTGGTTCGACATGTCCCTGACCATATCCGGAGGTCTCGCCTCCACGGCGGGGCGGTCCGGGGCGGGGCGCGCAGCGGAGCCCGCAGCGGCGTCCGGAGAGGCGTCCTGAGAGGCGTCCGGAGCGGAGGCTCGGCGTCCGGGCATAAAAAATCGGGCCGGTCCGTGGGGGGGAGACGGACCGGCCCGAGGGGGGGTTTCCACCATAACCCTTCGTAAGTGATGCTGCGTGCATCGGCGTGCCACAACTACTCTCCGAAATCGGTCGGCGACTCCGGGGCCCTGTTCCCCCACCGGATTTCGGCCCCGGAGGCAGATTCAGGCCCCGTACGGCGGTAACCCATTGGAGGGATGGAGGGTGGCGCGCCCGCTTGACGCGGCGGGCGGTCGGGGCCGTCGGCTTGGGCTCGCACGCGGGCGGTCGGGCCGCTAGCTTCGGCTCGCATGGCGACGCTTCTGCTCCTCCCGGCCGGCCGGACGATTCCCCTGGAGATCGCGGACTCCGCCGGCGCCCGGCGGCGCGGGCTGCTCGGCCGGGACGGGGTGATCGGGGCGCTGCTGCTGACCCCGGCGAGCAGCGTCCACACGCTGGGGATGCGGTTCGCCATCGACGTGGCCCACCTGGACCGGGAGCTGCGGGTGCTGTCCGTGCGGACGATGCGACCCGGGCGGATCGGGCGGCCCCGGCTGCGGGCCCGGCACGTCCTGGAGGCGGAGGCGGGGGCGATGGCCCCGTGGGGCGTACGCCGGGGCGCGAGGGTCGAGGTGCGGTCCACCGAAGCCGACGCCGACCCCGCTACGGAATGAGGGCGCGCGGAGCCGCGCAGCCCCCTCCGCCGCGCGGCACCGCACACGTGGCTTTGCTCACGCGAATTCGCCTTGGTCTGAACTTACGTGATGCGGGCCGCTGAATCGAGTCAGTCCCGATAACGATGCGGAATCAACGCCACCTGTTTCGGGATCACTTGGTTAACGATCGGCACGCGGGGCAACCTCACGCCCCATTTCCCCGTCAGGCAGCTTTGCCATCGTCCGTGCCCTTGCTCGAGGCGTCGCCCTGGCCGCCCTGCTTGCCGTCCCGCTTGCCGTCCTGCTTGCCATCCCGCTTGCCGTCCTGCCTGCACTCCCGGTTGGCCACCAGCTGCTGCATGTGGTCGTCGCCCCACACGCCCAGCGGGATCAGCGCCTCGTTCAGGGACTGGCCGAGGGGGGTCAGCGAGTACTCGACCTTCGGCGGGACCTCCCGGTACACCTCGCGGTGCACGATGCCGTCGGACTCCAGCTCGCGGAGCTGCTGGATGAGCACCTTCTCGCTGATTCCGGTGATGTTCCGCCGGAGCTCGCCGAAGCGGAGCGTCGCGCCCGCGTACAGCGCCCAGAGGATCATCGGCTTCCACTTGCCGCCGACGACGTCCACGGCGGCGTCGAGGCCGCAGACGTACAGCGGCTTGCTCTCCTTGCCGCTCCCCGAATCGCCCTCCGCGCCACTCTTCGGCATGGTCCACTCCTTCCATCCGCAGAGTCACTTGCCCGACCGACAGTACTGAAGGGGAACGCCGATGACCGTCGCCGCTATTTCGTGGAGTGCCGCCAACGCCCGGCGCATGGAGCGGCAGTTCCTGCGGAATCCGGCCAAGCCCGGCGAGGCGGGACCCGGCGAGGTGGTCGACGCGATGCTCGCGGCGCAGGCGCAGGTGCTGTCCGCCGCCGAGCTGTCGGTGGGGCTGCGGATGGACGGGGCGACCCGGCAGGACGTACGCGACGCGCTGTGGGGCGAGGAGCCGAGCCTGGTCAAGACGTACGGCCCGCGCGGCACGATCCACTTCCTGCCGGTCAGCGAACTCCCCATGTGGACGGGTGCGTTGTCCGCGATCCCGGGCGGCCCGAGCCCCTTCAAGGCGGGCGAGCGCCTGACCCCCTCCCAGACGGACGAGATCGTGGCGGCGATCGGCGAGGCGCTGGACGGGGCCCGGCTCACCATCGACGAGCTCAGCGAAGAGGTGGTCGCGCGCACGGGGCCCTGGGCGGGCGACCTGGTGCTGCCCGCCTTCCAGGGGATGTGGCCGCGATGGCGCTCGGTCATGCACGTGGCGGGCCACCGTGGCGTGCTGTGCTTCGCACCGAACCGGGGCCGCAAGGTGACGTACACACGCCCGTCCGCCGCGGGCTCCGAGGAGCCGCCGCAGCCGCTCTCCGCCGAGAGGGCGACGGGACGTCTGGTGCGCCGCTTCCTGTACGCGTACGGCCCCGCGACGCCCGCCCAGTTCGCCAAGTGGGCGGCGGCGCCGCCCGGTTGGGCGACGGAGGTGTTCGCGTCGCTGTCCGCGGCGGACGAGATCGAGACGGTGGAGATGACTACGGAAACGGAGACGGGGACGGGGCCAAGGCCGGAGACGAAGACGAAGACGAGGGCGGACGGGGCGTCGTCGGCGTGGGTGGTCGCGGACGACACGGAGTTCCCCGAGGAACCGGTGCGGGGCGTCCATCTGCTCCCGTACTTCGACGCGTACGTGATCGCCTCCCACCCCCGCGCGCGGCTCTTCCCCGGCCGGGCCTACGAGCGCGCGCTGGCCGGGGGCCAGGCCGGGAACTTCCCCGTGCTGCTGGTCGACGGGGTCGTGGCGGGCGTCTGGCACCAGCGGCGCTCCGGGCGCCGCCTGACGGTCACGGTGGAGCCGCTCGAACCGTTGGCCGCGGGGCGCCGGGCGGAGCTGGAGGGACAGGTGGAGCGGGTGGGTGAAGTGCTGGAGGGGCAGCCGGAGTTGGTGGTGGGCCCGGTGACGGTGGGCGCCCACGCATAGCTACTTCCCCTTCGCGGGCTTCCGGGCGTCGAAGAGGTGGCGCGTGCTGTGGGCCACGAACGGGCCGTCGGCCTCGATCCGCTCGTGCAGCTCCCGCAGCCGGGGCCGGTACTTCTCCACCGAGAAGTCGGGCACCATCCACACCACCTTCCGCAGGAAGTGGACGACGGCCCCGATGTCGTGGAACTCGATCCGGAGCCGCTCGGCCGGCAGGTCGACGATCTCTAGGCCCGCCGCTTCCGCATCGGCCCGCTCGCCGTCGGGGTGGCGTCCGTTCCGTACCTCGTCGGCCTGCGGCCCGAGAAAGTACTCGACGACCTCGAAGACGCTGGCGGGGCCGACGTGCTGGGCGAAGTACGTCCCGCCGGGACGGAGCACGCGGGCGATCTCGTCGAAGTGGGCCTTCACCGGATGCCGGCTGGTGACCAGGTCGAACGCCTCCGCCGCGAACGGCAGCGGCGCGTCCTCCGGCGAGGCCACGACTACCGCGCCGCGCGGATGCAGCAGGGCGGTGGCCTTGGCGACGTTCGGCGGCCACCCTTCCGTGGCGACGGCGAGCGGCGGCAGGGCGGGCGCGGAGGCGAGGACTTCGCCACCGCCGGTCTGGATGTCGAGGGAGGCGGTGGCGCGGCCCAGGCGCTCCCCCATGGCGTGGGCGTACCGCCAGGAGGGCCGCTCCTCCGTGGCCCGCCCCTCGAACCAGGAGAAGTCCCACCCTTCGGTAGGGGCCGACTCCGCTTCCGCCACAAGTACGTCGAAACTGCTCATGCGGCGATCTTCGCATCGCACGGGGCCACGGCTCACGCCCATTACTCCGAAGGTAATCGCCCCGCTCCCGCCTCTGCGGCCAGAATCAAGGCCCCGCGTACCAGGAGGGACCCACACCATGCCGACGCCCACTCCCACGCCCACTCCCACGCCCACCCCTACTCCCCTAGCGACCCGCTCCGTGGTGGAGGACCTGCTGGGCCGCATCGGCGAGGGCGATCCCGAGCGGATCGCCGAGCTGTACGCGGACGGCGCGGACGGCGTGGACGGCGTGGACGGCGTGGACTGGAAACTGTCCTGGCCGCAGGCCGAGCACGGCCGCACCGCCACCCCCTGGATCCGCCCGCGCTCCACCCGGGCCGACGCCGCCGCCCACTACCGGGAGCTCGCCGAGCATCACCTGCCCGAGCAGGTGGCGACCCAGGTCGAGCACATCCTCGTCGACGGCCCCCATGCCGTCGTACTGGGCGAGATCCGCCAGACCGCGCGCTCGACGGGCCGCGCCTACCGCGCACGCTTCGCGCTGCACCTCACGGTCGAGGAGGGCCTCGTCACACGCCACCACGTGTACGAGGACAGCCTCGCGGTGGCGCAGGCGTTCACGGAGGGGTGAGCGGGCGAATCCGCCAACTACATTGCTGCGATGAGTGATCACAACGACCCGGTGAGGCTGCGGCCCGTCCGCGAGAACGATCTCCCCCTGTTCGACCGGTTCCTCACCGACCCGGACGCGCTCGGGGAGTTCCAGTGGCAGGGGTGGCGGGATCCGAACACGTTCCGGCGGCGCTGGGCCGAGAACGGGATGCTAGGCGAGGACGGCGGCCAGTTGATGGTGGTCTCCGGCGGGGAGGCCTGCGACGAGGAGTCGCTCGGCTGCGTGGCCTGGCGGAAGGTCGTGATCTTCCGGACCTCGTACTGCTGGAACATCGGCATCCAACTGCTGCCCGAGGCACGTGGGCGCGGGGCCGGCACCAGGGCCCAACGACTACTCGTCCAGTACCTCTTCGCCCACTCCCCCGTGATCCGCGTGGAGGCCACCACCGAGTCCGGGAACATCGCCGAGCGGCGTTCGCTGGAGAGGGCCGGTTTCAGCCAGGAGGGAGTGTCCCGGAGCGTGGTGTTCCGGGACGGGCAGTGGCGGGACGGGGTGCGGTACGCGGTGCTGCGGGGCGATGTGGGGTGGCGGGGCGGGGAGGAACCGCAAGCCGGAGCCGGCCTGTAATCCGGAGCCGGGCCACAGGGTCAGGCCCGGCCGCAGGGTGAGCCAACACCCCCTTATCCAGGCTTAATTAGGACACCCCTAGAGTCCGATCATGACCGCAGAGAGCCAACAGCCAGTGGACTCACCGGCCCCCTCGTCCGTCACCTTCATCAACATCTTCGAGATCGCCCCCGAGGACGTCGACGCCTTCGCCGAGAAGTGGGAGCAGCGGGCCGCGATCATGAGCAAGAAGCCGGGCTTCATCGACACCCGGCTGCACCGCGCCCAGTCTCCCGAGGGCCGCTTCCAACTCGTGAACGTGGCTCATTGGGAGAGCCAGGAGGCGTGGGAAGCGGCAGGCACCGACCCCGAGTTCGCGAACCGAGCGAACGCCGCGCGGGACTCGAAGGAGACTCCGGTGACGGCGAACCCCGGCCTGTACGACGTGGCCGTACGGTTCCCCTAGCCGCCGCTCCCCCTGCCTTCGGTGGCCCGGGGGCTGTGATGCGTACCGGGGCCGCCCGGTTGTCCCGAGGTTGGCGGTTCCGGGCCGGGTGTAAAGGGCGCTCCTGCGTCGCGTCGGCTGCGCCGATTCCGCTGCGCTCCACCCTTGACACCCGTCCCTCCACCGCGCGAGGGAAGACGACCGGACGGCCCAAGGGGCGAGACTCTCGACCACTCCCGTCACTCTCCATCGGCATTCCTGCCGAGTGCGGACTAGTTCTTCCGGCGTGACCGTCACGGGGAGAAGAGCGGGCGCCCGATCCGCAAACGCCCCGGGGAGGGGCACCGGTCTCGTCAAGCGGCTGCCAACCGGATCGTCCGGGGTAGCCGGCAGGGGCATGGGTGCGCGGTCGCCTCCAGGGATGGTGCCGGTCTCGTCAAACGGCTCCCGACCGCATCGTCCGGGGTAGCCGACAGGGATTGAGCGCGCGGCCCTCCCTGGCAACGGCGCCGGTCTCGCCAAGCAACTCCCGACGGGATCTTCCGGGGGTAGCTGCCAAGCCCAAGGGGCGCGCGGCCCTCTCATGGACGAGTGCTGGTCTCAAGCGGCCACCGACCGCATCGCCCTGGGGCGGCCGTCACGGGAGGGGAAGGGTGCGCGGTCGCCCCCAGGGATAGTGCCGGTCCGGTCAAGCGGCTGTCGGGTGGGGCTTCCGGGGTGGGCGTCGTGGGTGCGGCCCGTGGTGTCGCTCGTAGCGGCAGCCGTCCGTATTGGCCGGAGGCGCCTTGCCGTCAACGGCCGGAGCCGCTGACGGCAGGGCTCGGGCGGCCCTCGTGGCGGCGGGGTGCAGGGCCTGGTTCGCAGGAAAGTCTCACGATGCAGAGCCCAGGGGCCGGGGCGGCGGGACTTTTCTGCATCCGCCCGCTCGGCACCGTGCCGCGTCGCGTCGCATCACTCGGCACCGCGCCGCACCGCGTGGCACCTACTTTGGGGAAGTTGTGTTCTGGCAGACGGGGGGCGCGCGCGTTGCCCGATGCGCCTTCTCGGAATTAGGTGCCGGACCCCCAGCCCCCACACCCCGCCACCCATCACCTGGTCAGCGGGGAGGGGACTCGTTGTCGGGGGTGGGTTGCTGTGGGTTTGGGACCTTGCCTGGGCCCTGGCTTGGCCAGTCGCTCGGGGGCGGGGTGCGGCCGTCCTCACGCCGCTCCTCCTGCCAGTTCCCGTCTCGGCACACGTAGGACCGGGACCTGGTTCTGAGGTCCCATGCGCCCTCGTCCACGCAGGGCTCCCTCGCCTGGGGAGGGGTACGCCAGTGCCAGCGCCACCGTCCGTCATAGTCCTCGCACCGCACTTGCGTAACGTGGCGGGTCACGCCGCCCGTACCCCGCACGTCCGACGGGCAACTGGGGTTGCTCCAGCCCCACTTCGCATCCCCTCCGGCGCCATCGTCACCGTGGGCTGCGCGTTGGGCGACGGCTGTTCCGCACAGCCGGTGGACTTCCGACTCGGCGGCGGTACCGTGCCCGGCCAGACGCAGAACATCCCTCCCTCCCCTCCCCGGGACTCACCGGCGGAGGGCTCAGCGGTCCCGCTGCTGCCGCACGCAGTGAGCAGCAGCACCAGAGCGCCGATGGCTATGCCATTGCCGATGCCACTGCCGATGCCGATGCCGATGCCGAGTAAGACCCCGCGCGTTCGTCTTCGCCCCATGTTGCGACAGGCCAGGCGTGAGGGTCACCCCGGACGATCCGGTTGGCAGTCGCTTGACGAGACCGGTGCCCCTCCCCGGGCCGTTCGCGGAGCGGGCGCCCGCCCTTCTCCGGCGTGACGGTCACGCCGGAAGAACCAGTCCGCACTCGGCAGGAATGCCGATGGAGAGTGACGGGAGTGGTCGAGAGTCTCGCCCCTTGGGCCGTCCGGTCGTCTTCCCTCGCGCGGTGGAGGGACGGGTGTCAAGGGTGGAGCGCAGCGCAATCGGCGCAGCCGACGCGACGCAGGAGCGCCCTTTACACCCGGCCCGGAACCGCCAACCTCGGGACAACCGGGCGGCCCCGGTACGCATCACAGCCCCCGGATCAGCAAAGCCAGCGTAAGGGCGGTCAGTCCTGGCTCCCGGAAGGCGCCGTCCCCGCGTCCGTCCCGGAACCCCGGGGGAAGGACACCTCCACGCGGCGGTTCTTCTTGCGGCCCTCCTCGGAGCCGTTGTCCGCGATCGGATAGTCCTCGCTGTAGCCACGTACGGAATAGGTGACCTCGGGGCCCAAGTAGCTGGCCATCGTGTCGTGCACGACCTCCGCGCGTTCGCGGGACAGCTTCTTGCCGTGGCTGTACGAGCCGAGGTTGTCCGTGAAGCCGAACACCCTGACGTTCGTGGCCTTCTGGGCCTTGGCCTCCTCGGCGATCGCCTTGATCCGCGAGGTCGCCTCGGGGTTGAGTTTGGGGCTGTCCTTGGGGAAGAGCACCTCGGCTTGAAGCGCGAACTTCACGTCCGTGTTCGTGTCCTCGCGGCGCTCCTCGCCGCCGAGGTCTTCGACGACGGACTTGATGTCCAGGACCTTCGCGGGGGCCAGGGTCGCCCCGTCGGCCAGCTTCAGGCCGGGGCTGTTGGAGTCGACCTCCTGGGGCGGGGAGGTGGTCGTGCTGCCCGGGGGCGCGCTGGGGTCGTCGTCGTCCGCGAAGGCGGGGGTGCCGGTCAGGAGGACCAGGGCCGTGAGGGTGGCGGTGGCTGTGGCGAGGGTGCGTGATCGTGGGTCGCCCATGGGTCACTCACTCTCGGAGAGCTCGATGGACGCGGGGGGCATGGCGCCTACCTGGAAGTCGACCTTGCCCGTCTCCGCTGGCGGCGCCGGGAACTGGGCGTACCAGTCTGCGGTCTGGCCCGCTTTAACGCCTCCCCCGTCGAACTTTGTGCAGAGGCAACGCCCCTCCGTGTCGCGGAGGACGAGGTACTTCTTCTTGCCTTCTTGATCCACGAGAGCCGCGCCTGCCATGGAGGCTCCGTTCTTGCGCAACTCACGCTCGTCACCTCGCCAGTTGTCGGCGATCCAGAACTCGCCACCGCTGTTCTTGATCTGGCCACTGACGGTCAGAAAGCCGCCCTCGTCACGATCGGCGGAAGTGACGGTGAGCGATACACCATCGCCGCCTTGCACTTCGGCCAACGCCGCGTCTGTAGCGGGAGCTTGAGAATCACCCTTCTTCCCACCGCCGCCGCTATCCTTTGAGGGCTTAGAAGGGGCGCTGCTTCCTCCGGACTTGGGCTCGTCGTCCCCACCACCCCCACACCCGGCCACCGTGAGGACCAGCCCAGTAGTGATCGCCACAGCGGTCATTGCCCTGCGGGTCATTCTGGTGCGCCGAATGTTCATCGGTACGGCTTCCTTCTTTCGTCGATCGATCATCAGTCGGCCAGGTGGACAGAGAAGAGAACGGATGCATCCGGGAGGTCGTCCGGGTCGAACTCGTCCGGATCTATCTCGAAAGACTCTCCGTCATCGCAGTCAAACTCCACGACCTTCTCTGGGTCAGCCGACGGAGCAACATCGCAGCGCGGCTTAATGATGGCGGTGGCCTCGGCCATGGCGTGTTGGCTCTCCGTACCCGGAATGATCGAGTCGCCGACGGTGTAATTGGTCTCGATCTTCACCCGGAAGCCCGGGTAGCCATTCACTTCAGCTGCACCGAACTGCCTCACAGCCGAGTCGTTGTCCGCAGCCAGCGCATCCGCCGCGCCTTCGGCACCGTCGCCGGTGAACTTGTCGCCATCCAGCCAGTCGAGCCAGTCGTCACCCTCACCGATGGACGCCCCCAGCCGATCGACGAGTTCGTCTCTGGCGTCCTGGGCAGCCGCCAGCGCCGCGGCGTCAGCGGCGGATTGGGCACCGTTCCGAGCGGAGGCGGCTTGAGCGAACGCGAAGAACGCGAACGCAACAAAGAGCAGAATCCCCGTCATCCAGATGTAGATCGGGAGAGTCTGCCCTCGGTCACTTCGCAGGTCCCGCGGCATTAGCCGCCTGTTACGTCGGTAACCGCGTCGCGAATGGCTCCGGAGATCATGCCGTCCAGGCCGATCTGATCGATCAACGTAAAGATCCCCGCAATAAGAATCATCAACCCCGCATACTCCACAAACCCAGCCCCCGCATCCCGCTCCCTCCCCCGAACCCGGGAAGCCACGGTCACGTTCCAGTCCACCCAGACTCTGAGTACGCGATCCTTCAGCACGATGGCCCCTTCTCTCCCACCCGATACACGCAGACGTACACGCACCCGCACCCGCACCCGCACTCACACCGCTGGCGCAACCAATTCCGGCGCCGCTGTCGTCATAGGCAACGTACGCGAGATCATGTGACCCTTCAGCCACTCTCCGCAACCAATACCCTTTGATACGCGGAAGTTGGCGAGTTCCCTTCCCCGGCGGCGAGGTCATCACGCACTCCGGGGGCATGTGGTGGAGGTCCGCGTCCGGACCGTCGGCGGGTCAATGCGTTCCACGACTTCCCCTCCCGCGAATACCGTGAACACGTCTTTTGCAAAGGGCAGTTGAGACGGCAGGGTCTGGCAGGGGCCGGCCCCGGGGGCATCGCACCCTTCCCACCCTCCGAGCGACTGTCCCACATCGGGTTGCAGCCGCGAAGAGGTTTCGCCGAGTGGCTTGATAGCCGCTCCCCGCGTCACGCCCACCGAACCGTCCACCGAACCGCCCACCGAACCGTCCACCGCACCCCTCACTTCCCCAGGATCGAGCCGAAGTCGGATCCCGAGCCGAGGAACATTCCCGCCGCGATCAGAATCATCGTGGCCGGAAGCATGAAGACCAGCGTCACCATCGTTGCCTTGGGGATCGTCTTGGCCGCCCTGCGGCGGGAGTTCTGCGCGTCCGTGCGGCGCATGTCCGTGGCGAGCTGGATGAGCGTGTCCGCGATGGGGGAGCCGAGTTCCTCGCCCTGCTGGAGCGCCGAGACGAACTGCGAGACCTGCTCCGAGGCGTTCCTGCGGCGGAGTTCGTCGAATGCCTGGCGGCGGCTGACTCCCATGTCCATCTGGCGCAATGTGATGCGCAACTCGTCCGCCCAGGGACCCTCGTACCGCTCCGCGACGCGATCCAGCGCCTGGCGGAAGCCGAGGCCCGCCGACACCACCACCGCAAGGACGTCCAGGAAGTCCGGCAGTGTGCGGTCGATGACCTCGCGGCGTTCCCGTATCGCCTGCCAGATCAGCGCGTCCGCCGCCGTCACGCCGAAGGCGAAGGTGAGGAGGCCGAAGAGCGATGAGCCGTTCGTGAGGAAGATCAGGCCCATGATCAGGCCGAAGAGGCCGTAGACCGCCCGGCGTGCCGCATAGCGGTCGATCGTCAGGCCCCCGGGGTTTCCCGCCATGTCGATCCTGCGGCGCTTGGCGTCCACCCGTTTGGGGCCCATCAGGCGCAGGACGAGCGGCGCGAAGCGCATGCCGAGGCGGTCCACCGCCGAGCCCGCCGCCGAGACGCGGGTGGCGCCGACCTCCAGGGCGATCGCCAGGTCCGAGGGGATCTTCGCCTCCGCGCGGTACATGCGTACGCCTTGGCAGACGCCCGCCACGGCGAGTCCCATCACCCCTGCCAGAGCCAGTGCCAGCAACGTAACTCCCCCCTCACACTTCGATCTTGCCGAGGCGTCTGATCACGAAGAAGCCCACCGCGTACAGGCCGAGCGAGATCAGGATCAGCATCTGGCCCATCGGTGATCCCGTCACCCTCGCCAGCGCTCCCTCATTGGAGGAGTTGATGAGGAGCAGGGAGCCCAGGCCCAGGAGCGGGACCGTGAACGCCGTCGCGTGGACCTCCGAGAGCATCGTGCGGACCTCGCGGCGGGTCTCCTTGCGGTCCTCCAGGGTCTGGGTGAGGTTGCGGAGGGAGTTCACCACCGATCCGCCCGCCTTGTTGGAGAGGACCAGAGTCGTCACCAGGACTATCAGTTCGCGGGACGGGAGGCGTTCGGCCAGTTCGCCCAAGGTGTCGTCGATCGAGCGGCCCAGCGACAACTGGTCGGCCACCATGGAGAGTTCCTCGCCCGCCGGGGCCTCCAGCTCCTCTGCCGCCATCGCCAGTGAAGTACGCAGGGCCAGGCCCGCCGCCGTCGCGTTCGCCAGGATGCGTGCCACGTCCGGGAGTTGGTTGATGAACGCCTCGATGCGCTTCTGGCGCTGCCAGTTGAGGAACACGACCGCGCTCCAGACCGCCACCACTCCCGCGATCGGGCCGAAGAACGGGGCCAGCGTCGCCGCCGCCATCAGCCAGAGCGCGGCGACGACCGCCACGACGTAGACGAAGAACTCGCCCGCCGTCAGGTCGAGGCCCGTCGCCGAGAGACGCAGGTGGATGGAGCGGCCGAGGCGGGTGCGGCGCAGGCGGCGGTCGACGGCCGAGAAGCGGCGGCCCCGGTGGCCCGCGTCGCCCGTGCCGGGGCCGATCGACAGGCGGTCCACCAGCGCCTGGCGCTGGGCTCGGCCCGACGCGTAGGCGTGCACGCCCGCGACGGCGAGCGTGCCGGTCAGGATCGTGGCGCCGAGAGCCAGCAGGGCGGCTTGGTTCTCCATCAGCCCCTGGCCTCCCTCGTACTCATCCGATGGCCTCTCTCGTGTTCAGTACGTCTATGGCCTGCGCCACGCCGAAACCGGGGGGCACCGGCTCGCCCGCCACATAGAGGCGCTCTGCGACCGAGCGGGGCAGCGGCAAGTGCTCGAAGTAGCCGTGCACGCGGCGGTCCAGGCCGCCGTCGCCCGGTCTGCGTGCCACGAAGCGCGTCGCCGGGGCGATGCGGAACTGTTCGCGGCCGTGCGAGACGAGGAGGACGATCTCGGCGATCTTGCGGGAGCCGTCCGCGTGCCGGGCGAGCTGGACGACCACGTCCACCGCCGAGTTGATCTGGTCCTTCAGGGCCTCGAAGGGGATCTGGACCTCCGACATCGAGCCGAGGGTCTGGAGGCGCATCAGCGCGTCCTCCGCCGTGTTGGCGTGGACCGTGGCGAGGGAGCCGTCGTGGCCCGTCGACATCGCCTGGAGCATGTCGAGCGTCTCACCGCCTCGGACCTCACCGACGATGATGCGGTCGGGGCGCATGCGGAGGCTGTTGCGGACCAGGTCGCGGATGGTGATCTGGCCCTTGCCCTCGACGTTCGCGGGGCGTGATTCGAGGCGGATCACGTGGTCCTGCTGGAGTTGGAGCTCGGCCGAGTCCTCGATGGTGATGATGCGTTCGTGGGACGGGAGCAGGCCCGAGAGCGCGTTCAGGAGGGTCGTCTTGCCGGAGCCCGTGCCGCCGCTGACGATGATGTTGAAGCGGGCCCGGACGAACGCGGAGAGCAGGAGCAGCATGTGCTCGTCCAGCGAGCCCAGGCCGATGAGCTCGTGCAGCGTGTACGCGCGGGGGAAGCGGCGGATGGTGAGGGTCGCGCCGGTGAGGGCCAGCGGCGGGATGATCACGTTCACCCGCTCGCCGGTGGGCAGGCGCGCGTCGACCATCGGATTCGACTCGTCCACGCGGCGGTTGACCGTGGAGACGATGCGTTCGATGGTCTGCATGAGCTGGTCGTTCGAGGCGAAACGGAGGGGGAGCTGTTCGACTCGTCCGGCCCGCTCGACGAAGATCGAGTTCGGGCCGTTGACCATGATTTCCGTGATGGAGGCGTCGGCGAGGAGTGGTTCCAGTACGCCCAGTCCCAGGGCCTCGTCCACGACGCGGCGGATGAGCTGGGAGCGCTCCGAGGTCGAGAGGACGGGGCCCTCGCGGCTGATGATGTGGCCCATGACGCGTTCCAGGCGCACCCGGCGGTCCGCCGTGGTGAGGGACGACATCTCGGCGAGGTCGATCTCTTCCAGGAGCTTGGCGCGGTAGACGGCCACCAGGCCGTCGTCGCGGCTGGGGCCGCCGCCCTCGCCGTGGTCGTGCGGGGTCGCTATGCGGTCGCGGAGGCTCATGTCTTCTCTCTCAGCTCCCGTCTTCGTCTTCGTCGTTGGGCATGGTGGCCGACTTCGTGACGGACCAGCCCGCGTCCACGAAGGGGAGGAGCGTGGGGACCTGGACGGTGACCTCCGCCGTGGTCGTGGCGCCGCCCCCGCTGAGGGCGACCTGGGCGTCGAGGCTGCCGTCCATCGCCGCCATCCCCGCGGCTTCGCCGCCCTCGCCCTGGGAGGCGACGCGGGCTGCCGCGCGGGCGCCCGATCCGGCCTGGTTGACCGCGTAGCCGACGAGGCCGAGCTGGATGGCGGCGAGGCCGATGAGGAGCAGGATGGGGAGGAAACCGGCGAATTCGAGCATGGATACGCCTCGGTCGTCGAGGAGGCGTTGCCCTCTCCGCCTCCGACGGTGATCCAGCCCGTCTGGCGTGTGAGGACGAGCTCGCCGATCCAGCCCGCCCGGCGTCCGAGGACGAGCTCGCCGATCCAGCCCGTCCGGCGTCCGAGGACGAGCCCGGCGATCCAGCCCGTCCGGCGTGTGAAGACGAGCCCGCCGATCAAGCCCGTCCGGCGTGTGAGGACGAGCGCGGCGCAGCCGGTGATCGGCGGTGCGCGAGGCTACCGGGTCCGCGTTCAACCGTCCTCCCCCTCCTTCGCCGCCCCCGCCTCCCCGCTCACGCTCCACCCCGCGTCGATCCCGGGGAAGAACAGCGGGACGTCCGCGTCCACGTGGGCCTTCCACACCGCCCCGTCGTCCGTGCACGACACCTCCGCGCCCTGCCAGGCGTCCGGCAGGTGTTCCTTGGCCGCGGACTCGCACGCCGCCGCCCCGCCCTCGCCCACGGCGTACGCGGCCGTCGCCGCCCGTGCCGCCTCGTCCGCGGCGTTGCCCGCCAGGGAGAACGTGTAGCCGTACAGCGCGCACTGCCACAGGAGGCCCATCACGGCCAGCAGCAGCGGGAACATACCGGCGAACTCCAGGGTGACCGCGCCCCGGTCGCCCCCGACGCGCTTACGGAGCGTCAGCGCGCCTCGCTTGCTGCCGCTGCCGGCTGCCGCCTCCGGGTCGACCAGGCCCAGCTCGCCCGCCAGGGCCCACAGCGCCTGCTTCACCGTGGACTTGCTGTCCAGGTCCTGCATGCGGCCCGCGTCGACCGCGCCCTGCAGCTCCTTGAAGTTGGCGGGGACGGTCGTGCGGGCCACGCGTGTCCCCGTCACCCGTTCCACCAGGGAGGGCTGGATCTCGGCGCTCTTGCCGTGGCGGTTGACGACGGTGAGCGTCTCCTCCGCCTTGCGGATCTGGAGGCGGTCCCACAGGCGGACCATGCGCTTGGCCGCGCGTACGGACACGACGTCCGGGGTGACGAGGAGAATCGCCTGGTCGGCGAGTTCTATGGCCGCCGCGCTCGCCCCGGTCACGTACGTACCGCAGTCGACGAGCACGACGTCGTAGCGGCTGCGCAGGGCGCCGAGCGTCTGGCGGGCCACCCGGTCGGTGATCTCCTCGCCCCGCTCGCCCTCGCCGGGGGCCAGGAGGAGGCCGATGCCGGTCTCGTGGGTGTAGACGGCGTCCTGGAGGACGCGGGGCGTGATGTCGGTGATCGCCGCGAGGTCGGCGATGGAGCGGCGGAACTGGACGTCCAGGTACGAGGCGACGTCCCCGGACTGGAGGTCCAGGTCGAGCAAAGCGACGCTGCGGCCCGAGGCCCGTGCGGCGAGGGCGAGTTGGACGGTGGCGAGGGTCGTTCCCACGCCCCCCTTGGAACCGCTCACCGCGACGACGTGGCCGCCGCCCGGGGCCTCGCCCGGCCCCGCGTAGAGCTCCATGCCCGCGCTGCCCAGGTGCCTGCGCATGCCCGCGGACCAGGACGCCGCCGCGTTGACCCGCTCGGCGAGCGCCTCGTAGGCGAGCGGGAAGCCGACGATGCCGCGTGCTCCGGAGTCCATCGCGGCGGTCAGGAGCGCGGGGCTCGTGTCGGCGGTGATGAGGACGACGCCGACCGCGGGGAAGCGCAGGACGAGGTCGCGGATCAGGTCAAGGGCGGGGACGGGGCCGATGCGCTCGTGGATGAGGACGACTTCGGGCAGCTCGTCGATGGACTCCGCGCCGAGGCGGGCGAGGGTGTCGAGCAGCGCGGTCGAGTCCGCTACGGGCAGTGCGGGTTCGGCGTCCGGCAGCTGCCCCGTCAGCGTCGAGAGGGCGCGGGCGGCGTCCATGTCCCCGACGGCGGGGAGGATGCGGGTCGTCATACCTGGCACCGCCGGGCGAACAGGCGGGCGGGTGGGAGAGATCCGTCGCGCAGCGGCGGCCTCGAGCGGCTACCCACCGCGGGAGCGGAAAGCGGTGGTTCTGACGTGCAGCACATCCGCAGGCCCCCTACTTGTCCTCGTCGAGTGTGTAAGTACGGTCACCCCGCGGGATGGCGCTCTCCCCGCCCTGTCCCACCAGGGCGAGCCGTACATGCGTCGCGAACGACTCCGCGTACGCCACGCGCTGCGCGTCCGCCGTGTCCAGGGCGAACGTGATCGGCACCGCCTCCGTACGACGGCTGCCGCGGTCGTCCTGGTCGGGGTCGAGCGCCGTCAGCTTGCCCACGTCGATCACCTTCGCGGACTCGACGATGACCTTCGACTGGTCCTTGGCGTTGTCGCTCTCGCCCTTGAACGTGGCGTAGATGTTCACCGTCGAGCCCGGCGTGATCTTGCCCGCGACGCCCGTCGCCGCGTCGATCATGATGGCGATCTCCTGCTGCCCCGGGTCGAGTTCGGGCCGATCGACGATCATGTCCGTCTGGAGCAGCGAACCCTTGCGCAGCTCCGTCACCGCGATCTTGCCGCGGACCTGGCGCAGGTTGGTGACCGCGTTGTCCGAGAGCCATCGCTCCGGCATCTCGACCTTCTCGAACTGGTCCGCGCTGAGCTCCTTGTAGGGGGCGATGTCCCCCTTGAGCTTGTACGCGGCCACCTCCGGGCCCACCTTCGAGTTCACGTCCCGGATCACCGAGAGGACACCCGCGAACGCACCGAACGCGGCCAGGACCGACAGGACCAGCAGGATGACGCCGCGGCGCTGGCGTGAGTTCATGAACCGGACTACCTCGATCGAGTGCGGACGGCTACGGACAGTGAGCGGTGTGACGCGCGTTCAGTTCGAGCGGTTCGAGCGGGTCGAGCGGGTCGAGTTCGTGCGCTGGAAAAAGGGGCCGAGGCCTACGTCGCGCCTCGTGGCAGCGCCCGTACGGCGGAAGCACGGGCAGGCGCGCGGGCCGGCGCGGACGCCTGGCGTTCGGGAGGCGGCGGCAGCGGCGCGGCGCAGAAGCCGCAGCGGTCGCCGATGAGTTCGAGGCCGCACCAGTGGCAGTCGTCCCGCCGGACGGACGCCACCAGTTGGTAGAGCACGGAGATGTCGGGGATCGCCGCGGCGAACTCGACGAGCTTGCCCGTCGCCCACCAGCGCGCGGACTCCCCGGGAAGGCGCGCCTCCGAGACCCCCTGGGTCCGCCAGGCGGGAGCGAGCGTCTCGGTGACCCAGTCGGACGTCAACTGCCCGGTGGCGTACAGCATCTTGGTGCCGAACCCGGGGCCGGGCAGCGTCGCGTCGGCCGTCACCTTGACCAGCTCGGGGCGCGGCGTCGCGAGGACGGCGAACTGGGCGCCCGGCACCCATGACTTGGCGTGGGACTGGAGGGTCACCGGGACCCGGTCCAGCTTGGCCACCGAGCCGAGCAGCGCGCCCGCGTAGATGTAGTGCGAGAGGAGACGGGCCGCCGACGCGAGGACGCCGGGGCTGAAGTCGCAGATCGAGAGCTGGCGGAGCTGGAGCGCGAGGACCGCGAGACCGAGCGGCGGCAGGTCGGGGCGGAGGATGGAGATGCGGTCGCTCTCCAGGACGGAGCGGATCGCGTGCATGCGCTGGACGAGGGCCCGTGGCGCCGAGGCGGGGCAGAGCACGACCACATAGCCGTGGTGCTCGATGAGCGTGTGCATCTCGGTGAGCGCCTGGTCCAGGGAGTACGTCCGCGGTGACTGGACGGCGCTCTGCAGGACGGCCGCCGACGGGGTGTGCCGGTCGGGCGACGGCAGCACCAGGTCAGGTCCGGTGACGGCTATGGCGGTCGGCATGCGTACACCCCCCGGTCTTCGTGCACTTCTGCCTCAGCACCTTATCCAGGTCAGCGCCACCTCAACACCCAACTTCCCACTGTTCACATTGAGGTTGGCCGGACTCGTGGGGTTCGAGTGGCGTCAGAGGTCTTGACAACTCAATTGGTCTGGACCAGCTTGTACGACCACTGGACCAGGTCGTACGAGGTTGTACGAGCAAGTGAGAGCTCTCCGAATGCCCCAACTCCCCCCACCGGAGGCAGAAGTGGATCACGCACGCGGCAGGACACGCAGGAAGGCAGGTTCCGTCATCGGTCTGACCACGGCACTCGCCCTCGCGCTCACCGGCCTGCTCACCGGCGGCGCCGACAACGCCGACGCCGGCACCCGGGCGGTACCGAAGCACGCGGTGACCGGCTACTGGCAGAACTTCGACAACGGCGCCACGGTCCAGAAGCTGAGCGACGTACAGGACGAGTACGACATCATCGCGGTCTCATTCGCGGACGCGACCGCGACGCCGGGCGAGCTGGCCTTCAACCTCGACTCGGCCGGGCTCGGCGGGTACACCGTCGAGCAGTTCAAGGCGGACATCAAGGCCAAGCAGGCGGACGGCAAGTCCGTGATCCTGTCGGTCGGCGGCGAGAAGGGCGCGGTGTCGGTCAGCGACGGCGCGTCCGCGACCGCCTTCGCGGACTCGGCGTACAAGCTCATGCAGGAGTACGGCTTCGACGGCGTCGACATCGACCTGGAGAACGGGCTCCACTCGACGTACATGTCACAGGCGCTGAAGTCCCTTGCTGGGAAGGCCGGTTCGGGCTTCGTCCTGACCATGGCGCCGCAGACGATCGACATGCAGTCGACGTCGGGCGAGTACTTCAAGACGGCGCTCGCCGTGAAGGACATCCTCACGGTCGTCAACATGCAGTACTACAACAGCGGTTCGATGCTGGGCTGCGACGGCAAGGTCTACAGCCAGGGCACGGTCGACTTCCTCACCGCGCTCGCCTGTATCCAGCTGGAGGGCGGCCTCGATCCCTCGCAGGTCGGCATAGGCGTCCCGGCATCGGCGAAGGCGGCCGGCGGCGGCTATGTCTCGCCGTCCGTCGTGAACCAGGCCCTGGACTGCCTGGCGAAGGGCACCAGCTGCGGTTCCTTCAAGCCGTCCAAGACCTACCCCGGCATCCGGGGCGCGATGACCTGGTCGACGAACTGGGATGCCTCGGACGGCAGTTCCTGGTCCAAGGCGGTCGGACCGCACGTCCACGGGCTGCCGTAACCGGCGGGAGCCCCGCACACCCGCAGCGCCGCCGCTCCCCCGGCGGCGCTGCTGTTGTCTCCGTGGGAACTACCAGGGCAGGTCGCGCACCTGCTGCACGCACAGGACGAGGAAGAGCAGTCCGGCAGCCGCGAGCATCACGTTGCTCAGGATGCCGTTGCGCCATTCCTTCGGGGTGCGCGAGGTGTTGAGCAGCCAGAGCAGCGTGAGCGCGAGGAACGGCATGAAGAACGCGCCGAGCACTCCGTAGGCCACGACCAGGCCGAACGGCTGGTCCAGGAAGAGCAGGCCCATCGGCGGGAAGGTGAGCCACAGCAGGTAGGCCCGGAACGGCACCGACTTCTCGCGCTTTCCGGCCGCGACCTCCTTGACCATGCCGTCGGGGCCCGCGCTCGCCTCCTCCGCTTCGGTCACGCCGGCCCGCTCGCGCCGCAGCCGCTCCACGAAGTCCGCGAACATCAGGCTCACGCCGTGCCACACGCCCATCAGGGCGCCGAAGGACGTGGCGAAGAACCCGATGAGGAAGAGGTTCGCGGTGACCGCGCCGAACTTGTCCTCCAATACGTTGCCGAGGTCGATGAGGCCCCGGTCGCCGGAGGTGAGGGCGATGTTCGTGGAGTGCAGGAGCTCGGCGCCGATGATCATCATCGCGACGACGAAGACGCCGGTGGTGATGTAGGCGACGCGGTTGTCGAGCCGCATGACCCGGAGCCAGCTGATGTCGGTCCAGCCCTTGGAGTTCACCCAGTACCCGTACGCGGCCATGGTGATGGTGCCGCCGACGCCGCCGATCAGGCCGAGCGTGTAGAGCAGCGAACCGTCCGGCAGGGTGGGCACCAGGCCCTTGACCGCGTTGCCGAGGTCGGGGGCGACGCGGATGGCGACGTACACGACGATCAGGAACTTCATCCCGATGACGACCGTCATGACCTTTTCGAAGACGGCGTAACGGTTGAACCAGACGAAGGCCAGACCGAGCAGGCCGCAGAGGATCGCCCAGAACTTCAGGCTCGGCCCGTCGGGGAAGAGCGCGACCAGCGGCAGGGCGCTTGACGACATGGCCGTGGCGCCGTAGACGAAGCCCCAGATGACCACGTAGATCGCGAAGTACCAGGTGGTCCACTGCCCCAGGCTGCGCCAGCCCTCGAAGAGGGTGCGCCCGGTGGCCAGATGCCAGCGGCCCGTCGCCTCGGCGAGCGAGATCTTCACCAGGCAGCCGATGATCGCGGCCCACAGGAGCGTGTAGCCGAATTTGCTGCCCGCGATGAGCGTCGCGACGAGGTCGCCCGCGCCGACGCCGGTAGCGGCGACGACGATTCCGGGGCCGATGTACTTCCAGCTCGGCTTGCGGAGCCGGGGAGCCGCACCTCCCGTGGCAGCGTCGCTGCCTGTCGTTTCAGCCATGCCGATCAAGAAACCTCATGGCGGCGCGCGACACAAGGGGTTGGCCGAAGACAGCGTTGACCGGAGCATGCCATGCGCCCACGATGGGGCCGCGCAACCCGCACCTCGTCACCAGCACCGCGCACCCGCACCGCCCGCGTCGCACTGAACCACCCCCCACCCCTCAGGAGACTTCATGCGACTTCGCATACGTGGCAGAAGATCCGCGGCCCTCGCGGTTCTTCTGGCCCTCGCCGTGGCGGCACCCATCACCGCCAACGCCTCACCGGACACCACGGACCGCACCGACCGGACCTCACGGACCACGGCGGCGGCCGACGACGAAACGCGCCAGTACGAGATCCCCCTCGGCGACGACCCCGCCGCCCGCACCGCGCTCGCCCGCACCGGCATCGCCATCGACGAGGTCGACGCCCGCACGGTGGTCGTCTCCGCCGACGGCCGCGAGGCGGCGCAGCTGCGGGACTCGGGCTACGAGCTCAAGGCCCTGGCCGGACCCCCGAAGCGTACGAACGGCGAACCGGTGGAGGCCAAGGACTTCCCGCCCGCCGACGCGAAGTACCACAACTACGCTGAAATGAACGCGGAGATCGACCAGCGCATCGCGGCCCACCCGGGCCTGATGAGCAAGAAGGTCATCGGCAAGTCCTACTCGGGCCGGGACATCATCGCCATCAAGGTCAGCGACAACGTGGGCACCGACGAGGCCGAGCCCGAGGTCCTCTTCACCCACCACCAGCACGCCCGCGAGCACCTGACCGTCGAGATGGCGCTCTACCTGCTGCGCGAGCTCGGCGACGACTACGGCACGGACGCCCGCATCAAGAAGATGGTCGACTCGCGCGAGATCTGGATCGTGCCGGACATGAACCCGGACGGTGGCGAGTACGACATCGCGACGGGCTCCTACCGCAGCTGGCGCAAGAACCGTCAGCCCAACAGCGGTTCGTCGAACGTCGGCACCGACCTGAACCGCAACTGGAACTACAAGTGGGGCTGCTGCGGCGGCTCTTCGGGTTCCACCGGTTCGGAGACCTACCGCGGCAAGGCGGGCGAGTCGGCCCCCGAGGTGAAGGTGGTCGCCGACTTCGTGCGCAGCCGCGTGGTCGGAGGCAAGCAGCAGATCAAGGCGGGCATCGACTTCCACACGTACAGCGAACTCGTCCTGTGGCCCTACGGATACACGTACAACGACACGGGCCCCGGCCTGACCAAGGACGACCGCGACGCCCACGCGGCCGTCGGCGGGAAGATGGCCGCGAGCAACGGCTACACCCCCGAGCAGTCCAGTGACCTCTACATCACGGACGGCACGATCGACGACTGGCTGTGGGGCAACCAGAAGATCTTCAGCTACACCTTCGAGATGTACCCGTCGTCCGCGGGCGGCGGCGGCTTCTACCCGCCCGACGAGGTGATCGAGCGGGAGACGAACCGCAACAGGGACGCGGTGCTCCAGCTCCTGGAGAACGCGGACTGCATGTACCGCTCCATCGGCAAGGAGCAGCAGTACTGCACGAGTTGAGTGGCCGTACAGCCGAACAGCGGAGGGCGCCCGGTGGATCATCACCGGGCGCCCTCGTCGTTCAGCGAACGTGTGGAGCCGCTAGACGAACAGGCTGACCACGGCCGCCACCGCGAACCCGGCCAGGGAGAGCACCGACTCCAGGACCGTCCACGTCTTCAGCGTGTCCCGCTCCGAGATGCCGAAGTACTTCGCCACCATCCAGAAGCCGCCGTCGTTCACGTGCGAGGCGAAGATCGAGCCCGCCGAGATCGCCATGATGACCAGGGCGACGAACGCCTGGGAGTGGTCGCCCTCGGCGAGGAGGGGGGCCACGATGCCCGCGGTCGTCACGATCGCCACCGTCGCCGAGCCCTGGGCGACGCGCAGGACCAGGGACAGCAGGTAGGCGAGGACGATGATGGGCAGGCCCACGTCCTGGAAGGTGTCCGAGAGGGCCGCTGCCACGCCGCTCGCCTTGAGGACCGCGCCGAAGATGCCGCCCGCGCCGACCACGAGCAGGATGTTGCCGACCGGCTTCAGGGACGAGGTCGACACCGTCTCCAGGGACTTGCGCGACCAGCCGCGCCGGATGCCCAGGAGGTAGTACGCCATCAGCAGGGCGATCGTCAGGGCGACGAAGGGGCTGCCGAAGAACTCGATGACGCTGCGCAGGGTCGAGGGGTCGAAGGCGATCGACGAGAAGGTCGCGAGGAGGATCAGGAGCAGCGGCGTTCCGATGATCGCGAAGACGATGCCCAGCGGCACCGGCTTCTCGCTCGGCTGCACGCCGGCCTCGCGCTGCTCGGCGACGACCGCGGCCTTCGCCTCGTCGGCGGCCTCGACCATGTCCTGCGGGACGGGCACGAAGATGCGCTTGCCGACCCAGGCGGCGAAGACCCACGCCGCGAGGACGGCCGGGATGCCGCAGATGAGGCCCATCAGGATGACCCAGCCGAGGTCCACGTGGAGCAGACCGGCCGCGGCCACCGGACCGGGGTGCGGGGGCAGGAAGGCGTGGGTCATCGAGAGACCCGCGAGCAGCGGCAGGCAGTAGATCAGGATCGACTTGCCGCTGCGCTTGGCGGCGGCGTACACGATCGGCGCGAGGACGAAGATGCCCACGTCGAAGAAGACCGGGATACCGAAGATCAGGCCCGTGAGGCCCATCGCGAGGGGCGCCCGCTTCTCGCCGAAGAGGCCGAGCAGGCGTGAGGCAAGGACCTCCGCGCCGCCGGAGACTTCGAGGATCGCGCCGAGCATCGTGCCGAGGCCGATGATGATCGCCACATGGCCGAGGATGCCGCCCATGCCGGACTCGATGACGGAGACCGCGTCGGATTTCTGGACCGTGCCGAAGAGTTCGGTGACGGAGAGACCGGCCGAGAGGCCGACGACTATGGAGACCGCGAGCAGCGCCACGAAGGGCTGCAGCCTGACCTTGATGATCAGGAAGAGCAGAAGCAGGATGCCGAGCGCGGCGACGGTCAGGAGACCTGCCGTGCCGTCGATCAGGGTGAGGATGCCACCGGTGTGCGGTGGTATCTCGGCGGGGGCGGCGGCCGCGAGCGCGGCGGAGGGGGACGGGGACATCGTTGACCTCGTAAGTGCATGGGGCTTTCGGGGCAGGGGGGATCACGGCGCGGCGCCCGAAGGGGGGAGTTGGGCGCCGCACCGTGAAGACTCGTGGCTTGCGGGGTGCTCGGAGTGCCGGGGCGGATCAGCCCAGGACGGCGAGCGCGTCGATCTCGATGAGCAGGCCCTTGGGCAGGCCCACGTAGACCGTGGTGCGGGCCGAGGCGGGGGCCTTGAGGCCCTGCTCCTCGAAGTACGCGTTGTAGATCTCGTTCATCTCGGCGAAGTGGTCCACGTCCGTGAGGTAGACGCGCATCATCATCACGTCGTCCCAGGTCGCACCGCCCTCTTCGAGGATCGCCTTGACGTTGGCGAACGTCTGGAGGGTCTGCTCGCGCAGGGTCGGGCCCGCAGGGGTGGGGGCCTTGCCCTCCTCGGCGGGCAGGAAGCCGACCTGACCGGCGACCTGAAGGATGTTGCCCTTCTTCACGCCGTGGGAGAACTTCGCGGGCGGGGTGGTGTGGGTGGCCGGGGTGAGGGCGGTCTTCTCGGTCATGACTGGTTCAGGCTTCCTTGAGGGGTGACTTGCCGGAGTACTCCCGGCTGATGGCATCCGCCGTACGGCGCACCAGCGGGAGCAGCGTGAGGAGTTCGTCGGCGGTGACGACGACATTCGGCGCGGAGACCGACATGGCGGCGACGACCCGGCCGTCCGCACCGCGGATGGGGGCCCCGATGCAGTTGATGGACTCCTCGTGGCCACCGAGGTCGGTGGCCCATCCCTGTTCGCGCACGGCGCCGAGCTCCTTGAGGAACGCGGCGGCGTTGGGCGTCGACCGGGACGTGTACGTGGGGTAGTCGAGCTTCTCCGCGACGGCGCGGCGCTCGGCTTCGGGGAGGTCGGAGAGCAGCAGCTTGGCGACGGCGGCGACCGTGATCGCCACCGGCTTCCCGATGCGCGAGTACATCCGCACCGGGTAGCGGCTCTCGACCTTGTCGATGTAGAGGACTTCCTGCTCCTCGTAGACCGCGAGGTGGATCGTGTGGCCGCACTTCTCGTTGAGGGCGAGGAGGTGCGGGTGCGCGATCTCGCGTACGTCGAGGTTCTCGACGGCTTCCTGGGCGAGCGCGAAGAGGCGGGCGCCGAGGCGGTAGCGCTGGTCGGACTGGCGGTAGACCAGGCCGTGTTCGTGGAGCGTGCGCAGCAGCCGCAGGGCCGTGGACTTGTGCACTTCGAGGCGCTCGGCGACCTGGCCGAGGTCCGCGGGGCCTTCGGCGAGCAGCGGCAGGATGGACAGGGCGCGGTCGACGGTCTGGCTCATGTACGTGCATCCTCCTTGGCCTCGGTGTTCACGGGGGCGCCGGTCACGGTGACGTCGTCCGTCCAGCCGGGGCCGAGACGAAGTGTGCCCCAGGCGTCGGCGTCCAGTGCGGCAAGACGGTCGGTGTGCTCCCCGGCGGGGGGCGTGGCGAGGTCGCCGGGGACGGTGAGCGCGGCGGCGGCCATCAGGTGCCCGTGGCGAAGGCGCCGGTCGGCGGTCAGTCCGCGCAGGGTGGCGGAGAGGAACCCGGCGGCGAAGGCGTCACCGGCGCCGACGGGCGCGACGACGTCGACCTTGAGCGCGGCCTGGAAGACGGCGGGCTCCCCGTGGGTGTGGAGGGTGGCGCCGTGGCTGCCCTGCTTGACGACCAGGGTCGCGGGCTCGGGGAGCGCGGCGCGGATGGCGTCGGGGCCGCCGGTGATGCCCCACGCGTCGGCGGCCTCGTCCTCGCCGACGAAGACGAGGTCGGCGCCGCGGGCGAGGTCGAGGAGGACGCGGGGGTCCTCGCCGGCCGCGGCGCTCCACAGACCCGGGCGGTAGTTGACGTCGAAGGAGACCAGCGGGCGGCCGGGGCGGGGCGCGGTCAGTTCGCGCAGGAGGGCGAGGCAGTCCGCGGACAGGGCTGCGGTGATGCCGGAGAGGTGCAGGATGCGTCCGGCGTCCAGGGCCTCGCGGTCCACGCTGTGCGGCGCCATCGCGGATGCGGCGGAGCCCGCGCGGTAGTAGAGGACCTCGTGGGCGTCGGTGTCGCGGTCGTCGGCGGTGCGGAAGTAGATGCCGGTGGGGCGGTGCGGGTCGCGGCCGACGCAGCCGGTGTCCACTCCGTAGCGTGCGATCGCCTCGACGAGGTGGTCCCCGAAGCCGTCGTCGCCGACGCGGCTGACCCAGCGGGTGCGGTGCCCGGCGGCGGCGAGCGCGCAGGCGACGTTCGACTCGGCGCCGCCGATCCCGCGGTCGAAGGACGGCACGTCGGCGAGGCGGCCCGCGCGGGAGGGCAGGAACGTGACCATGGACTCGCCGAGTGCCACGACGTCCACTGCTGTCTGCGCGGCCTGTGCGGCCTTTGCAGCCTCGGCAGCCTCTGCGGTCACGATCTTTCCTGCCCCTCAACCGACTGTCCGGATCCGTTGACCCGGCGTTGGCTCGGATGTTAGACAGCAGTAAGCGACATACGCAATGACCGTTGCACATAATGCAACGCACCTTTTCGAGGAGGCGCCATGGCCGCCGACAGCACCGCAGACCACTCCGCCGGACGTGCTGCCCGGGAGCTCGGCCGGCTCGCCGACGAGCGGGTCGACCACCGTTTCAAGGGGCTCCCGCCGGACGCGGAGGGCCTGACGGTCGGCGAGCTCGCGGCCCAGCGCCGCAACCTCTTCACGGACGGTTTCACCACCCCCGTCCTCGCGCTCTCCGCCGAGCGCCTGGAGCACAACCTCGCGCTGATGGAGACGTACTCCGAGCGGCACGGCCTCGCCTTCGCCCCGCACGGCAAGACGTCCATGGCGCCGCAGCTCTTCGCGCGCCAGATGGAGCGCGGCGCGTGGGGCATCACGCTCGCCGTGCCGCACCAGGTGCGGGTGGCGCGGGCCTTCGGCGTGGAGCGGATCTTCCTCGCCAATGAGCTGGTGGACGCGGCGGGGCTGCGCTGGATCGCGTCCGAGCTGGACGCGGATCCGTCCTTCCGCTTCATCTGCTACGTCGACTCCGTACCCGGCGTCGCCCTGATGGACGCCGCTCTGCGCGCGGCGGGCGCGACGCGTCCCGTCGACGTCGTGGTGGAGCTCGGCGCGGGCGAGGGCGCGCGCACCGGTGTGCGTACGGAATCCGAGTGCGTCGAGATCGCCAACGCGGTCGCGGCGGCGGACACCCTGCGTCTGGTGGGTGTCGCCGGCTACGAGGGCGAGGTGCCGGACGCCACGCCCGAGCGGGTGCGGGCCTGGCTGGAGCGCCTGACCGCGCTCGTGGTCGAGTTCGACAAGGCGAACCGGTTCGCGGATCTGGACGAGGTCGTCGTCAGCGCGGGCGGCAGTGCGTGGTTCGACGCGGTGGCGGACGTCTTCGCCACGATCCCCGAACTGTCCGTGCCGGTCCTGAAGTTGCTGCGTTCAGGGGCGTACGTCTCGCACGACGACGGTCACTACCGCCACCTGACCCCCTTCAACCGGGTCCCGGACGAGGGCACTCTGCACCCGGCGTTCCGGCTCTGGGCGCAGGTGGTGTCCCGGCCGACGTCGGAGCAGGCGTTCACCAACGCGGGCAAGCGGGACGCGGCGTACGACATCGACCTGCCCGAGGCGCAGGTCGTCCACCGGGGCGGGGTGGACCGGCCCGCGACGGGCGTCACGGTGACGGGCCTCTCCGACCAGCACGGGTGGGTGCGGACGACTCCGGAAGCGGATCTCGCCGTGGGCGACTGGATCGGCATGGGTCTTTCGCACCCCTGCACGTCCTTCGACAAGTGGCAGCTGATTCCCCTGGTCGAGGGCGACGGGACGGTCACGGACTACATCCGTACTTATTTCTGACCCCTGGGTCTCGGGCGGGTTCCTGAACCACCGCTCCGCGGCGGATCTCTCCCGTCCACCCACCCGATCACCCCGCGGTGACTTGCGGGGGCAGGACAAATCCACCCGCCCGATTACCCGGCAGTCGCCGACGGCGGGCGGCCCCCGCAGGGGCCACCCGCAGGGGCCACCCGCAGCCGGCGACGAGAGCCGCACGGGTGGTGCGGGTGGGAGCCACAACCCGGCCGGAGGTCGGGTGCACCACAACACAGCGCGCAGTCAAGCGAAGAGAGAGACACCCCCATGGACCTGGTCATCCGGGACGCCCGCGTCATCGACGGCACCGGAGGTGCCTCGTACCGAGCCGACGTCGGCGTACACGAGGGCAGGGTCGCGACGATCCACCGGGAGGGGGACGCGGGCCCCCGCCCCACGGGGACCCGCACGGTCGACGCCCAAGGCCTAGCGCTAGCGCCCGGCTTCATCGACATGCACGCCCACAGCGACCTCGCCCTCCTCCGCGACCCGGACCACAGCGCGAAGGCCGCCCAGGGCGTCACCCTGGAGGTCATCGGCCAGGACGGGCTGAGCTACGCCCCGGTCGACGACCGCACCCTCGCCCAGGTCCGCCAGGCCATCACCGGCTGGAACGGCGACGGCGGCGACATCGACTTCGACTGGCGCACGGTCGGCGAGTACCTGGACCGCCTGGACCGCTCCCACGGCGGCCGGGGCATCGCCGTCAACGCGGCCTACCTCATCCCGCAGGGCACCGTCCGTATGTACGCGGTCGGCTGGGACGACCGCCCGGCGACCCCCGCCGAGGTCGAGCGCATGAAGCAGCTCGTCGCGGAGGGGATGGAGCAGGGTGCCGTGGGCATGTCCTCGGGGCTCACCTACACCCCCGGCATGTACGCCGACGACTCCGAACTCACCGAGCTCTGCAAGGTGGTGGCCCGGTTCAGCGGCTACTACTGCCCCCACCACCGCAGTTACGGCGCCGGCGCCCTCCAGGCGTACGAGGAGATGGTCGACCTCACGCGCATCGCGAACTGTCCGCTCCACCTCGCGCACGCCACCATGAACTTCGGCGTGAACAAGGGCAAGGCGCCCGACCTGCTCGCCCTCCTGGACGGCGCGCTCGCGCAGGGCGCCGACATCACCCTGGACACCTACCCCTACACCCCCGGCTGCACGACCCTGGTCGCCATGCTGCCGAGCTGGGCGAGCGAGGGCGGGCCCGACTCGATCCTGGCCCGGCTCCAGGACGACGGGACCGCCGAGAAGATCCGCCACCACATGGAGGTCATCGGCGCCGACGGCTGTCACGGCGTACCGATCGAGTGGGACAAGATCGAGATCTCCGGTGTCTCCGACCCCGGTCTCGCCTCCTGCGTGGGCAAGACAATCGCCGAGTCCGCACGCCAGCGCGGCGAGGAGCCCTGGATCACCGCCCGGCGTCTGCTCATCAACGACAAGCTGGGGTCGACGATCCTCCAGCACGTCGGCCACGAGGAGAACGTCCAGGCGATCATGCAGCACCCCGTGCACACCGGGGGCAGCGACGGCATCCTCCAGGGCTTCAAGCCGCACCCGCGCGCGTACGGCACGTTCCCGCAGTACCTCGGCCGTTACGTACGCGAGCTCGGCGTCCTCACCCTCGAAGAGTGCGTCGCCCACCTCACCGCACGCCCGGCGGCCCGGCTGCGCCTGCCCGACCGGGGCATCGTCCGTGAGGGCTACCGCGCCGACCTGGTCCTCTTCGATCCGCAGACGGTCGCGGCGGGTTCCACCTTCGACGCGCCCCGTACGCTCCCGACCGGCATCCCGCACGTCCTGATCGACGGCAAATTCGTGATGGAGGACGGGCGACGCACGGACGTCCTCGCGGGACGTGCCGTGCGCCGGACGCCGTAGGCAGGTCCCGCCGCCGCTGCTCCTACTTCTCCTGCTTCTTCTGCTTCTCCTACTTCTTCCTGATGTTGATGTGAGCGTTGAACTCGGCGCCCAGGATGGTCACGAACACGTTGCCCTGCCATTTGCGCGTGTCCAGCGTGTCCCCGACCTGCCCTTTGCCGAGTGAGCTCTTGTCCTGGATCTTCATCGACCGGAAGTCCGTGAACTGGTCGTAGGTGCGCTCCTCGGCGAGCTCCCCGGCTTCCCTCCATTCCGTGCGGAAGGAGGCGTAGTCCTCCTCCGACATGTCGGGGCCGAAGGTGAAGTTGGGCGGGTTGGCCTGCTCGTAGTGGTGCTTGCACAGGTCGAGGAGCTCACCGGCGGTCGACTTCGCTCCGACGGCCTTCACCAGGGCGCCGCCCTGGCCCGCGATCGCCGCCTTGCGCTCCGCCACGTTCTCCGCCCGACGCAGTTCGATCAGGTCGTCCTCGATGGTCTTCTTGGCCGCCGCCAGGCCGTTGTTCTTGTCCTCGGTCCACGCGATGCGGACAGAGGCATCCCGCTTGCGCTGAGAGATCACTCCCCAGGGGAGACCGAGCTCCGCGCTGTACTCGCTCAGCAGCTTGGTCGCTTCCGTCGCGTCGTTCGCGTACTCCACCTTGCCGATCATCTTGGTCATGGTGACCCTCTCGTCCCCCGCCGGCTCGTCCGACAGGTGCGCGGGCAACGTCTCACCGGCACGGGCCGCCGTCACCGGGTGGCGGCCCGTCCGGTTCGGCCACGGGCGGCGCCGGCCACGGGTACAACCATTCGACTCCTTGGATGGTCTTGGGCACGTCCAGGACTGCTCCAAGGAGAGACCCTTCATGCCCCTGCCCTTGCGCACCGCTGTCGCCGCCGCGGCCGTCACCGCCCTGACCGGCGGCCTCTTCCTCGCTGGTCCCGTGGCGTCGGCGGCTGCCGCACCCGCCGAGCTCGCCGACGACTTCAACGGTGACGGGCACCGGGACATCGCGGTCGGCGCGCCGTACAAGACCGTCGGCGGGGCGGAGGCCGCGGGTGGTGTGGTCGTGGCTCTCGGGTCGGCCGACGGTCTGACCACCGACAAGGTCGCCCTCACCCAGAGTTCCGCGGGAGTGCCGGGCACGCCGGAGGACAGTGACCACTTCGGCATCTCGATCGCGAGCGGCGACCTGGACGGTGACGGATACGCGGACCTCGTCGTGGGCGCCGACGGCGAGGACGTGGGGGCCTTCGAGGGCCAGGGCAGCGTCACCATCCTGTGGGGCGGCGTCAAGCCGTTCACCAGCAGCACCACGACCACCGTGGAGAATCCGGAGCAGTGGCAGGCCCACGGCTGGGACATCGCGGTGGGGGACTTCACCGGTGACAGCGGCGCGGATCTCGCGGTGATCGAGCCGGGCGCGGCCGTCGTCTACAAGGGTGGCTTCGCCCGGGGGACCCAGCCGGTGCCCGCTTACACCTTGTCGGCCCCTGGTGGAGGGCTCCGGTACTCGGAGGCCGCCGTGGGCGACGTCAACGGCGACGGCAAGGACGACCTGGCGGTGACCGGCGATGCCGGCACCGGACGGCCGGGCACTGACGTCTTCACGGGCCAGGAGGGCCGCCCGAACCGGATACAGCGCGTGGAGGACGGGAACACCGCCGTCGCGCTCGGCGACGTGAACGGTGACGGCTTCGACGACATGGCCACTTCCCTGACCTGGCCCGATTTCTTCTCCGTCGACGACCCCAGCAACGGTTCCGGCTACGTCACCGTCCGCTACGGCAGCCGGACGGGCTTCGGCGACCCGGTGACCCTGCACCAGAACAGCACGGGTGTGCCCGGCGCCAACGAGGACGGCGACAACTGGGGCGCCTCGGTGGCGATCGGTGACATCACCGGCGACGGCAAGGCCGAACTGGTGGTCGGCGCCAACGGCGAACAGCTCGGCGCACTGGACAACGCCGGCGACGTGACCGTGTTCCGCGGCTCCGCCTCCGGTGTCTCGCAGTCCTCGGTCGTGCGTGTTTCCCAGGACACCACCGGAGTTCCGGGCTCCGCCGAGGCGGGGGACCTCTTCGGCGCACAGGTCCGGATCGCCGACTACGACAACAACGGCAAGGGCGACCTGGCGGTGACGGCCTCCTTCGAGAACGACCGCAGCGGCGGCCTGTGGACCCTGCCGGGCTCGTCGTCCGGCCTCACCGGTTCCGGTTCCAAGTCCCTCAGCTCCGCCGACTTCGGCCTGGCGAGCGGCTCGCGGTTCGGCGAGAGCCTGCTCGACTGAGGCGCGACCGAGAGACGCGATCGAGAACGGCCCCCGCCCCCCCCTCACCGGCGGGGACGGGGGCCACGCACACCGCCCGCTACCTCCGGGCAGCTGCCGGGCGCGGCAGCTTGCAGCCCTTCCGGCCGAGGTCGATCTTGCTGTCGTGTCCGACGCAGGGGACGATCCCGTAGGTCTCCTGTGCGTAGTTGATGCCCTGGCGGACCGTCACGTTGCCGTGCCGGTCGACCTCACAGGGGTTGTCGAAGGTGCAGCGCTCGCCCGCCTCGTTCCCCGTGTTGTTGACGGCGGTGACCTTGCCGGTCTTGTGGTCGATCACCGGCGATCCTGACGTGCCGCCGATGGTCTGGCACTCGGGGGTGTAGCGGACCGAGTCCTTCCAGGTCCACTCGTCCTCCTTGAGGCGGTACACGAACCCGTCGATCTTGCAGGTGTACGTCTCTTTCCAGTACCCGGAGACGACGGTGATGGCCCGCTTCTTGACCGGGTGGGCGTCCTCGATCTCCAGCGCCTTGATGCCGTACTTCTTCTTGATGTCGCCGTAGCTGGTGGTGAGTTGGTACAGCGAGATGTCGGTGTCGGTCATCGTCGCGTACGAGACCTTGCTGGCTTTGAGCGTCGCCTTCTCGGCGCCCTTGGCGTCCAGGAGCTTGAAGGTGCGGGTGGACGGCTGGTCGACGACGACCTCGCCCGCCGCCGGGAGGCCGCTCTCCAGACAGTGGCCGTTGGAGAGGACGAGCGCGGGATCGTCCGCTTTGGACCGCGGCACCCGGACGACGGAGCCCGAACAGTTGCTGAGCGCGACGGTCCCGGCGAAGTCGACGCTCTTCTTCGCGCTCTCCCCCGCCGCCCGCGTCGATGGTGCGCCGTCCGGAGCCGCGACCGACGGCGCGGAGCCGAACCCTACGAGGGTGAGGGCGAGTAATCCGCCCGCGAGAGCCTTCTTCATGTGTGGAGCCCCCCTTGCAGCTGTGCCCTGTGTGGTTGTCATGGGCATTCTTCGGGGGCCCGTGGAGGGGGACAAGGGGTGGGAACTCTTGACAATTCGGCGGGCCGGCCCGGAAGGGCCGGCCCCCCCAGGTCCCCAGCCATAACGGGTGGGGGGCGCGCACCCCACCCCGCGCAGGTCGATCTTGTTTGCGGGTG
>NZ_JBHUZJ010000069.1:0-54396 GCF_042667685.1 Streptomyces sp. NPDC057302 | reverse complement strand
CCGGTGCGGTGTGGCGGCCCTCGTCGGCAGTTGATGACGTCTGATGGCGCTCGATGGCGCATGTTTCACGTGAAACAGTGCGTTTCACGTGAAACACGCTCACGGGGAGCTCGGTCAGCCTGACGGGCCGCCGAAGATGCCTCCATCGCTGTTCCCACCGTCTTCGCCTGGTGGATCCGGCGTGGCCGGTGGCGACTGTCCACCGGTATTCCCTTCGGAGTCTCCGCCTTCCGAATTACCGCCGTTGTTGTTGCACTGCCAGTCCCAGTCGGCACAGGACTCACCGGGCTCGGGGCTGTCTGACGGACTCGGAGAAGGCCCCGTGTCCGAGGGGGTCGGCGAGGGAGTCTTCTCCGGCTCCTCGGTCTTCGACGGAGTCGGGCTCGGGGCGGGCGGCGGGGTCTCACCGACGACCTGGCCGATCGGCTCCGGGACCGGGAAGTTTTTCACGCGCTGGCCCTTCAGGGCCTGCTCCATGTAGTCCTTCCAGATCTGCGCGGGGAACGAGGCTCCGTGGATCTTCTCCTCGCCACCCGTGCCGAACATCTCCAGGAACTCTCGCTTCTTGTTCCCTTCGTTGTCGTCGAGCCGGTACATGCTGATCGCGGTCGACAACTGCGGGGTGTAGCCGACGAACCAGGCGGACTTGTTACCGTCGGTCGTACCGGTCTTGCCCGCCACTTGGCGGCCGCTCAGCTGGGCCGAGGTGCCTGTGCCCTTCTCGACGACGGTCCTGAGCACGTCGGTGACGTTGTCGGCGACCGACTTGTCGAAGGCCCGCTTGGGCGGCGCATCGTGCTGGTAGACCGTGTTGCCCTTGTGCTCGACCGTCTTGACCGAGTACGGATCGTTCTGCTCGCCGCTGGACGCGAAGGTGGAGTAGGCGCCGGCCATCCGGATCGCACTCGGCGATGACGTACCGAGAGAGAAGGACGGGTAATTGGCGCTGGCCAGGCTGTTCGCCTTGAGACCGGAGTCGACGGCCGCAGCCTTCACCTTGTCCAGGCCGACGTCCATGCCGAGCTGTACATAGGCCGAGTTGACGGACTCGCGCATCGCCTCACGGAGGTCGATCTGGTAGGTCGGCGGGTTGTAGCTCTGGTCACCGTCGTTGGTCTGCAGCCACTCCTTGCCTTCCTTGTCCTTCCAGATGCTGCCGTCGTAGTTCTCGATCTTGAGCTTGTTCTTGCCGCTGTAGAGGCTCTTGGGGTTGACGATGGTGCGCTCGTCGGTCTGGTCCGGCGGCCCCCCCTTGTCGCGGGTGCCGTCCTTGAACGCCGCTGCCAGCACGAAGGGCTTGAACGTCGAGCCGACCTGCGCACCGGTCTGGTCCGCGTTGTTGGTGAAGTGCTTGGTCGCGTCCTCACCACCGTAGATGGCTTCGATCGCGCCATCCTCCGGGTTCACGGAGGCCCCACCGAACTGGACGTGAGTGTCCTTGTCCGGCCGCTGCTTGGGTTTGATCTTCGCCTTGCGGACCTTCTCCACGGACTTCTCGAGCTTCTTGACCTTGTCCCTGTCGAAGGTCGTGTGGATCTCGTAGCCACCCTGCTGGAGGTCGTTGGCCGTGATCTTGCCGTTGCTGTTGTTGATCACGTAAGCCTTGGCCAGGTCGACCAGATAACCGACCTGCCCGCCCAGCTGAGCGTTGGAGCGGGGATTCTCCAGCTTCGGGAAGTCGTCGTACTTGCTGCGGGTCGCGGCGGTCAGGTGACCGTCCTTGACCTCCTCGTCGAGGATCCACCGCCAGCGCTTCGTGGCCCGGTCTCTGTTGGCCTGCGGCGAGGCAGCGGGGTCGACCTCAGGGGAGCCCGCCGGGTCGTAGTAAGTAGCGCCCTTCAGCACCGTCGCCAGGAGCGCGCACTGGCTGGGGTCCAGCTCGCTGGCGTCCTTGTCGAAGTAGGCGCGGGCGGCGGCCTGGATGCCGTAGGCACCACGGCCGTAGTAGGCGGTGTTGAGATACCCCGCCATGATCTTTTCCTTGGATTCCTGCCGGCCGACCTTTATGGAGATGAAGAGCTCTTTGAACTTACGCGTGAACGTCTGGGACTGGTCGCCGAGGCGCGCGTTCTTCACGTACTGCTGGGTGATGGTCGAGCCACCCTGGGTCTCGCCGCCCTTGGCCATGTTGACCACCGCACGCGCGATACCCATGGGGTCGACGCCCTTGTCGTCCTCGAACGACTTGTTCTCGGCCGAGATGACGGCGGTGCGCATCTCCTTGGGGATCTTGTCGAAGTCGATGATCTGGCGGTTCGTCTCACCGCCGGTCGCGACCATCTGCTTGCCGTCGTTCCAGTAATAGACGTTGTTCTGCGCCTTGGCCGCTTCGCCGACCTTCGGTACCTCCACCAAGGCGTACGCGATCCCCGTGACCGCCATCAGGCCGCCGAGGAACCCGACGAACAGGCCGGTGACCAGACGCCAGGACGGAACCCAGCGCCGCAGACCGTCCTTCTCCGCACGCGGGTAGTCGATGAAGCGCTTCTTACGGGGCTCATGGCCGCCACGGCCTCGACCGCGGCCGGGCCCGTTCGGGCCGCCACCACCACGCCGACCGCCGCCACCGGCGCCACCGCGCCCGGCACCGGCCCCGTCGGCCGCTCGGCGTCGGCCTCCGCCCGCACCGACAGCGCCACTGCGCTGCGCGGCACGGCGGGCCTCGGCGCGGCCGCCGTAGGAACGGTCCCCGTCGTCGGGGGCCCCCGTTCCGTGCGAGCCGGTTGAGGAAGTGGGCGATCCATTGGCGCCACGCGGTGCCGCGCGGCGACCCGACGACGCGCCTGGTGCGCCGCGTCTGGCCGCGGCGCGTCCGCCGCCCTGCGGCTGCGGCGGTTTGCGACGGTGCTCGCTCATCGAACGATTACTCCTCGGGCAGGCGCAGGTATCCGCGCCTGGAAACGGCGGCTGGTTTCCGGTCCCCCCGAAGTACGGATGCGCCCCTCTCAGCGCTCACCCGCACTACACCAGGGTCAACGACGCCCTCAGGCATCACTTGGTTCCCGGCGGTCTGCATGGCGCACAGACTACGCACCGTCAAAACCCCCTTAGGACCGAAGTTCACCCCAAATCAGGCAAGTTACTTCCTACGAATCGGTGATGTGACGCCGTTCACCGTTTCCCCCCTTGTCTCAGCAGGTGGGCCGTTCTATCGTCTCGATGTATCGAGTCGATACATCAGCTCGGCATAAAGTCCGTGTCGACAGACGCTGGCAGACGGGAGGCGAAGATGAGCAGACGCTCCGGCATCCTCGAGTTCGCCGTGCTCGGCCTGCTGCGCGAGTCCCCGATGCACGGCTATGAGCTGCGTAAACGACTCAATACGTCGCTGGGAGTGTTCCGCGCCTTCAGCTACGGGACGCTCTACCCCTGCCTCAAGACGCTGGTCGCCAACGGCTGGTTGATCGAGGAGTCGAGCGGCACCCCTGAGGAGGCCCTCGCGGCTCCCCTCTCCGGGCGCCGCGCCAAGATCGTCTATCGGTTGACGGCAGAAGGTAAGGAGCACTTCGAGGAGCTGCTCTCACAGACCGGCCCCGACGCGTACGAGGACGAACACTTCGCCGCCCGCTTCGCCTTTTTCGGCCAGACATCGCGGGACGTACGCATGCGGGTGCTCGAGGGGCGTCGCAGCCGCCTCGAGGAGCGTCTGGAGAAGATGAGCGCCTCCCTGGCCCGTACTCGGGAGCGCCTGGACGACTACACGCTTGAGCTGCAGCGGCACGGAATGGAGTCCGTGGAGCGCGAAGTGCGCTGGCTGAACGAGCTCATCGAGAGCGAGCGAGCGGGGCGCGACCAGCAACGGTCCGCCCCGGACGGCTCCGCTCAGCACGACAGTACATCTGGGGAGTCGGGCGGCCTGCCCCGGCGGCGGGAGAGCAACCCGCCGCCGGATCCGTCCGATGACACCGCCAAGTGAGGCCCCGCGGTCCGCAGGGTCTCATCCGGAATACACAGATCACACAGGGAGCAACCGGAATGGGTTCGGTTCGCGTAGCCATCGTCGGCGTGGGCAACTGCGCCGCCTCGCTGGTCCAGGGCGTCGAGTACTACAAGGACGCAGACCCGGACGCCAAGGTCCCGGGCCTGATGCACGTCCAGTTCGGCGAGTACCACGTCGGCGACGTCGAGTTCGTCGCCGCCTTTGACGTGGACGCCAAGAAGGTCGGCCTCGACCTCACGGACGCCATCGGCGCCAGCGAGAACAACACCATCAAGATCTGCGACGTGCCGAGCAAGGGCATCACCGTCCAGCGCGGCCACACCCTCGACGGCCTGGGCAAGTACTACCGCCAGACCATCGAGGAGTCCGACGAGACCCCGGTCGACGTCGTCCAGATCCTCAAGGACAAGCAGGTCGACGTCCTCGTCTGCTACCTGCCCGTCGGTTCCGAGGACGCTGCGAAGTTCTACGCGCAGTGCGCCATCGACGCCAAGGTCGCCTTCGTCAACGCTCTCCCGGTCTTCATCGCCGGCACCAAGGAGTGGGCCGACAAGTTCACCGAGGCGGGCGTCCCGATCGTCGGCGACGACATCAAGTCCCAGGTCGGCGCCACCATCACGCACCGCGTGATGGCGAAGCTGTTCGAGGACCGCGGTGTCCGTCTCGAGCGCACGATGCAGCTCAACGTCGGCGGCAACATGGACTTCAAGAACATGTTGGAGCGCGACCGCCTCGAGTCCAAGAAGATCTCGAAGACGCAGGCCGTCACCTCGCAGATCCGCGACCGCGAGCTGGGCGAGAACAACGTCCACATCGGCCCGTCGGACTACGTGGCGTGGCTCGACGACCGCAAGTGGGCGTACGTCCGCCTCGAGGGCCGCGCCTTCGGTGACGTCCCGCTGAACCTGGAGTACAAGCTCGAGGTCTGGGACTCCCCGAACTCGGCCGGTGTGATCATCGACGCCCTGCGCGCCGCGAAGATCGCCAAGGACCGCGGCATCGGTGGCCCGATCCTCTCCGCGTCCTCGTACTTCATGAAGTCCCCGCCGGTGCAGTACTTCGACGACGAGGCGTACGCCAACGTCGAGAAGTTCATCAAGGGCGAGGTCGAGCGCTAAAGCTCGCCACGTGAACGGCTGTTGAGGCTGTCGAGGGTCCCCGGGCAATGCGCCCGGGGACCCTCCTCGTATGTGAGGCTGTGCCCCATGGCTGTCGTCGGTGACCTGCGCGTACTGCTGCGCCTGCGGGACTTCCGACGGCTGCTCGCCGTGCGGCTGATCTCCCAGGGCGCGGACGGCGTCTATCAGGTGGCCCTCGCCACGTACGTCGTCTTCTCGCCGGAGAAGCAGACCTCGCCGGCCGCGATCGCCTCCGCGATGGCGGTGCTGCTCCTGCCGTACTCACTGATCGGGCCCTTCGCCGGCGTCCTCCTCGACCGCTGGCCACGCCGTCAGGTCTTTCTGTACGGCAACGTGCTGCGGGCCGGGCTCGCCTCGGTGACCGCGGTGCTGATGCTGAGCGACGTGCCGGACTGGCTCTTCTACGTCTCCGCGCTCTGCGTCACGGCCGTCAACCGGTTCGTCCTCGCCGGGCTCTCGGCGGCGCTGCCGCGCGTGGTCGACACCGAGCGCCTGGTGATGGCCAACTCCCTCTCGCCGACCGCGGGGACGCTGGCCGCGACCGTGGGAGGCGGTCTCGCGTTCGTCGTACGCCTGACGGGTTCCGACTCGGACGCGGTGGTGGTCCTGCTCGGGGCCGCCCTGTACCTCTGCGCGGCGCTGGCCTCGCTGCGAATGGCCCGCGAACTCCTCGGCCCGGATCCGGAGCTGCTGCGGCCCCGGCTCGGCGCGGCGCTGGCCGGTACGGCGCGGGATCTGGTGGCCGGGGTGCGTCATCTGTCGCAGCGGCGTCCTGCCGCCCGTGCGCTCCTCGCGATGACGTTCATGCGGTTCTGCTACGGCGCCCTGTCCGTCATGGTCCTGATGCTCTGCCGGTACGCCTGGTCGTCCTCGGAGTCCGACGGGCTCGCCCTGCTCGGGATCGCCGTGGGGGTCTCGGGGGCGGGCTTCTTCGCGGCGGCCGTGCTGACGCCCTGGGCGGTGAACCGGCTGACGGCCGGCGGCTGGATCGTCGTCTGCGCGGGCTCCGCGGCGGTCCTGGAACCGGCGCTCGCCCTCCCGTTCACCCCCGTCCCGCTGCTGATCGCCGCGTTCCTGCTGGGCCTGACGACCCAGGGAGCGAAGATCGCCACGGACACGGTGGTGCAGTCCTCGGTGGACGACAGCTTCCGTGGCCGGATCTTCTCGGTCTACGACGTCCTGTTCAACGTCGCTTTCGTCGGCGCGGCCGGGGTTGCCGCCCTGATGCTGCCGCCTGACGGGCGATCGGTTCCACTGGTGGTAACGGTGGCCGTTATCTACGCGGCAATTGCAGCCGCTATGGCCAGATTTGACGCACAGTAAGTGTCACATCAATGCCACAGAGCCTCCTTGGGCTACAGAGATGTCACCGCCTCCCTATAACTTACGGACGTCGTATCCGCGCCATCGCGCTTCCGTTCGAGGGGGACCCCCAAGTGACTACTCCGCCCCAGGGCCAGAATCCGTACGGCCAGGGCGTGCAGCCGCACCCCGGCCAGCCGGGACAGCCCGGCCAGCCCACCGTTCCGCAGCAGCCCTACCCGCCCTACAACCAGGGCGCCCCGGTTCCGCCTCCGGCAGCTCCGAGCGGTGGCCGGAAGGTCAGCAAGCTGGTCCTGCGGATCGGTGCCGTCATCGTCATCGGCATCGTCATCGCTGTCGTCAAGTGGCAGCTGGGCAAGAGCGACGCCGAGACCACCGCCGTCGGTGACTGCCTGCACAACAAGGGCACGCAGTCGCAGCCGGACATGAAGAACGCCGACTGCTCCTCCAGCGACGCCGATTTCAAGGTCGTGGAGAAGTTCGACGACACGAGCAGCGTCAGCAAGTGCCAGACGGTGAAGGGGACCGAGGTCGGCTACTACCAGACCGGCGGCGGCCACGACGTGGTGCTCTGCCTGAAGTCCGCGAAGTAGCGACGACGTAGCCGAAGGGGCACTGTTTCACGTGAAACAGTGCCCCTTCGCATATCCGGATCCGGTGCGATGTTTCACGTGAAACATCGCACCTGGCCCCCGCCTCACTCCTGTGCGGCCCACCACTCCTTGAGCGCCGCGATCGCCGCGTCACGCTCCATCGGCCCGTTCTCAAGCCGCAGCTCCAGCAGGAACTTGTAGGCCTGGCCGATCACCGGACCCGGCCGTACGTCCAGGACCTGCATGATCTCGTTGCCGTCCAGGTCGGGGCGGATCGAGTCCAGCTCCTCCTGCTCCTGGAGCCGCGCGATGCGCTCCTCCAAGCCGTCGTACGCACGCGACAGCGCGTTGGCCTTGCGCTTGTTGCGGGTCGTGCAGTCGGACCGCGTCAGCTTGTGCAGCCGACTGAGGAGAGGGCCCGCGTCGCGTACGTAGCGGCGTACGGCGGAGTCCGTCCACTCGCCCGTCCCGTAGCCGTGGAAGCGCAGGTGCAGCTCCACCAGGCGCGAGACGTCCTTCACGAGCTCGTTCGAGTACTTGAGCTCCGTCATCCGCTTCTTGGTCATCTTGGCGCCCACCACCTCGTGGTGGTGGAAGGAGACCCGGCCGTCGTCCTCGAAGCGCCGCGTCCGCGGCTTCCCGATGTCGTGCAGCAGCGCCGCGAGCCGCAGCGTCAGATCGGGCCCGTCCTCCTCCAGCGCCATCGCCTGCTCGAGAACGATCAGCGAGTGGTCGTAGACGTCCTTGTGACGGTGGTGCTCGTCACGTTCCAGACGCAGCGCCGGAAGCTCGGGCAGCACGTGGTCGGCGAGGCCCGTGTCGACAAGTAGAGCAAGTCCCTTCGCCGGGTTCGGCGAGAGGAGCAGCTTGTTCAATTCGTCACGGACCCGCTCCGCGGAGACGATGTCGATGCGCTCGGCCATCGCCTTCATCGCGGCGACGACGTCCGGAGCCACCTCGAAGTCCAGCTGCGCGGCGAACCGTGCCGCCCGCATCATCCGCAGCGGATCGTCGGAGAAGGAGTCCTCCGGGGTGCCAGGAGTGCGCAGGACACGCTCCGCCAGGTCCTCAAGACCGCCGTGCGGGTCGACGAACTCCTTCTCGGGGAGCGCGACGGCCATCGCGTTGACGGTGAAGTCACGGCGTACGAGGTCTTCCTCGATGGAGTCGCCGTACGACACCTCGGGCTTGCGCGAGGTCCTGTCGTACGCCTCTGACCGGTAGGTGGTGACCTCGATCTGGTAGCCGTCCTTCTGGCTGCCGACCGTGCCGAAGGCGATCCCGACCTCCCACACCGAGTCCGCCCACGGCCTGACGATCTTCAGCACGTCCTCGGGGCGGGCATCGGTCGTGAAGTCCAGGTCATTGCCGAGCCGGCCAAGGAGCGCGTCCCTGACCGACCCGCCGACCAGGGCGAGGGAGAACCCGGCCTCCTGAAAACGGCGGGCAAGGTCGTCCGCGACAGGGGACACACGCAGCAGTTCACTGACCGCGCGGCGCTGCACCTGACTCAGTGCGCTGGGATTTTCTTCATTGGCGTTCGGCACAACAGAAAAGGGTACGTGCCCCGGACGCCCCCAGCTGCCCGGTTTTCGACGGGGCCGCCGAGGCCGCGCGCCCCTCCCCGGCCAGGTCTTCCGATCATGTGGAGCAGTCCGCGGCACTTCGCCACAGCGCACCTCGTTACCATGCGTGGACGCACAACCGACGACCACTGACGACAACGAGGACGGGCAACGCGTGGCCGAGGCGGCAGACTTCCCGGGGACCAGTCCCTCACCTGCCCGCCGGTGGCTGCGGCGTACGGCAGCGTTGCTGGCTGGGGCCCCATTGCTGGCCGGCATGCTGCAGCTGTCGGCGGAGCCGACCGCGCACGCCGCGGCGCCGAGCGAGGAAGCAAGCGCGGCAGCAGACGCCACCGGTTCGAACACCGTCGACGTCTCGCTCAACAAACTCACACCCTCCGCCCCGTCGGACGGAGACACGCTCACCGTCTCCGGCACCGTCACCAACGAGGGCAAGCAGGCGGTGACGGGAGCCGAAGTCGGGCTGCGCCTGGGGCCGGTCCTGAACGGCCGGAGCCAGATCGACTCCGCCGCCAAGCGCACCGGCTACCAGCCGGGAACCGACGGCACGGAGGTCGGCGGCAAGTACGTCAAGAAGTTCTCCAAGCTCGCCCCCGGCATCCGTCAGGACTTCAGCATCTCCGTGCCGGTCAAGGCGCTGGACCTCGGCGCCGACGGCGTCTACCAGCTCGGCGTCTCACTCACCGGCCGGACCGCCACCCAGCCCTGGTCCCAGGTGCTCGGCTTCGAGCGGACCTTCCTGCCGTGGCAGTCGGGCGCCACCGGCACGAAGACCAGGACGACCTATCTGTGGCCGCTCATCTCCACCGCGCACCTCACGGCGGAGACCGGCTCGGACGAACAGCAGACGCCCGTCTTCACGGACGACGACCTGGCCAAGGAGCTCGCTCCCGGCGGTCGCCTGGAGCAGATGCTGTCCCTGGGCAGCGGCCTCGATGTCACCTGGGTCATCGATCCCGACCTGCTGGCATCGGTCGACGCGATGACGCGGAACTACCGGGTGCAGACCGCCGACGGCAAGAGCACCACCGCGGGCAAGGGCCAGGCGGTCGCCAAGGAGTGGCTCAACAAGCTCGAGCAGACCGTGAAGGAGAAGAAGGACAAGAAGGTCGTCGCGCTGCCCTTCGCCGATCCCGATCTGGCCTCGCTCGCCCACAACGGCAAGGCCGTCACCGGCTCCCTGGGCCAGCTCAAGGACGCCACCGACGCGGGGGCACTGGCCGTGGAGTCCATCCTCCACGTCAAGCCGCAGTCGGACTTCGCGTGGCCCGTGGACGGCGCCCTCGATCCGTCGATCGTCGATGTCTCCACCTCTGCGGGCGCCCACTCGGTGATCGCCCGCAGCGACAGCCTGCGCGAGGCCGCCGGGCTGCCGTACACGCCCAGCGCGGCCCGGCCCATCGGCGGCGGCACGACGGCCGTGGTGGCCGACGCACGCCTCTCCACGGCCTTCCAGGGCGACATGACGGGCGCCGAGAGCTCCACACTCGCCGTGCAGCAGTTCCTCGCCCAGAGCCTGATGGTCACGCTCCAGGATCCGGACAAGCAGCGGAGCATCGTCGTCGCCCCGCAGCGCATGCCGTCCGCCAGCCAGGCCCAGTCGATGGCGAAGGCGCTGACCGGCCTCTCCGACGAGCGCTGGTCGCAGCCGCAGGACCTGTCGGCGGCCGCGAAGGCGAAGCCGGATTCGGCGGCCAACACCCAGGTGCCTTCGGCCGGGGCCTACCCGGCGTCGCTGCGCAAGCAGGAGCTGCCGAAGTCGGCCTTCAAGTCGATTCAGAACACCCAGAACAAGCTCGACCGCTTCCAGACGATCCTCAGCGAGCCGGACCGCGTCATCACGCCCTTCGGGCGGGCCATAGACCGCGAGATGTCGACGTCCTGGCGGGGCAGGGGCGCCGAGGCAGCCACCTACCGCCAGGGCGTGGAGAACTACCTGACCACGCTCATCGACCAGGTGGCGCTGATCAAGAAGTCCGACGCGAAGCTCTCGGGGCGCAGCGCGACGATCCCGGTGACGGTGCAGAACAACCTGGTGCAAGGCGTCGACCACATGGTTCTGCGTCTGACCTCGGAGAACCCCACGCGCCTCAAGATCGACGACAGTGCCTACTCGGAACAGCCGGTCAAGATCGCGGGCGGGCACGCGCAGTCGGTGAAGTTCACCACCACGGCCAACGCCAACGGCCCGGTCCCGGTCTACGCCCAGCTCTACACCGAGGACGGCCAGCCGTACGGCAAAGCGGTCCGCTTCGACGTGAACGTCACCGAGATCACCCTCACGGTGATGCTGGTCATCGCGGGCGGCGTGCTGCTTCTCGTGCTCGCCGGATTCCGGATGTACACGCAGCGCAAGCGGGCCGCCCGGCAGCAGGCCGAGGAGGGCCCCGAGGACGGCCCGGACGGCGAGTCCGGCACGGAGTCAGGGGAGGACGACCCCGAGCAGCCGAGTGACCCGACACCGGACACCGCTCCGGAAAGCACCGACCCGTCGGACACGGGTGAGAGAGTGGACCGTTGAGCGATGTCGTGGCCGGTGGGCCCGGGGACGATGAGGTGGGGTAATCCATGAACGCGCCGTACGACGGTGACCGTGGCCAGGGCGCGGGCGGTTCCGGTCCCCCTGAGGACGGGCAGGTGCCACCCCAGCCTGCCCCGGACCTGTATCTCCAGGACGCCTACGACCAGGACCCCTACCGGGCACAGGACCTCGCCGCCCAGGACCCGGTGACGGAGGCGCTGTACGACCGCGCCGCGCACCCCCCGCCGCCTCCCGGTTACTACCAGGACCCTCAGCCGCTCTACGCCCAGCCGCCCTCCCCGCAGCACGCCCCCGACCCCCGCGTGTGGGCCCAGACCCCGGCCCCCGAACCCGAAGGCCCGACCCAGTACCTCCCGTACGGCGACGACGCCCGTACGACGCAGTTCGTGGGCGTCGACGACCTGGTCACCCAGGCCGGCGAGGAGCGCCACGAGCCGGACGCCTTCGCCCACCTCTTCCGGGACCAGCAGCCGGGCGGCTACCGCGAGCAGGCCGCCACGTATCAGCAGGGCGGCGGCTATCCCCAGGACGGCTACCCCCAGAACAACGGGTACCCCCAGGGCAACGGGTACCCGCAGGGCAACGGCTACCCGCAGCAGGCCGGCTACCAGCCGCCCGAGCCCCCGATGGTCCCGGCCCCGGCAGCTCCCCCGGCTCCCGCGCCGGCTCCGAAGTCGGGTGGCGGGGGTCGCGCGACGAGCGTGCTGAAGTCCAGTGCGGTGATGGCCGCGGGGACGATGGTCTCCCGGCTCACCGGTTTCGTACGCACCATGGTGATCACCGCGGCCCTCGGCGCCGCAACGCTCGGTGACGCCTGGACCGTCGCGTACACACTGCCGACGATGATCTACATCCTGACCGTCGGCGGTGGCCTCAACTCGGTCTTCGTGCCCCAGCTGGTGCGCGCCATGAAGGACGACAAGGACGGCGGCGAGGCCTACGCCAATCGCCTGCTGACCCTCGTCATGGTCGCGCTCGGCCTCATCGTCGCTCTGGCCGTCTTCGCCGCGCCGCTGCTGATCAAGCTCATGTCGACCCCCATCGCTAACAACCCGCCGGCCAACAACGTCGCGGTCACCTTCGCCCGCTACTGCCTGCCCACCATCTTCTTCATGGGCGTGCACGTGGTGATGGGCCAGATCCTCAACGCCCGCGGGAAGTTCGGCGCGATGATGTGGACTCCGGTCCTCAACAACATCGTCATGATCTTCACGTTCGGCCTGTTCATCTGGGTCTACGGAACGTCCGGTGACTCGGGCATGAGGGTCGAGTCGATCCCGGCGGACGGTGTCCGTCTCCTGGGCATCGGCACCCTACTCGGTCTGATCGTCCAGGCCCTGGCGATGATCCCGTATCTGCGCGAGACGGGCTTCCGGTTCCGGCCGCGCTTCGACTGGAAGGGCCACGGTCTCGGCAAGGCGGTCAAGCTCGCCAAGTGGACAGTGCTCTTCGTCCTCGCCAACCAGGCCGGTGTGCTCGTCGTCACCCAGCTGGCCACCGCCGCGGGCAAGGCCTCCGGCAGGGACGGTACGGGCATCATGGCCTACTCCAACGCCCAGCTGATCTGGGGCATGCCGCAGGCCATCATCACCGTCTCCGTCATGGCGGCCATGCTGCCGCGAATCTCCCGAGCGGCCCACGACAACGACCCCGGCGCGGTCCGCGACGACATCTCGCAGGGGCTGCGGACCTCCGCGGTGGCCATCGTCCCTGTGGCTTTCGCTTTCGTCGCCCTCGGCGTCCCGATGTGCACCCTGCTGTTCGCCTCCAGCGGCAGCCAGTCCGCCCAGTCCATGGGCTTCGTCCTGATGGCGTTCGGCCTGGGACTGATCCCGTTCTCGGTGCAGTACGTCGTCCTGCGCGGCTTCTACGCCTATGAGGACACCCGGACGCCCTTCTACAACACCGTCATCGTGGCTGCCGTCAACGCGGCGGCGAGCGCCCTCGCCTACGTTCTGCTGCCCGCCCAGTGGGCTGTGGTCGGCATGGCCGCCTCGTACGGCCTCGCCTACGCGGTCGGTGTCGGTGTCGCCTGGCGCAGGCTGCGCAACCGCCTCGGCGGCGATCTGGACGGCACTCAGGTCCTGCGTACCTACGCCAGGCTCGCCATGGCCTGCATCCCGGCAGCGATTCTCGGCGGCGCCGCCGCCTACGGGATCCTCAAGGCTCTGGGTGACGGCGCAGGCGGCTCCCTCATCGCTTTGGTGGTCGGCGGGATCATCCTCGGAGGCGTCTTCTTCGTGGCCGCCCGAAAGATGCGGATTGCGGAGCTCAATTCCATGGTCGGGATGGTCCGCGGCCGTCTCGGACGGTGAGATACAGGGGTTCGCACAACCATCACCGGCCACCGCGTGTCGTGCATAGCGCCGGACTGTGGGCACAATTGGGTTTGGCGTCTGACGAAGCGCGATGGATGGGGAGGCAGGAACGACGGTGGCGGAACGGAGCACGGCTGCCGTCGACGTGGCAGACAACAGCGGCGATGAGCCGCTGACCGCGAAGGCGGACGAGGCCACGGCCGACGGGGTGGCCCAGACCCGGGAGCGGGAAACGGCAGAAGAAGGCGCGGCGGAGACCGGTGAGCCCACAAGCCCGGGGGCGGCATCACCCCCCGAGCTGCACAGCGGTCACAAGCTGGCCAGACGCTATCGACTCGAAGAGTGCGTCACCCGTCTGGACGGTTTCAGCAGCTGGCGTGCGGTGGACGAGAAGCTCCGCCGGGCCGTCGGCGTGCATCTGCTGCCGGCCGACCATCCGCGGGCACGATCGGTACTCGCCGCGGCACGCTCGTCGGCGCTGCTCGGCGACCCCCGCTTCGTACACGTCCTGGACGCGGTCGAGGAGAACGACCTCGTCTACGTGGTGCACGAGTGGCTGCCCGACGCCACGGAACTCACCGCGCTGCTCGCTGCGGGCCCTCTCGAGGCGCACGACGCGTACCAGCTCGTCAGTCAGGTCGCCCAGGCCATGGCGGCCGCCCACCGTGAAGGTCTCGCCCACCTGCGGCTGACCCCGAGCGCGGTGCTGCGGACGTCCTCAGGTCAGTACCGCATCCGCGGCCTCGCCGTGAACGCGGCGCTTCGCGGCATCAGCTCCGACACCCCGCAGCGCACGGACACCGAGGCGGTCGGCGCGCTGCTGTACGCCTCGCTGACCCAGCGCTGGCCGTACGAGGACGACGCGTACGGCCTCTCCGGGCTGCCCAAGGGCGTCGGCCTGATCGCCCCCGAGCAGGTGCGCGCAGGCGTGCACAGGGGCCTCTCCGAGCTCGCCATGCGCGCTCTCGTGAACGAGGGGGCGACAGCCTCCCGCCAGGAGCCGCCGTGCACGACGCCGGAGGAGCTGGTGAAGGCGATCGGTGAGATGCCGCGCATCCGCCCGCCGGAGCCCGCGTTCACCGCACCGCCCGAGTATCAGCGCACGACCTACCAACAGGGCACCTACGGCCGCAACGCTCCCCGTCCCGGTGCCACCCAGCCGGTGCCGACCCCGCCACCCCCGCTGCAGAGCCGTACCGGAAAGGCCCTCAAGTGGGCCGTGTCCGCGCTGCTGATCGCGGCCTTGGGCCTCGGCAGCTGGCAGCTCGCGGACGCGTTGATGGACCGGGGCAAGTCAGAGGACCCCGGCAGCTCGGACACGACCGACGAGGGCGACAAGAACAAGCCGAAGCCCACGCACCCGATAAAGATCGCGAATGGCCAGGAGTACGTGCTGGAGGGCGAGGCCCAGGATCTTCAGGGCGTCCGTAACACGTACGACGGCGACGACTCGACGTACTGGCGGTCCAACAGCTTCATAGAGGGTCCCAAGCTGGCCCCCTACAAGCCGGGCGTCGGCATCGTGTACGACCTCGGCAAGGAGCAGGACGTGTCGGCCGCGTCGCTCGGGCTGCGCTACGGCGGTGACCACACGACGGTCGAGCTGTACGCCACGGACTCGATGTCCTCGACGACCCCCCCGAGCTCGATGAAGAAGATCGGGACGGTCTCGACCTCGGGCCAGACCGCGAAGATCAAGGCGAAGAAACCGGTCAAGTCGCGGTACGTACTGGTCTGGCTCACCGATGTGCCGAAGTCACCGCGGGATGAGTACAGCAGCGCCGGGTACAAGCAGGCCATCACGGATGTGAAGTTCACGGGCTGAGGGTCAGGCTCACCGGGGGAGGGGGTTCGACGGTGGACGACACCACGCACGGCGAGATGAACGACCAGGACCTCCTGGCCCGCCATGTGGCAGGGGACAAGGACGCCTTCGGCGAGCTCGTCCGGCGCCACCGCGACCGCCTGTGGGCCGTGGCCCTGCGCACGCTGGGCGACCGCGAGGAGGCCGCTGACGCCGTCCAGGACGCTCTGGTCTCCGCCTACCGTGCCGCGCACACCTTCCGCGGGCAGTCGGCCGTGACGACGTGGCTGCACCGGATCACCGTGAACGCCTGCCTCGACCGTGCCCGCAAGGCGTCGTCCCGGAAGACCTCTCCCATCGACGACACCGAGCGACTGGAGCAGCTCCTCGAGCCGCACGAGTCCGCGGCGGCCCCCGTCGAGCGCGGCGATCTGCACCGCGAGCTCGTCGAGGCGCTGGGCACCCTGCCGCACGACCAGCGCGCCGCCCTCGTCCTGGTGGACATGCAGGGCTACCCGGTCGCTGAAGCAGCCCAGGTGCTGGAGGTGCCCACCGGCACCGTGAAGAGCCGCTGCGCACGCGGCAGAGCCAGACTCCTTCCGCTGCTCACCCACCTGCGCACGGAGCCTCGTACGCAGCGCGGAGACAGCGACGACGACAAGGACGGCAAGAAGTCGGGCCCGGGAAGGAACCGGACGCAGGGGACATCCGTCCCACCTGCAGCGGGACCACGGGATGCGGGACCAAGCGATTCAGCTGCTGCGAAGGGCGGAGGTGGGCGAGCGTGACAACCACGACCGACTCGGCCGGGCACCCAGAAGTCGCTGAGATCTCCGACCTCACGGAAGGACTGCTCCCCCCGTCCCGAACCATCGACGTGCGACGGCACCTGGACGACTGCTCGCTCTGTGCCGATGTCTACGCATCCCTGGAGGAGATCCGCGGCATGCTCGGCACGCTGCCGGGGCCGCCCCGGATGCCTGCGGACATCGCCGGACGCATCGACGCGGCACTGGCCGCGGAAGCTCTGCTGGACTCCATCGCGCCCGGCTCCGTCGGGTCGACCGACCTGGAACCGATGCCCGAGCCAGCGGCAGCTGTGCGTGTTTCACGTGAAACAACGCCCGCCGCAGCGGGATCCTCCGAGCCGTCCGAGTCATCGCGCACCCACGCCTCCGGTCCGCCCTCAGACAGGCCCGCAGGACACCCCCGTGCCGCCACAGGACCTGGACGCGGAAGCAAGACGCGCGGCAGCCGTCGGCGCAACGTCGTACTCGGTGCTGTCTTCACCGCGGCCGCCATCGGTCTCGGCTCCTTGCTGATGCAGAACATGGGCGGCGACTCGGGCGGCACGGGCGACACGCCACCGGGCCACACCGACTCCGCGCACACGTTCTCCGAGGGCACGCTCAAGGGCCAGGTGACCGATCTGCTCACCGAGACGCCCACCAAGGCGCCCGACTCCGGCAGCGAAGAGCCGTCCTTCGGCGTCCGCTCCAGCCCGGAGTCCCCGAAGGACAAGAACGTGCCGAAGCGTGAGTCCACCGTCACCGTCCCGCAGTGCATTCAGCTCGGCATCGGCGACAGGACGCCGCTCGCCGCCGAAGAGGGCACCTACAAGGGGAAGGACGCCTACCTCGTCGTGGCGTCCCATGACTCCGACAGCACGAAGGTCTCCGCGTACGTCGTGGACGCCACGTGCGTGGACAAGGCCTCGTCGGCCACCGCTGCGGGCAAGGTACTGCTGACCACCTCCTACGCGCGGCCCTGACCGTTCCTCGTCGCGACAGGAGAATCGGCCCAGCGTGGCATCCTGACGGTCCCTGACATGCTCCGTGCGCTCGGACACGTCGGGAATGCATGCCCCGTAGGATCCGTTGGGTGGGGTGAGAGACCTGATACAGGCACCCACCAGCAGTACGCAGCAGTCTCCAGAGACGAGGAATCAAGCCGTGACCGACGTCCGTAACGTGATCATCATCGGCTCCGGGCCCGCCGGCTACACGGCGGCGCTCTACACCGCGCGAGCGTCGCTGAAGCCCCTGGTGTTCGAGGGCGCCGTCACCGCAGGCGGTGCGCTGATGAACACCACCGAGGTGGAGAACTTCCCCGGCTTCCAGGACGGCGTCATGGGCCCCGACCTCATGGACAACATGCGGGCCCAGGCCGAGCGCTTCGGCGCCGAGCTGGTGCCGGACGATGTGATCTCCGTCGACCTCAGCGGCGAGATCAAGACCGTGACGGACACGGCGGGCACCGTGCACCGCGCGAAGACCGTGATCGTGACCACGGGCTCCCAGCACCGCAAGCTCGGCCTGCCGAACGAGGACGCGCTCTCCGGACGCGGCGTCTCCTGGTGCGCGACCTGCGACGGCTTCTTCTTCAAGGACCAGGACATCGCCGTGATCGGCGGTGGAGACACCGCGATGGAGGAGGCCACCTTCCTCTCCCGCTTCGCCAAGTCCGTGACGATCGTGCACCGCCGCGACAGCCTGCGTGCGTCCAAGGCGATGCAGGAGCGCGCGCTGGCCGACCCGAAGATCAGCTTCATCTGGGACAGCGAGGTCGCCGAGATCAAGGGCGAGCAGAAGCTCTCCGGCCTGACGCTGCGCAACCTGAAGACGGGCGAGACCGCCGAGCTGCCCGTGACGGGCCTCTTCATCGCGATCGGCCACGACCCGCGCACGGAGCTCTTCAAGGGCCAGCTCACGTTGGACGGCGAGGGCTACCTGAAGGTCGACGCGCCGTCGACCCGGACGAACGTGCCCGGCGTCTTCGCCGCCGGTGACGTCGTCGACCACACGTACCGCCAGGCGATCACGGCGGCCGGTACCGGCTGCTCCGCCGCCCTCGACTCCGAGCGGTTCCTCGCTGCCCTCGTGGACAGCGAGACGGCCGCAGCGACCGTCTGACATCCCATCCTCCCCACCGCACCACCAAGTTAAGGAGCCCGCCGTGGCCGGCACTCTGAAGAACGTGACCGACGCCTCCTTCGAGGAAGACGTCCTGAAGAACGACAAGCCCGTCCTGGTGGACTTCTGGGCCGCCTGGTGCGGACCGTGCCGCCAGATCGCCCCGTCCCTCGAGGCGATCGCGGCCGAGCACGGCGACAAGATCGAGATCGTCAAGCTCAACATCGACGAGAACCCGGGCATCGCCGCCAAGTACGGCGTCATGTCCATCCCGACCCTGAACGTGTACCAGGGCGGCGAGGTGGCCAAGACGATCGTCGGCGCCAAGCCGAAGGCCGCTCTGGAGCGTGACCTCGCGGACTTCATCGCCGAGTAACGACGAGCACCACCGCATCGAGCGATGCGTTGTTTCACGTGAAACAACGAATGGGCCGACCCTCCGGGGCCGGCCCATTCGCATGACAGCGATGAGTGCGTGACAGGAAGCGTCAGAGCGGCCGGAGCACGGGCTCCTTCTGCACCGCCCCGAGCAGTCGGTCGAGCGCCAACTCGACGTCCTCCTTCCAGGAGAGCGTCGTACGCAGCTCAAGCCTCAGCCGCGGATACGAGGGATGCGTGCGGACCGTCTTGAAGCCCACCGCCAGCAGATGGTCGGCGGGCAGCACACAGGCGGGCTTCTCCCACCGGGCGTCCCCGAAGGCCTCGATCGCCTTGAACCCGCGACGCAGCAGATCCTTCGCGACCGTCTGGACGATCACGCGCCCGATGCCCTGGCCCTGATAACCCGGCATGATCCAGGCGGTCATCAGCTGCACGGCATCGGGGGACACCGGGCTCGTCGGAAAGGCGGTGGCGCGTGGCACGTACGCCGGCGGGGCGTACAGCACGAAGCCCACCGGAACATCGTCGACGTAGACGACGCGGCCGCAGGATCCCCACTCGAGCAGGACTGCGGAGATCCACGCCTCCTTCTCGAGCTCGGGCGTACCGGCCTTTACCGCGGCCTGGCCGCTGACCGGGTCCAGCTCCCAGAAGACACACGTCCGGCAACGCTGGGGAAGGTCCGGAAGGTTGTCCAGCGTGAGCGGTACGAGCCGACGCCCCATGAAGGCTGTTCCTCACTTCCTTCGCCCGCCGCATCACGGGCGGCAGTCAGAGCGCTCCGTTCCTTCAGCAGGCTGCCGACGAAACCGCCGACGGCTCCCAGCCCAAGGCCCGCAGTCATCAATCCGGTGCGGCTCACCGATCGCATGGCCCTCTCCTCCCCAATGAGGTGCCGTCAGCTGGATGCGCCATACCCAATCGCATCGTATCCACGATGCGATTGCACCGATACCGTAAGAAAGCAAAGAGCGGGCCGTGTTCCGGTACACACCGGACACGGCCCGCTCTCGGCGGACTACCTGATGAGGCTCAGGCCTCTTCGCCCTCGGACGTGTCGTCCTCGGTGGAGTCCTCGGACAGCCCGTTCTTCAGGACCGGACCCTCGCCCGGGGCGAGGGTCGAGAGGATGCGCTCCAGGTCCTCCAGCGAGGCGAAGTCGACGACGATCTTGCCCTTCTTCTGCCCCAGGTCCACCCGCACGCGGGTCTCGAACCGGTCCGACAGACGAGTGGCGAGGCTGGTCAGCGACGGCGACACCCGAGCGCCCGCACGCGGCCCCTTGGCCCGCGGAGCACTCTGCGGCCGCGAACCCATGAGGGTCACGATCTCCTCGACGGCCCGCACCGAGAGCCCTTCGGCCACGATCCGGTGCGCGAGGCGGTCCTGCTCCTCCGAGTCCTCGACGGACAGCAGAGCACGAGCATGGCCCGCGGAGAGCACCCCGGCGGCGACCCTGCGCTGAACCGCCGGCGACAGCTTCAGCAGCCGCAGCGTGTTCGACACCTGCGGGCGGGAACGGCCGATGCGGTCCGCCAGCTGGTCGTGTGTGCAGTTGAAGTCCCTGAGCAGCTGGTCGTAGGCGGCAGCCTCTTCCAGCGGGTTCAGCTGCGCACGGTGCAGGTTCTCCAGGAGCGCGTCCAGGAGGAGCTTCTCGTCGTCCGTGGCACGGACGATCGACGGAATGCGCTCGAGTCCCGCCTCGCGGCAAGCCCGCCAGCGCCGCTCACCCATGATGAGCTCGTAGCGCGAGGGTCCTACCTGCCGTACGACGACCGGCTGGAGAAGCCCGACTTCCTTGATGGAGGTCACGAGCTCGGCGAGGGCGTCCTCGTCGAAGACCTCACGGGGCTGCCGCGGGTTGGGCGTGATGAAGTCGAGAGGCAGCTCGGCGAAATGCGCGCCGACGGGGCTCTCCTCCGCCTCCACCGCTTCGTTCAGCGGCCGCTCCGTTTCAGGTGAAACGGGGCTCTGCGGGAGCGCCGCCACCTTGGCGGCCGCTACACCCCGCTCGGCGGTGAGTACCGGTGCGGCACCGGGCGAGGCCGAAGCACCGCTCATGGCCTGGGCGGTCGACTTCTCCGTCGGGGCCGCAGGGATCAGGGCGCCGAGGCCACGACCCAGCCCTCTCCGTCGCTCGCTCACTGCATCCCCTCCGTCGTGCTGTGCTGATCATTCTGGGCGCCCATGTGGGCGTGCTGTACGTCGTAGCGAATGCCGACGCCGCGTAGTGCGATCTCCCGTGCCGCCTCGAAGTACGAGAGGGCACCGCTCGACCCCGGATCATAGGTGAGCACCGTCTGCCCGTAGCTCGGCGCCTCGGAGATGCGGACCGAGCGGGGAATGCTCGTCCGCAGGACCTCTTCGCCGAAGTGGGTGCGCACCTCGTCCGCCACCTGTGAAGCGAGCCGGGTGCGGCCGTCGTACATGGTGAGCAGGATCGTCGAGACGTGCAGATGAGGGTTGAGGTGCCCTCGCACCAGATCGACGTTGCGCAGGAGCTGGCCGAGGCCTTCCAGTGCGTAGTACTCGCACTGGATGGGGATCAGCACCTCCGCGCCGGCAACCAGGGCGTTGACCGTCAGCAGGCCGAGCGACGGCGGGCAGTCGATGAGGACATAGTCCAGCGGCTGCTCGTACGCCTGGATCGCCCGCTGCAGTCGGCTCTCCCGCGCCACCAGCGACACCAGTTCGATCTCCGCACCGGCGAGATCGATGGTGGCCGGGGCGCAGAAGAGTCCTTCGACATCGGGGACCGGCTGCACGACTTCGGAGAGCGGCCTGCTGTCGATCAGCACGTCATAGATGGACGGCACTTCCGCGTGGTGGTCGATACCCAGAGCGGTGGAGGCGTTGCCCTGCGGGTCAAGGTCGATGACCAGGACGCGCGCGCCGTGCAGAGCGAGTGAAGCGGCGAGGTTGACGGTTGTCGTCGTCTTGCCCACTCCACCCTTCTGGTTGGCAACCACCATGACTCGGGTCTGCTCGGGTCGTGGCAGGCCCTCGCCTGCACGACCCAGGGCTTCCACCGCCAGTTGGGCAGCACGACCGATAGAGGTGTCGTCCATCGGGGGCGGTGTTTCACGTGAAACATCCTCCCCCGCCGACTCGGTACGGGGACCGGGGACCGGATCGGTCATCGGTCCCGCGATGTTGGCGTCGGACCGCAAGGATTCACTCTCCTCGACTTCAGGCTCGCAATGAACAGAGCCTCCCATGCTTTGAGGGTCGTGAACCAGCGAGGCCCGGTCTTCTGTGGACGAATCCACCTCTGTGGACAACTTCGTTCCCTTATCGAGGGAACCGAGTGGCCGCCGATCGCGAGGTTCCGCAGCGCGGCCGCGACTGATGATGCCATGCAGCAGTGAGCGACGTTTCACGTGAAACACGATGCACGGCAGCCGGGGTGCCGCTTGCGCGACACCCCGGTATGCGTACGTTTGGCAGCTTTTGTGGAGTACGGCTCGTCGTCAGGACGGATGAACGACGAGCGTGAGGGCGCTCAGCGGCGACGCCGGGTCCGTCCCGTCCGGGCGGCCTTCGCGCGCTTGGCTGCGAAGCGCACACCGCCGGGGCTCTCCCCCACCTCGACCCGCACGACCGTGGAAAGCGGGTCCACCACTCCCTCGCCGACGTGGAGCACCGAGGTGTTCACCGCGCCGAGCTTGCCCAGTGCGGCCCCTGCGGCCTTGACCTCTTCCTCGGCCGTGTCGCCCTTGAGCAACAGCATCTCCCCGTAGGGACGCAGGAGCGGCACACCCCAGGCCGCGAGGCGGTCCAGTGGCGCAACGGCCCGCGCGGTCACCACGTGGACGGGAGGCAGCTTCCCAAGGACCTCCTCGGCACGCCCCCGCACGACCGTCACGTGGTCGAGCCCGAGCAGCTCGACCACTTCGGTGAGGAAGGTCGTCCGTCGCAGCAGCGGTTCAAGCAGCGTGATCTTCAGATCCGGCCGGACGAGAGCCAGCGGAATACCCGGCAGCCCCGCACCGGAGCCGACGTCGCACACCATCACGTTCTCGGGCACGACCTCGGAGAGGACCGCGCAGTTCAGCAGGTGCCGCTCCCACAGCCGAGGCACTTCGCGAGGACCGATCAGGCCGCGCTGCACTCCCGCATCGGCCAGCAACTCCGCGTACCGGACCGCGTCCGTGAAGCGCTCACCGAATACCGCCCGGGCCTGCTCGGGCGCCGAGGGGAGCTCCGCTGCCTCCGTCACGGGGACCGTCCTTCCGTACCGCACTGGTGTGGCTGACTATCAGGCTGACAAAGACCGGCCCCGCCTGCGAACAGACGGGGCCGGGGAAACAACGTGCGATCAGGCGGGGAGCACGACGACGAAGCGCTGCGGCTCCTCGCCCTCGGACTCGCTGCGCAGACCGGCGGCCTTGACCGCATCATGCACGACCTTGCGCTCGAAGGGCGTCATCGGCTTGAGGTTGACCGGCTCGCCCGAGCTCTTCACCTCGGCCGCGGCCTTGGCACCCAGCTCGGAGAGCTCCTCGCGCTTCTTGGCGCGGTAACCCGCGATGTCCAGCATCAGGCGGCTGCGGTCACCGGTCTCGCGGTGCACCGCGAGGCGCGTCAGCTCCTGGAGCGCCTCCAGGACCTCACCGTCACGGCCGACGAGCTTCTGCAGATCACGGCCGTTCGAGTCGCTGATGATCGAGACGGCGGCGCGGTCGGCCTCGACGTCCATGTCGATGTCGCCGTCGAGATCGGCGATGTCCAGCAGGCCCTCGAGGTAGTCCGCCGCGATCTCACCCTCCTGCTCAAGACGGGTGAGAGTGTCGCCGGCCTCGACCTCGGCCTCAGCCTCGGCGGGGGCGGTGGTGCCTTCCGTCACGGGATGGACTCCTTCTACTTCTTGGACGGGTGCTTGGGGCGCTGCTGGCCCTTGCGCTGCCCGGACTTGGCTTGGCTGCGTGCGTTCCCTGACCCGGTCTTGCCGCCCGCGGCCTTGCCCTTGGGAGCGGCGTCCTCAGGCTCGTCCGGAGTCTTCTCCAGCGACGTCTTCGCATCCGAAGGCGTCTCCGTGTCACTCTCCGCCTTGCTGTGTGCGGCGGCGGACTGGCGCTGCGACTTGCTCTGGCGCTTGGGCTGCTGCCGCTTCGGGGCACCGCCGCCGGCGACCGGAGTGCCGTCCTCGGTCTCCGTGGCGACGGCGGACTCGCTCGGCGCGACCGAGCCGTCGGCCTGGGCGGCCAGCCCTTCCTTGCTCAGACCGTTGATGAACTTGCGCTCGAACTCGTTGCGGTCACGGCCCTTGGCGACGATCGCCTTGATGACGTTCGCGTTGCCACGGCCCCGCACCTTCTTGGTGTGCGCGAGCTGCTTCTGCAGGCGCTCCAGGAACGCGGCCTGGGCCTTGGAGCCCGGAGTCGGGTTCCGGCGGATCACGAACATCTGCTGGCACATGGTCCACAGGTTGGTGGTCAGCCAGTAGACGAGGACACCGACGGGGAAGTTGATGCCGAACACGGCGAACATGATCGGGAACACGTACATCAGCATCTTCTGCTGCTGCATGAACGGCGTCTTGACCGTCGTGTCCACGTTCTTCGTCATCAGCTGGCGCTGCGTGTAGAACTGCGAGAACGACATCAGGACGATCATGATCGCGGTCACGACGCGGACGTCGGTCAGCGAGGCGTGGAGCGCCTGGACCTTTTCCTCGCTGTCCATGAACTTCGCGGCCAGCGGTGCACCGAAGATGTGCGCCTTCTGCGCGCTCTCGAGCAGCGGCTTGTCGATGACGCCGATGGTGTCGTTCGAGGCGATGCCGGAGAGCACGTGGTAGAGCGCGAAGAAGAACGGCGACTGCGCCAGGATGGGAAGGCACGAGGAGAGCGGGTTGGTACCCGACTCCTTGTACAGCTTCATCATCTCTTCGGACTGACGCTGCTTGTCGCTCTTGTAGCGTTCCTGGATCTTCTTCATCTCGGGCTGCAGCGTCTGCATCGCCCGGGTGGCCTTGATCTGCTTCACGAAGAGCGGGATCAGGCAGATACGGATCAGGATCACCAGGGACACGATGGACAAGCCCCAGGCCCAGCCCGTGTCGGGGCCGAAGATCGCCCCGTACAGCGAGTGGAACTGGACGATGACCCAGGAAACGGGTGTCGTGATGAAGCTGAACAGACTGGCAATCGTGTCCACTAATCAGGCTCCTTGAGCATGGGACGGGGTCTCGGCGGCCGGGCTCGGAGTATCCGGGGAGGTCTCCCCGGACGGCACGCCAGCGGCGGAGGGCCCGCCCTTGCGTTCCTGCCACGTGGCACGCAGCATCTCGTGCCACCGCGGGCGCTTGCGCGGCGGGACATGGTCGACACCACCGAGCGACCACGGATTGCACCGCAGGATGCGCCAGGCCGTCAGCGCCGTTCCCTTGATCGCACCGTGCCGGTCGATGGCGAGGTAGCCGTAGCGGGAGCACGACGGGTAGTACTTGCACACCGGACCAAGCAGCGGACTGATCGTCCACTGGTACAGCTTGATCAGAGCCAGCAGTGGGTACTTCATCGAGCGCCCCCTCCCAGCAGCCGCTGAAGAGCGGCGTCCAGGTCTTGGGCCAGCTGTGCATGGGCGGCGTCGCCCGAACCGGGCAACGCTCGTACGACTACCAGGCTACCGGGGGGCAGCTGGGCCACCCGGTCACGCATCAAATGGCGAAGCCTTCGCTTCACCTTGTTGCGCACGACGGCTCCGCCGACGGCCTTGCTCACGACGAAACCCGCACGCGTCTGGGGAACGCTCTCCCCAGGCGCGTGCGGGTCCGTTGCACCGCTACGTAGATGGACGACGAGGAGCGGGCGTCCGGCCCGTCGTCCTCGGCGTACCGCGGTCGCGAAGTCTTCGCGCCGCCTCAGCCGATGCTCGGTAGGCAGCACGACGTCATGACCTAATGCGATTAAGCGGAAAGGCTGGCGCGACCCTTGCCACGACGGTTCGCGAGAATCGCGCGGCCGGCGCGGGTACGCATCCGCAGGCGGAAGCCGTGGGTCTTGGCGCGGCGACGGTTGTTCGGCTGGAAGGTGCGCTTGCTCACTCGGGGGCTCCAGAAATGATTGTGTGGTGGCGGGACATCGCCTGGCTGTCACCGTGCGCCCACGAGAAGCTCGCGAATACGCACCGAGTGCACCGCTTCACAATCACAGATCGTGATCTTTGCCCATCGGAGGCAGGCGGCAGCAGCCATCGACAACTCGACCTGGTCACGGTACGCGGGGCTACGCCATCCGGTCAAACCGACCGTCAGGGGGAGACACTGTGCACAGCCTGTGGACAACAACTTGAACCGCAGCCGTTGCCCTGACTACCGTGGCCAAACTCCGATTCATTCCCTTCTCCCTGCCCATCCCGATTTCCGTCCCAAGAACCACACCTTCGTGGGACCCCGTGAGAGAGCGTGCCTTGTGGCTGACGTACCTGCCGATCTTGCCGCAGTGTGGCCACGCGTTCTGGAGCAGCTGCTGGGTGAGGGGCGGGGGCACGGGGTCGACGCGAAGGACGAGCGCTGGATCAAGCGCTGCCAGCCGCTGGCTCTGGTCGCCGACACCGCACTGCTCGCCGTACCGAACGAGTTCGCCAAGGGCGTGCTCGAAGGCCGCCTCGCACCCATCGTCAGCGAGTCGCTGAGCCGCGAGTGCGGCCGCCCGATCCGTATCGCCATCACGGTGGACGACTCGGTGGGCGAGCCGATGGGCCCGCCGGCGCCGCCGCTCCAGCAGCAGCCCGGCCAGCAACAGCAGCAGCGCTATGAAGAGCCCGAGCAGCACCCCGGCCCCGGTCAGGGACATGAGTCGTACGACGGTTACGGCCGCCGCACCCCGGACGAGCACTCCTCGGGCCGCGGGCCCGACCAGCTGCCGACCGCCCGCCCGGCCTACCCCGACTACCAGCGCCCCGGCCCCGGCGCCTGGCCGCAGCAGCAGCCCCAGCAGCAGGACGACTACGGCTGGCAGCAGCCGCGGCTCGGCTTCCCCGAGCGGGACCCGTACGCGAGCCCTCAGCAGCCCCAGCACGACTACCGCTCGCAGCCGCCGCAGAGCCGCTCCCCGTACGAACAGCACCGCCAGGAGCGGCAGGACCAGCAGGACCGCCACGACCGGCGTGAGCGGCACGAGCAGCCCCCCGGCTCAGGAGGCCACGATCCCCGGGGCGGTATCCACGGCAATGGACATGGCAACGGCCACGGGAACGGACACGGCGTCCACGGCAGCGGCGCCCCCGGCCCGCTGGCCGCGCAGCCGGCCCCCGCTTCGGCCCCGGGCGAGCCCACCGCGCGCCTCAACCCGAAGTACCTCTTCGACACCTTCGTGATCGGCGCGTCGAACCGGTTCGCGCACGCCGCGGCCGTAGCCGTCGCCGAGGCGCCCGCCAAGGCGTACAACCCCCTCTTCATCTACGGAGAGTCGGGGCTCGGCAAGACGCACCTTCTGCACGCGATCGGGCACTACGCCCGCAGCCTCTATCCCGGCACGCGCGTGCGCTACGTGAGCTCCGAGGAGTTCACGAACGAGTTCATCAACTCCATCCGCGACGGCAAGGGCGACACCTTCCGCAAGCGGTACCGCGAGATGGACATCCTGCTCGTCGACGACATCCAGTTCCTGGCGAGCAAGGAGTCGACGCAGGAGGAGTTCTTCCACACCTTCAACACGCTCCACAACGCGAACAAGCAGATCGTGCTCTCCAGCGACCGGCCGCCCAAGCAGCTGGTGACGCTGGAGGACCGGCTGCGCAACCGCTTCGAGTGGGGACTGATCACGGACGTCCAGCCGCCGGAGCTGGAGACGCGTATCGCCATCCTTCGTAAGAAGGCGGTGCAGGAGCAGCTCAACGCCCCGCCCGAGGTCCTGGAGTTCATCGCGTCCCGCATCTCACGCAACATCCGTGAGCTCGAGGGCGCGCTGATCCGGGTCACGGCCTTCGCCTCGCTCAATCGGCAGCCGGTGGACCTGGGTCTGACGGAGATCGTCCTCAAGGACCTGATCCCGGGCGGCGAGGACGCCTCCCCGGAGATCACGGCTCCGGCCATCATGGCCGCGACGGCGGACTACTTCGGGCTGACGGTGGACGACCTCTGCGGGTCATCCCGCAGCCGTGTCCTGGTGACGGCCCGCCAGATCGCGATGTACCTCTGCCGCGAGCTGACGGACCTCTCCCTGCCCAAGATCGGCGCGCAGTTCGGCGGCCGCGACCACACGACGGTCATGCACGCCGACCGCAAGATCCGCGCACTGATGGCGGAGCGGCGCTCGATCTACAACCAGGTCACCGAGCTCACCAACCGCATCAAGAACGGCTGACAAGGCGTCGAGCGGTTCGCTGAGAGCCACGCAGACGTAGCGCCGAAACGTCGTTCAAGGGCGCCCCGGGACAACTTCCGGGGCGCCCTTTGCCGTTGTGCACGCGCGCGTGGACCCCGTCCGGCCCCCTCCAGTGTTCGATTTCCGCAGCTGAGAGGCCTGTTCTCCACAGATCTGTGCACTTTTTTCCTTCCACACCCTGGGGACCGGGAAGTTGTCCAGATGATGTCCACAGGGGACCCTGCTGAGGGATCATCAAGCCTGGTCAGGTGGTTGTGGATTCGTGGACAGAAACTTTCCACAGGCTGTGGATGAAAATCTCGTCCACAGGGTGTGCGTGAACTTGTCCACCGGCAACCCACAGGCTCGAGCCTGTTGTCCCCAGCTTTCTCCAGCTTCTCCACACGGCTGTCCACTGTTCGGCAACGCAACGCGCCCCGTCACCGTGCCGAGTGAAAGGCGTCACACCAAGGAGGTCGGTTGGCCTGTGGGGAAGGTGGGTAAAGCTGGGGACAGCGCTGGGGAGAAGTACCCCTTGCCTGTGCACCGGGTGTGCAGAACTTTCGCCCGTCCACAGAAACCACCGGTTGTCCACCGCCTCCGCCCACAGGCGCAGTGGATAAAAAACTGGCACTGACCTGCGAAAACAGGGTTATCCACGGTTTCCACAGGCCCTACTACTACTGCCTACTAGAGTCACCGGGAAATTGGCTTCGAAGAGGGGCCTGTGCACAACTCGCGCCTCGGGACTCCGACACCTCTCGTCACGACTTGACCCCGACGGGCACCCGCTGTCAGTGCGGTGCGTCAGACTGGACCCCTTGCCAGCAACAGCAGGAGGGCGGCTCAGTGAAGATCCGGGTGGAACGCGACGTACTCGCGGAGGCGGTGGCGTGGGCGGCGCGCAGTCTCCCGGCCCGGCCACCGGCGCCTGTCCTTGCGGGCCTGCTGCTGAAGGCCGAGGAGGGCGCCCTGAGCCTCTCCAGCTTCGACTACGAGGTCTCGGCGCGTGTCTCCGTCGACGCGGAGATCGACGAAGAGGGCACGGTCCTCGTTTCCGGTCGCCTGCTCGCCGACATCTGCCGGGCCCTGCCCAACCGTCCGGTGGAGATCTCCACGGACGGTGTGCGGGCCACGGTGGTCTGCGGCTCCTCACGATTCACACTCCACACACTTCCTGTGGAGGAGTACCCCGCGCTGCCGCAGATGCCCACCGCGACCGGCACGGTCCCCGGTGAGGTCTTCGCGTCGGCCGCCGCCCAGGTGGCCATCGCCGCGGGCCGCGACGACACGCTGCCCGTCCTGACCGGCGTACGCATCGAGATCGAGGGCGACACGGTCACGCTGGCCTCCACCGACCGCTACCGCTTCGCGGTCCGCGAGTTCCTGTGGAAGCCGGAGGACCCCGAGGCCTCCGCGGTCGCCCTGGTGCCCGCCAAGACGCTCCTGGACACCGCCAAGGCGCTCACGAGCGGCGACACGGTCACCCTGGCGCTGTCGGGCTCCGGTGCCGGTGAGGGCCTGATCGGCTTCGAGGGCGCAGGACGGCGTACGACCACGCGTCTCCTTGAGGGCGACCTGCCGAAGTACAAGACGCTCTTCCCCACGGAGTTCAACTCGATCGCGGTCATCGAGACCGCCCCGTTCGTCGAGGCCGTGAAGCGCGTGGCCCTGGTGGCCGAGCGGAACACTCCGGTCCGGCTCAGCTTCGAGCAGGGCGTGCTGATCCTGGAGGCCGGATCCAGCGACGACGCACAGGCTGTGGAGAGGGTCGACGCCCAGCTCGACGGCGACGACGTCTCGATCGCCTTCAACCCGACGTTCCTGCTCGACGGCCTCAGCGCGATCGACTCCCCGGTCGCCCAGCTGTCGTTCACGACGTCGACGAAGCCCGCGCTCCTGAGCGGCAGGCCGGCCCTGGACGCGGAGTCCGACGAGGCCTACAAGTACCTGATCATGCCGGTACGTCTGAGCGGCTGAGCCCACAGGTGTGAGCGGGCGTCCGGGCGTAGGCTCGGACGCGGGTACGAAGGTGCCTCCACGCCACATCGCTACTTAAGGAACCACTGATGGAGCTCGGTCTCGTCGGCCTCGGCAAGATGGGCGGCAACATGCGCGAGCGCATCCGCCGCGCAGGCCACACCGTCATCGGATACGACCGCAACCAGGACGTCGCGGACGTCCACAGCCTTGAAGAGCTTGTGGGCAAGCTCAAGGGGCCGCGTGTCGTATGGGTGATGGTTCCGGCCGGAGCCGCGACCCAGTCCACCGTCGACGAGCTCGCCGAGCTGCTCCAGCCCGGTGACGTCGTCGTGGACGGCGGCAACTCCCGCTGGACGGACGACGAGAAGCACGCCGAGGAGCTCGCGGCCAAGGGCATCGGCTTCGTCGACTGCGGTGTCTCGGGCGGCGTCTGGGGCCTGAAGAACGGCTACGCGCTCATGTACGGCGGCGATTCCGAGAACATCGCGAAGGTCCAGCCGATCTTCGACGCCCTCAAGCCCGAGGGCGACTTCGGTTCCGTGCACGCCGGCAAGGTCGGCGCGGGCCACTTCTCCAAGATGGTTCACAACGGCATCGAGTACGCCATGATGCAGGCCTACGCCGAGGGCTGGGAGCTCCTGGAGAAGGTCGACTCCGTCACCGACGTGCGCGAGGTCTTCCGCTCCTGGCAGGAGGGCACGGTCATCCGTTCCTGGCTGCTCGACCTCGCGGTCAACGCCCTGGACGACGACGAGCACCTGGCCAAGCTGCGCGGCTTCGCCGCCGACTCCGGAGAGGGCCGCTGGACGGTGGAAGCCGCCATCGACAACTCCGTGCCGCTGCCCGCGATCACGGCCTCGCTCTTCGCCCGCTTCGCCTCGCGGCAGGACGACTCCCCGCAGATGAAGATGATCGCGGCGCTGCGCAACCAGTTCGGCGGCCACGCCGTCGAGTCCAAGAGCGAGAACTGATCCACAGCCTGTGCGGGAAACCGTGCAGGTCTTTCAGCAAGTGAAGTAGGCCGGGGGAGGTCGGCGCACACCATGCACGTCACGCATCTGTCGCTGGCCGACTTCCGTTCGTACGCCCGGGTCGAGGTCCCTCTCGATCCGGGCGTCACCGCGTTCGTGGGCCCGAACGGCCAGGGCAAGACGAACCTCGTGGAGGCCGTCGGCTATCTCGCCACGCTCGGCAGCCACCGGGTCTCCTCGGACGCGCCGCTGGTGCGCATGGGCGCCGAGCGTGCCGTCATCAGGGCCGCGGTCCGGCAGGGCGAGCGCCAGCAGCTGATCGAACTCGAACTGAATCCGGGCAAGGCGAACCGCGCCCGTATCAACAGGTCCTCGCAGGTCAGGCCCCGTGACGTACTCGGAATCGTCCGCACGGTGCTTTTCGCGCCCGAGGATCTTGCGCTGATCAAGGGGGACCCCGGTGAGCGCCGGCGCTTCCTCGACGAGCTGATCACGGCGCGCTCGCCGCGCATGGCGGGCGTCCGGTCCGACTACGACCGCGTACTGAAGCAGCGCAACACCCTCCTGAAGTCCGCGGCCCTGGCGCGGCGCCACGGCGGGCGTTCCATGGACCTGTCGACGCTCGATGTCTGGGACCAGCACCTCGCGACCGTCGGCGCCGAACTGCTCGCACAGCGGCTCGACCTGATCACCGCGCTGCAACCGCTGGCGGACAAGGCGTACGAGCAGCTGGCACCCGGCGGCGGACCCGTCGCGCTCGAGTACAAGCCGTCGGCGCCGGGCGAGGGCCACACGCGCGAGGTGCTGTACGAGCAGCTGATCGCCGCCCTCGAAGAGGCCCGCAAGCAGGAGATCGAGCGGGGCGTGACGCTGGTCGGGCCGCACCGCGACGACCTGCTCCTGAAGCTGGGCCAGCTCCCCGCGAAGGGGTACGCGAGCCATGGCGAGTCCTGGTCGTACGCCCTGGCGCTGCGCCTGGCCTCGTACGACCTCCTGCGCGCCGAGGGGAACGAACCGGTGCTCGTCCTGGACGACGTGTTCGCGGAGCTCGACGCGCGCCGCCGGGAGCGCCTCGCGGAGCTGGTGGCGCCGGGCGAGCAGGTCTTGGTCACGGCGGCCGTGGACGACGACGTGCCGGGCGTTCTCGCCGGGACGCGGTTCGCGGTGGCGGACGGCGCGGTGGACCGCGTATGAGCGCCGAAGAGCCCGCCAAGGACGCCCCCCAGGGCCCTGCCAAGGACACGCCGAAGACGCCCGAGCCCTCCGGCATCGACCTCGCCCGGGTCGCCCTGCGCGCGGCCAAGGAGCAGGCACGCGCGCGTGGCGACGCGGCCCAGCAGAAGAAGCAGGCCCGCAGGGGCGGTCTTCGCTCCGGCGCGCGCGCCGACGGGCGTGACCCGCAGCCGCTCGGCTCCGCCATCAACCGCCTGATCACCGAGCGCGGCTGGGAGACGCCGGCCGCGGTCGGCGGGGTGATGGGCCGCTGGCCGCAGATCGTCGGCGACGACCTGGCCAACCACTGCGTCCCGCAGAAGTACGACGAGGGCGAGCGGATCCTGACCGTGCAGTGCGACTCCACGGCGTGGGCGACGCAGCTGCGTCTCATGGCCCCCCAGCTGGTCGCGCGCCTCAATGAGGACCTGGGTCACGGCACCGTGCGCCTCATCAAAGTCCTCGGCCCCGGCGGCCCTCCGCGCCGCTTCGGACCCTTGCGCGCCCCGGGCAGCACGGGCCCCGGCGACACCTACGGCTGAGGCCGTACCGGGTGGTAGCTCGCGGTTGACACCCCGAAGCGCTGAGTGCCGCTGTGAGCCTCCTAGGGCCCCGGGCCGTATATGGGGAGTCGGGCGAGGCCGGTTCAGGACGGCACATGCGGACTCAGGTACCGGCAAACCCCCATCACTGTCGGCGCTACCGGTAGACTGGGAGCTAATCCCGCCCCACTTGTGGGACGCATAGAACAACGCTGACTATCGCTGAACGACGCAGCCGCTCCGGCCACCGCCGGGTGCTTGGCTTGTGCTGTGCCAGAAAGGGCGCTTCGTGGCCGATTCCGGCAACCCCAACGAGAACATCCCGTCTACCGTCGCTGGCGAGAACGGCGAGGTCACAGCCTTGTACGACGCCAGCGCGATCACCGTCCTCGAGGGTCTGGACGCGGTCCGCAAGCGACCTGGCATGTACATCGGGTCGACCGGTGAGCGTGGCCTGCACCACCTCGTGCAAGAGGTCGTCGACAACTCCGTCGACGAGGCCCTCGCCGGGCACGCGGACACCATCGACGTCACGATCCTCCCCGACGGCGGCGTACGCGTCGTCGACAACGGCCGAGGCATCCCGGTGGGCATCCACCCCGTCGAGAAGAAGCCGGCCGTCGAGGTCGTGCTCACCGTGCTGCACGCGGGCGGCAAGTTCGGCGGCGGCGGCTACGCGGTCTCCGGTGGTCTGCACGGCGTCGGTGTCTCCGTCGTGAACGCACTGTCGACGAAGCTCGCCGTCGACATCAAGACCGACGGCTACCGCTGGACCCAGGACTACAAGCTGGGTGTGCCGACGGCCCCGCTCGCCAAGCACGAGGCGACCAAGGACACCGGCACCACGGTCACCTTCTGGGCGGACCCGGACGTCTTCGAGACGACCGAGTACTCCTTCGAGACGCTGGCACGGCGCTTCCAGGAGATGGCGTTCCTCAACAAGGGTTTGACCATCAAACTCACTGATGAGCGCGACTCGGCGAAGGCGACGGCGGGTGCGGACTCGGTCGAGGCGAAGGATGACGCCGTCGACGAGGCCCGCACGGTGACGTACTACTACGAAGGCGGCATCGTCGACTTCGTGAAGTACCTCAACTCCCGCAAGGGAGAGATGATCCACCCGACCGTCATCGACGTCGAGGCCGAGGACAAGGAGCGCATGCTCTCGGCCGAGATCGCCATGCAGTGGAACTCGCAGTACACCGAAGGTGTCTACTCCTTCGCGAACACGATCCACACGCATGAGGGCGGTACGCACGAGGAGGGCTTCAGGGCCGCGCTGACGGGCCTGGTCAACCGGTACGCGCGCGAGAAGAAGCTGCTGCGCGAGAAGGACGACAACCTCACGGGTGAGGACATCCGCGAGGGCCTGACGGCCATCATCTCGGTGAAGCTGGGCGAGCCGCAGTTCGAGGGCCAGACCAAGACCAAGCTGGGCAACACGGAGGCGAAGACCTTCGTGCAGAAGGTCGTGCACGAGCACCTCACGGACTGGTTCGACCGCAATCCGAACGAGGCCGCGGACATCATCCGCAAGGGCATCCAGGCCGCCACGGCCCGTGTCGCCGCCCGCAAGGCGCGCGACCTGACCCGCCGCAAGGGTCTGCTCGAATCGGCCTCCCTGCCCGGCAAGCTGAGCGACTGCCAGTCGAACGACCCGACGAAGTGCGAGATCTTCATCGTCGAGGGTGACTCCGCCGGTGGTTCGGCGAAGTCCGGCCGTAACCCGATGTACCAGGCGATCCTGCCCATCCGAGGCAAGATCCTGAACGTCGAGAAGGCGCGGATCGACAAGATCCTGCAGAACCAGGAAGTCCAGGCCCTGATCTCGGCCTTCGGCACGGGCGTGCACGAGGACTTCGACATCGAGAAGCTCCGCTATCACAAGATCATCTTGATGGCGGACGCCGACGTCGACGGCCAGCACATCAACACCCTGCTCCTGACGTTCCTGTTCCGCTTCATGCGGCCGCTCGTCGAGTCCGGACACGTGTACCTCTCGCGCCCGCCGCTCTACAAGATCAAGTGGAGCCGGGACGACTTCCAGTACGCGTACTCGGACCGCGAGCGCGACGCGCTGGTCGAGCTCGGCCGCCAGGCCGGCAAGCGCTTCCGGGACGACTCGGTCCAGCGCTTCAAGGGCCTCGGTGAGATGAACGCCGAAGAGCTGCGCATCACGACGATGGACCAGGACCACCGCGTGCTCGGACAGGTCACCCTGGACGACGCGGCGCAGGCCGACGACCTCTTCTCGGTGCTGATGGGAGAGGACGTGGAGGCACGGCGCTCGTTCATTCAGCGCAATGCCAAGGACGTTCGTTTCCTCGACATCTGAGTCGGCCGTACGAGCCGCACCTCGAAAGGACTTTGACCAGCAATGGCCGACGAGAACACCCCTGTGATGCCCGAAGAGGAGCCCGTCGTTCCCGGCGTGGGCATGCGTGTCGAGCCCGTCGGGCTCGAGACGGAGATGCAGCGCTCGTACCTCGACTACGCGATGTCCGTCATCGTGTCGCGTGCGCTGCCCGACGTACGGGACGGCCTGAAGCCCGTCCACCGCCGCGTCCTGTACGCGATGTACGACGGCGGATACCGCCCCGAGAAGGGCTTCTACAAGTGCGCCCGCGTCGTCGGCGACGTCATGGGCACCTACCACCCGCACGGCGACTCCTCCATCTACGACGCCCTGGTCCGCCTGGCCCAGCCGTGGTCGATGCGGATGCCCCTGGTGGACTCCAACGGCAACTTCGGCTCCCCGGGCAACGACCCGGCCGCCGCCATGCGGTACACCGAGTGCAAGATGGCGCCGCTGGCCATGGAGATGGTCCGTGACATCGACGAGGAGACCGTCGACTTCACGGACAACTACGACGGCCGCAACAAGGAACCCACGGTCCTGCCGGCGCGCTTCCCGAACCTGCTGATCAACGGCTCGGCGGGCATCGCGGTCGGCATGGCCACCAACATCCCGCCGCACAACCTCCGCGAGGTCGCGGAGGGCGCGCAGTGGGCGCTCGAACACCCCGACGCCTCGCACGAGGAGCTGCTCGACGCGCTCATCGAGCGCATCAAGGGCCCCGATTTCCCCACCGGCGCACTAGTAGTGGGCCGCAAGGGCATCGAAGAGGCGTACCGCACCGGCCGTGGCTCCATCACGATGCGCGCGGTCATCGCGGTCGAGGAGATCCAGAACCGCCAGTGCCTGGTGGTCACCGAGCTCCCCTACCAGACCAACCCCGACAACCTCGCGCAGAAGATCGCCGACCTGGTCAAGGACGGCAAGGTCGGCGGCATCGCCGACGTCCGCGACGAGACGTCCTCCCGCACGGGCCAGCGCCTCGTCGTCGTCCTGAAGCGGGACGCGGTCGCCAAGGTCGTACTGAACAACCTCTACAAGCACACCGACCTCCAGTCGAACTTCAGCGCCAACATGCTGGCCCTGGTCGACGGCGTGCCGCGCACCCTCTCCCTGGACGCCTTCATCCGCCACTGGGTGACGCACCAGGTCGAGGTCATCGTCCGGCGTACGAAGTACCGCCTGCGCAAGGCCGAGGAGCGGGCCCACATCCTGCGCGGCCTGCTGAAGGCCCTGGACGCGATCGACGAGGTCATCGCGCTCATCCGGGCCAGCCAGACGGTCGACGTCGCGCGTGAGGGCCTGATGGGCCTTCTCTCGATCGACGAGATCCAGGCCAACGCCATCCTCGAGATGCAGCTGCGCCGCCTGGCCGCCCTGGAGCGCCAGAAGATCGTCGCCGAGCACGACGAGCTCCAGGCGAAGATCAACGAGTACAACGCGATCCTGGCCTCGCCCGAGCGGCAGCGCCAGATCATCAGCGAGGAGCTCGCGGCGATCGTCGACAAGTTCGGCGAGGACCGTCGCTCGGCGCTCGTGCCGTTCGACGGCGACATGTCCATGGAGGACCTGATCGCCGAGGACGACATCGTCGTCACGATCACGCGCGGCGGCTACGTCAAGCGTACGAAGACGGTCGACTACCGCTCCCAGAAGCGCGGCGGCAAGGGCGTCCGCGGCACGAAGCTGAAGGAAGACGACATCGTCGACCACTTCTTCGTGTCGACGACCCACCACTGGCTGCTGTTCTTCACCAACAAGGGCCGCGTCTACCGCGCGAAGGCGTACGAACTCCCCGACGCCGGACGCGACGCCCGCGGCCAGCACGTGGCGAACCTGCTCGCCTTCCAGCCGGACGAGAAGATCGCCGAGATCCTCGCGATCCGTGACTACGAAGCGGTGCCCTACCTGGTGCTCGCCACCAAGGGCGGCCTGGTGAAGAAGACGCCGCTCAAGGACTACGACTCGCCTCGGGCCGGTGGCGTCATCGCCATCAACCTCCGCGAGACGGACGACGGTTCGGACGACGAACTGATCGGCGCCGAGCTCGTGTCGTCCGAGGACGATCTGCTGCTGATCAGCAAGAAGGCGCAGTCGATCAGGTTCACCGCAACGGACGATGCGCTGCGTCCCATGGGCCGCGCGACCTCGGGCGTCAAGGGAATGAGTTTCCGCGGCGGCGACGAGCTCCTCTCGATGAATGTCGTCAGGCCGGGTACTTTCGTCTTCACCGCAACCGACGGTGGGTACGCCAAGCGCACCAACGTCGACGAGTACCGCGTCCAGGGTCGTGGTGGCCTCGGCATCAAGGCCGCCAAGATCGTGGAGGACCGCGGCGAACTCGTGGGCGCGCTGGTGACGGAGGAGACGGACGAGATCCTCGCCATCACCCTGGGCGGCGGTGTGATTCGTACGCGAGTCAACGAGGTCAGGGAGACGGGCCGTGACACCATGGGCGTCCAACTGATCAACCTGGGCAAGCGCGATGCCGTGGTCGGTATCGCTCGTAACGCCGAGGCCGGTCGCGAGGCGGAGGAAGTCGACGGCGACATCGTCGTCGACGAATCGGCCGACGCCGAGCCGGTCGTCGGTACGGACGAGGGCACGGAGTCCACGGCCGAGTAGCGCGAGGAGAGAGTCATCGTGAGTGGAGCCACGGGCGCCGGAGCAAGTGGAACCGGCCCAGCCGGTACAGACGGTGTCCGTGGCTCCGCCACTGATTCTGATGACTCACACGAGTCTCGTGGATCCCAGGGGGGAACCGTGACCGACACCCGAGGGCCGCAGCCGGCTCAGTCAGCGCAGTACGACGGGTCCTATGCGGCCGGTGCTCAAGGGACCCAGGGGTCCCAGGGGACACAGGGCGGCTCGGGCGCGCTGCCCGGGGAGCGGCAGCCCCAGCAGGCCCAGCAGGGCGGCCAGATGTACCACCCGCCGCAGGCCTACCAGCAGGACTCCCAGACGGGTTCGGTGCGCAGGCCGCGGACCGGGGCGCGCACGACGCCTCGTACGCGCAAGGCGCGGCTGCGGGTGGCCAAGGCCGATCCGTGGTCGGTGATGAAGGTCAGCTTCCTGCTCTCCATCGCGCTCGGCATCTGCACGATCATCGCGGCCGCCGTGCTGTGGATGGTCATGGACGCCATGGGCGTCTTCTCCACGGTGGGCGGCACGATCTCGGAGGCGACGGGCTCGAACGAGTCCAACGGCTTCGACCTGCAGTCCTTCCTGTCGCTGCCGCGCGTCCTGATGTTCACGACGATCATCGCGGTCATCGATGTGGTCCTCGCCACGGCCCTCGCGACGCTCGGCGCCTTCATCTACAACCTCTCCGCGGGCTTCGTGGGCGGCGTCGAGCTGACACTGGCCGAGGACGAGTAGTCCTTCCGCTTCTTCACGGCTTTCCCTAAGGTCCAGGGCCCCGCTCGTTGAGAGCGGGGCCCTGTCCTGTTTCCTGATCCTGGTCCAGCTCCTGACCGAGCGGGGCTTGGCCGGCGCCTGGTCCCTCACGGCTGGTGGGGCCGGTCCCGGCCCCCGGGGAGAGGGCCGGTCGGGCCGGTCCTGCCTCCCAGGAGGTATCGATTTTGGGACTGGCCCGCACGTGCGCTAATCTTCAGAGGTCAGCGCGCGGGACATACCGCAGCGCGGCGGGGCTATAGCTCAGTTGGTTAGAGCGCATCCCTGATAAGGATGAGGCCACAGGTTCAAATCCTGTTAGCCCCACCAGCCAAAAGACCCCCAGTCGATCATGACTGGGGGTCTTTGACATCCACGGGTGACATCAGCCGATGAGTGGATCTTCCAACAGGTCGGCGAGCAGCGAGACGGCTTCGCGCTCACCGTCGCCCACAACGTGTGTATAGACGTCCATGGTCATGCTGATCTGACTGTGCCGCAGGATCGCCTGAGCGACCTTGGGATGCACCTTCAGGAACGCGAGCAGGGTGCCGCAGGTGTGCCGCGCAAGCCGGACCGTGATCCGGCGGACTCCGGCCCGCTTCACCAGAGCGTTGAACATCCGGGAGAACCCGACCGGGTCCGTCAGCCCGCCCCGCTCGGACGAGAAGATCACGTCATGACCCGGCTCCTGCGCCCAGGCATCACCGACGATCTTCCGCTCCAGCTCTTGCAGCGCACGCCGCTCTTCCAGGGCACGGGCGCAGAACTCCGGCAGGGGCAGCACCGCCTGTGAGGACTCGGTCTTGAGGTCCTTGAGGACCAGGCCCACGCCCTTCTCGCGCTGTACCTGCTTGGTCGGCGTGAACTGTCCGGTCGTGAAGTCGATGTCCTGCCAGCGCAGGCCCAGGACCTCACTGCGGCGGAGCCCGAGGACGAGCACCAGGACGCAGGCCGCGTAGAAGCGGTGGGCACGCGACGCCCGGAGGAAGGTGATCGCCTCAGGGGCGTTCCACGCCTTGCCCTTGTCCTTGCTGACCTTGGGCATGTCGACCAGCAGAGCGACGTTGCGCGTCAGCAGCTCTTCTCGCACTGCGCGGTTGAGCGCGTTGCGGAGGGTCCGCAGAACCTCAAAGCGGGTCGCCGCACCGACTTTCGCGCGCGTGAGAGCACTCATGAACGCACGGAGCTGTGCCGGGGTGAGCTTGACCATCGACTTCTTGCCCAGGTGGGGCGCGAGGTAGAGCCGCACCTTGGACTCATACTTCACGTACGTGTTGTGCTCTTTCTCCGGCTTCACGATGTGCTCCAGCCAGTAGGCCAGCCACTCGCCGAGCGACCACGAGCGAGACGGCACCGGGACACCGTTCCGTTCCTGGTCCTGGAGCTTTCCGAGCTTCTCGGCCGCTTCATCCCACGTGGCGCCGTACACGTACTTCCGGACGCGGTTGCCGTCCGAGTCGGTGACGTACGCGGCTCCCTGGTAGCGGCCATCTGCCCGCTTGGTGATCGTTCCCCCACCGTTGGGGCGACGCTTGGCCATCAGGCAGCCTCCCCAAGCTGACTGCGGACGAAGTCGCCCACGGCATTGGCGGGGATACGTCGGCAGCCATCGACCTTGATGGAGACCAGCCGGTGCGTGCGGATCAGGTCGTAGACCTTGGTCCTGCCGACCTTGAGCATCACCATGACATCCGGCACGGTCAGCAGCTCAGGTGTGGCGGTGGTCATGCTGCGCTCCCTTCCAGGTCGATTTGGTCGTGCAGGGCTTCGCGGGCTGTCTCGCGGTTGAGTTGGATGTCCCGGGCGATGGAGGCGGCGAGCCAGGACTCACCGGGGGTGTAGCCGTGGCCGGCGTAGGTCCAGTGGGCGAGCGTGAGCGTGGTCGACTCGGGGTGTTCGTTGGGGTCCGGTAAGCCGAGGGCGGTGTGTTGCTGGGCGGCTCGGTAGTCGGCGCGGACCTGCCGCAGGGCGCCCAGGGTGGTCGAGTAGCGGCGGGACTTGGTGGAGAAGTGGCCCCGGAAGCCGAGCATGTGAGCCCACTCCCGCAACTTCCGATCCGGGTAGAGGGCGTGCAGGTCGAGGCATGCCTCGATCAGTCGGCGAGGGTGGTCGGGCACGCCGAGCAGCACGAGGGCTTCTTTGTTGCCGACCCGGCGGTCCACGGTGCCGGTGGTTTCGGCGGCCTTGGTGGCGTACTTGGCGACGTAGGAGGCCACGGCCTGCTCGGTGAGGTCTTCGCCATGGCCGAATGCGCCGATGGGCTGCACATCGAGCTGGGTTCCCCACCGCAGGGTTCGGGCGGGTTGGTCGCCGGCCGGGGGTACGTCGACCGCGACACGAGCGGCCGCGGCTTGGATGGCGTCGGTGAGTAGTCCCATGCTGGCCCAGGGCGGGGGTGGGGAGTCGGGTCCTTCGGGTCCGTCGAAGCGGATCACGGCATGGAAGTGCACGGCCCCGCGCTTCTGATACTCAGCGACCTTTCCGAAGGAGAGCCGGGACTGTTCGCGGGCAGCGGTCTGGGTGAGTCCGGCCCGCCGTGCGATCTCGCGGCGGAGGTAGATCGTGAAGTAGCGCCACAGATCCGATGCGTGGTTGTTCCACAGCACTGCGCCCGCGTAGTCGTAGGTGGCCGGGTCGAGGGCAGTGCCGAGGTCCGGGGCGTCCTCGCCGTGCCGTTGGCCGCAGCGGCAGGCCCGGTTGCCGGGGCGGTTGTGGACCGCTCCGAACGAGGGGGCGGTGAGGGTGGCGAAGACGCGGGGGTGATCGCGCACGGTGTGCGGAGTGCCCTTGTCCGGATCTCCCACGAGTCCGGCGCGGATGAGGTGGTAGGTGTCTCCGGCGTAGGTCCAGGCGCAGGAGGGGCAGCGTGAGGCGCGGCGGTTTCCGCAGGCCAGTCGGAGTGTGCCGCCCGGCTCGTGGTCGGTGATGTAGGCGTGCAGCACGGTCTTGGTGGTCGGGTCGATGGTCCTAGTGCCGCCGGTGAGGCGGATCGGGTCGGAGCAGCCGCCGGTGCGGCGGATCTGTTCGTGCCAGCGGTCGAAGTCGTCGGCGCCGGCCACCCGTAGTACGTCGGTGAGGGTGGCCGGGTCGAGACCTGCCAGGGTGGCGGTGTCCATCACGCGAACGCCTCCTGCCGGGCGGTCAGGAAGGCGGTGCCGATCCAGCGTGTGTAGGCCGGGGGGATCGCTTCGGTGAGTTCCTCGCGGACGTCGGTCCAGGTGATGCCCATGGCTTGTTGCATCTCGGGGACCGTGGCCTTGCCGCCGCCCTCCCCGTACGCGGCGACGTAGGGGCCCTCCCGGTAGACGCCGTGTCGGTAGCCGCGCACGTAGCCCCGGTGTCGGGGATGGGCTGGCCGTGCTGTGGCCCAGCGGCCGAGTTCGAAGTTGCGGTGCCGCAGCACGTCGAGCCCGAACATCTCCCCGCACAGGGACACGTCCTTGCGGATCTCTGCCTTGCCGCTGGGCTGCTCGATCACGTACGGCAATCCGGTCTGGTCGAGCAGGTCCCGCGTAGCGGCCACCAGGTCCGTGTGGGCACGGCCCCAGCCCTGCGACTGGTTGGTGCCGACGGTCAGGGCGCAGCCGGCTTGGCAGGGTGGGGAGGCGTGCACGAGCGTGTACCGGGCGATCTCGCCCGTGGTGATCAGGTGGGCGAGGTATTCGAGCGCGTCGCCCCGGTGGTAGGGGAAGGGGTAGCGGGGGCGATCGACGATGTCGCAGCCGTCGACCTGGAATCCGGCGAGGTGGTATCCCCAGCCGGCCCCGCCGGAGCAGGAGAACAGATCCAGGACCCGCAGGCCCATGGGGAGCGCCATGGCTATCACCGCCCGGCCGGAATGCGAGCGGCGGATGCCGGGGTGGTGTGGCCGGTGCCGTTGCAGCCCCGGCAGGTGATGTGGAGGGTGACGCGGGAGCCGTCACAGTGGCGGGCACCGGTGGTGATCGCCACGGTGGGGAAGCCGTCGCAGTTGCGGCAGACCGGCCGCTTGAAGGCGTACTGAGGCATGATGAGTGAGCCCTTTCGGATCGTTGATCTGGATGGGGTGAAGCCGTCCGGGGCGGCGGAAACTTGGCGGTTGAGGCCGCCCCGGAGGGCCCTAGTACTTGCGGTAGCGGCTCTTGGAGCGAACCGGCCGAGAGCGCGCAGGGCGCCGGCGAGGAGAGCGAGAGCGCCCCTTGGAGATGCGGCCGGACGAACCGCCGCTCTTGGACGCGCGGTTGAGGGTGTAGCTCAGACCGCAGCTCGCGGAGAGGACCGCGATGATCGATGCGGCGATGATCTGGACGACGAACGCGATCACGAACAGCACGAGCACGGTCCCGGCGGTGATGGCCAGGGTGAGCAGGATCGGGCCCTTGTAGGAGCGGGGAGCCTCCTGCACGATCACGACCGATCGCGGGTCGGTGCCGGGCGGAAGCCGCTCGTACAGGTCGGCGGGGATGTGACCGGCGCGGAACTGTTCGTCGGGCAGGTGCATGACAGGCTCCTTGTCAGGCCGTGCAGCGGTGGGTACGGGCCGAGAGTTCGGCCGCCGAACGGTCACGGAAGTCCGTGGAGAATCCGCACTTGGGAGCCGTGCAAGCGGCGGTGTGCTTGGTGCGTCCGCGTCCGTCGTTGTAGCTGCCGACCTGGACGGGGCCGATACGGACCAGGTCGTAGAAGCGGTTCGGGCGGGGCATGGTGGATCTCCTTTCGTGTCAGGCGAGTTGGGTGACGAGCGTGTTGGCGAGTGCTTCGGGGACCCCGAGCCGGGCGCGCAGGGTGGCCGCGTCGATCCGGGTTCCGGTCCGTGTGTGGTGCTCGGTGGCGACCTTGCGGGCGTGCTCGACCAAGGCCGGAGGCACCACGGGAGCCGCTTCGGGCAGGGCCGGGGCCGGGTCCGGCGCCGGGATTTCCTCGTGCTCGGGTTCCGGGGTCGGGGTGGGGTTTTCGGGTGCGGGGGCCGGGGCTGCGGGCGCCGGCGGAACCGGCATCCGGTCCCCGGCTTGCTTGGGTGAGTGGGCCAGGAGCGTGCCGCCGAGGAAGGCCAGCGCGGGCCATCCGGCGACGCCGAACCGCAGCCAGGCCGGGGGGTGTTGCATGTCGAGGAAGCCGGCGGTGGCCACGTTGGCACCCAGCGAGGCGACCAGCGCGATCAGGAACCAGCACCAGGCCAGCCGAGCCGGTCCGCCGGCGCGGAGCCGACGCCATGCGGCCACCAAGAGCAGGTCGACCGAAATCGGATACGCCCAGGCCTTCCAGCCGTCTTGTCCGGCAGCGGCGGCCAGGTCATGCAGGTGAGCGAAGGACAGAGCCCCTGCGATCACGGCTTGCACGAGCACCGCATCCACGCGGATCGAACGGTTCATGTCCTCACCTCCTTCGCGGTGTTGAGCCGGGGGCGGGGCGGGGAGTCGTGTCCGGCCGCCCTGCCCCGGCGGGTTCAGCGGCGGTCGAAGCCGGGGCAGCCGTTGACCATGTGGTCCACGCACTGCGGGCAATCCCCACGCAGGCCCTGGTGCACGGTGCGGTCGTGGGCGTGCCGCCAGCACTGCGGGCACTCGCCCTTCGGCGTGGACCCAGCGGTACGCGGTGAATTTCCGAACAGACCCATGACGGGCTCCTCTCTTGTTGGGTGTTCAGTCCTGGAGCGCTTCGCCGGTGCCCCAACACTTGGTGCACAGGGCGGCCTGTTGATCGGCGGTGGCGCGTCCCTTGCGGGCGCCGACCCGGACGGTTTCGGTGATCTCGCCCTTGCCCTTGCACTCCGGGCACTTCTTCGCCGAAGCCTTGGCGGCGGGCTTGCGTGCGGTCATGAGGTGACCTCCCATCTGGTTTGCGGCATGGGCGGGGTAGGGACGTGACGCGAGACGGTCACGCCGGCCGGAGGTGGGTGCGCTGTTACTCGGTGACCGGCCGGGGAGCCACCAGCGGCGGCGCAGGCTCCGGCGTCGGCTCGGTACGAACGACCGGCCGGAAGGGCGACAAGAACGCCAGCTCGGGAGTCAGGTGCGCGAACTCCAGGCAGATGGCCGCAGCCTCAGCGGGGGTCATGGCGGGGGTGCGGATGCGAGACCAGCCGCCGGAAGAGTCACCGGCCACCGCGACACCCGGCCGGTCGGGCGGGATCGTCGTCACGGCCTGGACCGCTTCGGGGGCGATGTCGCCCAGGCCCATTTCACCGGTCTGCTTGTCGTTGACGCGATGGACGACCCGGCCGGTGAGCTGAGCGCGCAGCGTGGTGGCGCCCTTGCCCAGTTCGGAGCCGAAGCGCTGCCCGCAGATCTCCAGGTAGATACCGATGGCGCGGGCCATCTGCGCGAGCCGCACCATCTGCATGACCATCTGGTCCCGAGCCGCCTCATCCTTCTTCGCGGCCACCAGGAACAGTTCGGCCACCTCGTCGACCAGGACCACCAGCGGCACAGACCGGGCCTGTTCGGGCAGGTCCCACAGGTCGGAGACGCCGTGCAGGCTGAGCAGATCGAAGCGGTCTTCCATCTCGGTGACCAGCGCATCAAGGAGGCGTCCGGCCTCTTGTGGGGTGGTCGCCAGCGCCGACAGGCGAGGGGCGTACCGGCTCTGTTCCACCCCGCGCTTGCAGTCGATGCCAACCAGACCCACCGGCAGCTTGGCCAGGCCAGCCATCAGATTGCGCTGATACATCGACTTGCCCGACTGATTGGCGCCCAAGGTCAGCGCCATCGGCACCTTGCGATAGTCCCTGGTGAAGATCGAGCCGTCCTCGCGCAGCGCGATGGGAACGACCATCGGACCCTCAGTCTTTGAGCGACGGGGCATGCGCACCCGGTTGAGGACGTCGTAGCCGGTCATCCGTAGTTCGACGATGCCCGGACGGGTCTCTTGCACGATCACCGAGCGGACTCCCCAGGCGTGCCGCAGCCGTTCGGAAGCCGCCGCGAGATCCGCTGGTTCCAGGCCGGCGGGGAGCCGCAGCGAGATCCGCAGTCCGGTCGAGGTGGGCCGCACCCGGCGGACCTTCGGGGGTTGCGGCCGGACCTCCCGGCGGGCCACATTGCGGGTCATGAACGCCCGCAGACCCGAAGGCTGCACCGTGAGCCCGCACACCTCCATCGTGGAGCGGTAGGTCACCGTGAACCGGCCCCAGGTCAGCGGCAGACCGACCAGCGACCAGTACACGCGAGGAGCACGGACCTTCGCGAAGCCGAGCCCACCGACGATTACCGCCACAGCGGCAAGCAGTAACCAGGTCCGAAGGTCCATGATCAGGCCTCCGTCGAGATGGCGACCGCGCGGAACGAGATCCCGTGACGCTTCTGGCCGTTGAACTCGTTCTCCCAGTCACGCGCCTTGAGGCCGATCACCGAGACCGGCGTACCCGGCGTCAGGCTCTCGGAGATTCCCGTCTCCGGCACGGTCACCTGGTAGAGGTTCCCCTCCCCCTCATCCGAGATCAGCAGACCCACCGTCGAGAGCGCCGCACCGGTCTCCCGGTCCATGGCCCGCTCCCCGGTCTGCTTGCTGATCACCTTCGGCACGGCCGGTGTCGCCACGAACACGACAGCGGTCGAAAGGTCGATCTTGAAGGACGGCATGTAGTGCTCCTTGGTCCAGGGCGCACGCTTGGTGACGCCCAACTGGCTTGAGCCACTTACTGGCTTAAGCCAGTTGACCACACGAGGGTCGTTGGGTCAACAAGGTGGCTTGAGCCAGTTGCTAAAGTGGGGGTATGACTCCGTCCAGTCCCTCGACCCCACCGCCTCCGAGCAGGCGAATTGCTGATGACTTGCGTCGCCAGATCGAGGTTGGGGAGCTACACAGCGGGGACAAGTTGCCGTCCGAACGAGCCCTGGCCGAGCAGTACGGCTCCGCACGCAACACCGCACGAGAGGCCATCCGGATACTTGCGGAACAAGGACTCGTCACCGCGAAGCACGGCAGTGGCGTCTTCGTCCGAGAGCCGCAGAGGCTGTTTCGGTTCGGCAGCGATCGGTACTCGATCAAAAATCGCGAGACGGGACTCACGCCGTTCAGGCTCGAAGCCAAGAAGCAGGGCAAAACCCCGAGGATCGATGTCCCGTCCATCGCGCAAGAGCGTCCGCCGCTGGACGTGGCAGAACGACTGAAGGTGCCCGCCGACGAAGAGAGCGTGATCCACCGCGAGAACCACTACTTCGCAGACGAGGAGCCCGTACAGATCGTTTCGACCTACCTGCGATGGGATGAAGCGCAAGGCACGCTCCTGATGCAGCCCAAGACTGGCAAGGATGGCATCTACGGCCGTCTCGAAGATCTTGGGCACGTCATGACCCACGTGCGAGACGAGATCAGCGCAAGGATGCCCACGCCGGCAGAGGCCGCGATCCTCGACCTATTGCCCGGCGTGCCCGTGCTTGAGGTCTTGCACACCAGCCTCGACCAGGACGGCATCCCGTTCGAGGTCTCTCGGTACGTGCATCGAGCCGATCGAACCGGGCTTCTATACGAAATGCCGGTCGAGTAGAGAGGAACCCCTCATGCAGTCCATGACGGTGCGCCCCTTTGAGGAAGCGGACCTAGACTCCGCCGCTGCGGCCCTGGTCGAAGTCCACGAGACGGACGGGTACCCGGTCGAGGGTGTTGAAGACCCACAGGCGTGGCTCAGGTCGAAAGACGTGCTGGCTGCGTGGGTAGCAGACGTGGAGGGGAAGATCGTCGGGCATGTGGCCATCATGCGATCGCAGGGCGAGGATGCCGTCTCGCTCTGGACCGAGCAAAGCGGAGACGACGAAGCCAACGTAGGCGTTCTCGCACGCCTCTTCGTCGTCCGGGAGGCACGGAAGCACGCCGCCGGGAAGCGCTTGATGGAAGCCGCGACGGACTTCGGCCAAAAACAGGGCCTACGCCTAGTACTCGACGTGATGACGAAGGATGCCGCAGCCATTCGGCTCTACGAACGGCTCGGTTGGCGGAAGATCGGCGAAGCTACCCACCACTTCGGCGACGGAGAGAGCATCCTTGCCGTCTGCTACGTCTCGCCGAAGGGCTGAGCTGTTACAGGTTTCTCTACTTCATCAAGCCCCGCCCGTTGGGCGGGGAGGGAGTGGCCCCATGGCCCCCACCTGGTTCTTTGGCTTGTGATGTTCGGTCGATGCCTCAGCCGTGGCGCACTTGGAATAGACAGAACCTCTCAGCCGCCACGCGGGGAACCTCAGCTCCCCATTGCTTCGCCCCCAGGACTGCACCACAGCCCCGGCATTGGCCTTCGGCTTGTTGAGGTCCTGGGGTCTTCGGGAGCGGGTTGGGGGTCTCTTGGCCTTCGGCCATCCGGAGCTCTGGCCCGATGGCTTCTCCGGCCGCCGCTACTTGGGATCACACCCCACCGGCCCACACGCGGGCCGGCGGGGGCTCGGAGCTCGGGGCTGCGCTCATGCCTTCGGCCCGCGCTGCCCCGGCCCCGGCCCCCGCCACCTGAAGTTGCCTTGGGATGATCCCCGTTTCACGCTCTGGCACGCCAAGGGCCGCTGCACCGGACCGAGCCTGATACCCCACCCCATCCCACGCCCGTGCCCCACAGAGCCACGGCCCAGCTTGGGCAGGCACCGCCCCATGGTCGGCACGCTTGGTGTGCCACGGACCCCACGGGACAGCTTTGGATCAACAAGCAGGTGCGCCACGGCTGAGGCATCGACCGAACCCCACCGGCCGGGAAGTGGTGGGGGAGGTGGGGGCTGGGGCGGTCGGCTCCACGGCTTTAGGCAGCCACCATGGGGCGAGCCTCGAAGATCATGGCCCCAACGTCGTGCTTTAACGGGCAGGTCCACAGACTGCCCGACTCGCCGGAAGCTTAAGGGGCCATGATCACTCGCCCCATGGCAGCTCCCGCCCAAAGCCGCTCCACCGACCTTGGCGCCCGGCTTTAGGGGACGAATCCGGAAGGCGCCCGTTATCCATGTGACGTGTGCCATGCTGTTGCCCCGATGGCTCGCATCTACATTGCTGAGATCCGGATCAGCGACACCATGGCTGAGAAGATCCAGAGCAAGCATGGGGTGACACCTGCCGAGGTGCGCGAAGCATGCCAAGCGCCCAGCCGGTACACGAAGGCTGGTTGGAGCGACGAACCCGAGAGGGGACTACGCCTCATCGTTCATGGGGAGTCCGAAGCGGGAAGGTATCTAAAGATCGTCCTCTTCCCTGTGGACATCGCCGATGGCATTTATCGGCTTGGCACAGCGCTTGCCGCTACCCGATGAAGGATTCAGGATGGTCAGCATGGAGCCTGTGGACGAGTTCGCTGACATTGATCTCACGGAAGACGAGATCGACGCCATGATGGCCACGAGCGAGCCGGTTGAACTTGTGGCACCTCCGTACCGCCCCCCGCTGCTAGAGGTGACCGTCAAGAGCGCCCCTCGAACCTACGGGTCGAAGCCGTACGTTCGGCAAGTACCCAGAGCCACGAAATCAGCGCATCGCCTGGCTGACCTAGCTAAGCTCTCCTGACTGTGGGTATCGCAAATGACACGCACGTCTCGATCTTCCTAGCCGACTTCGCGAACGCTGATCCGACGGGCAAGGTAAACGCCATCGGCGCCGGCTGGCAGATGGTGACCATGACCCCCGAGACGGGTGCAACGGCACCCCATGCTGTTGTTGTCTTGATCTCGGCTGCCCCCTCTGTGGAAGACACCGAGGTCAACACCACGCTGACGTTGTGTGATGCGTCCGGAGAGGTAGTGCAGATCCCCGGACCGGCTGGCGATCCGCAAGCCCTTCAGGTGGTCCAAAGCGTCAGGCTGGACCGCCCCACTGTGCAGCAGTTCCCCCAGCGAGAGAAGCTGTGGAGCCAAGGCAAGGTGATCATTAACCTGCCGACCGGGCTACCGCTTCAGGTGGATCACGAGTACCAATGGGTCTTCAAAATCGAAGGGGTAAGTGGGCCTCAGTGGATGGCCCCGTTCTTCGTGGTGCAGCCCTCAGAGCTGCGAGAGCAGGATCAGCCGTCGGGGACAGCCGAAGTTGACCCCACCACTGGCCCTTAGAGATTCAGCCTGGCTGAGTGCAGAGGTTCGACACGACGAGCCGAGTCTGGGCTGTCAAGCGGGCTCGGCGGCTCTGACATCAGCGACTGACACCAACAAGCACGAACGGCACCGACCAACGCTGAACTCCAGCGGCCAGCAAACTCAGGTATTGCACAGGCCTGGACGAGGTCGGGGAACCCCTCACGCGACCTGATAAGGATGAGGCCACAGGTTCAAATCCTGTTAGCCCCACAGACATGAAGAAGACCCCCAGCCCGTATCGGCTGGGGGTCTTCTTCATGTCTGAGGGGCCCCTGGGGCAACGGCCGAGCCGGCCGGGGCCGTGCTTACGGCTCCGCGGCGAGCCCGTCGGGATGGGCCTCGGCCTCAACGGCCGTCTCCGTGTCGTCCGTGGGCAGGTGGCGGCAGCTGGGCGACGATCCGTGCGCCTCGGCGCGGATGCGCTGCTTCATCGTGGGCGGCAAGGACCGTTCGTACGCCGCTGCCCAGAAGGCCGCGAGTGGTGCCGTCATGGCCGGTGCGCTCGTGCACGTTTCCGTGGTCTGCTGCGCGGGCGTGGCCGCCGTTGCCGTGGTCGTGAATCCCAGTGTGGCGAAGAGCGCGAGGAAGGCGCTGATGAGCGTGGTCCACAGCTTCATGGCCTTGGTGCCGGTCATGGCGTCTCACTTTCGGGTTGGGCGATTTGCGTACTTTCCTCATGATGTGTATGCGGCGTCGAGAGTGGGGGACCGACGCTCGTGGCGCGTCGATGTTCAGATGAACACCACCCGGATGGCCGTAAGGGCCCTCTGAGGGGCCTGGGAGGGGTCCGGGTGAGGTGAAGAGCGGCGAATGTCGCGTCGGGCCGTGAGGCGCCAAGGAGTGGCGGCGCCCGATTCGACTGCTGTGTTCGGGGCGGGAGTTGGGGTGGATCCAGGTCACCGATCGGTATCGATCGATGTGTATAGTCGGTCGCCAGAGGTCCCTTACGTCAAGAAAGACGAGGTCGCGCGGTGAAGAAGCTTCTCCTGGTCGCACTGGCTGCCATCGGCGGACTCCTCGTGTACCGCCAGATCCAGGCGGATCGCGCCGAGCAGGATCTGTGGACGGAGGCGACTGACTCCGTGCCCACGGGTTCGTGAGTACCGACAACAGTCTCTTTACAAGGCCCCGGTCGCTTTTGCGGCCGGGGCCTTGTGCTGTCCGGATCTTTCCGGCCGCTCGCCTTCGCCCGCGCACGCCATCGCCTTGCGTGAGCAAAGGGTGTCGCTTCTTCGTGCGGGCATGGGTGGCCGGTACTGATGGGTGTTCGGGGAGGGGTGGCGCGTGATGGGGCGGCTGCGCAGAGGCCGGGTGGCACTGGCCGCGGGGGCGGCGTTGTGCGTGGTGGCGGCGGTGCCGGGGCGGGCCGCGGCGGACACGCCGACACCGAGTCCGTACGTATTCGCCGACCGGGCCGTGCCGGTCGAGGGCGCGAAGAACAGCATGGGCGCCGTGAAACTCACGCCCGGGTCGACGTACAAGAGTTCCCTGGCGCGCGGCGGCAAGGTCTACTACCAGCTGCAGCTCGACGCCAGAGAGACCGTGTACGTCTCGGCCACCGCCGTTCCCGGGCTCGATGCCAAGGTCGTCTACGGGGACGGCGTCGAGGTCTCCTTGCAGGACGCGAACGGCAACAGGTGCAACTCCGGAGACGCGCGATTCGGTACGGCGCAGAGCCCGCGGCCCATCACCGCCTGGGCGGTACGGGCGGTCGGCCCCGCCGAGAACCGGTGCAAGGTGGCCGGCACGTACTACGTAGTGGTCGAGCGGAACAGTGATCCCGGCTCCAGCACGCAGACGTGGGACACGGAGCTTCGCGTCGTCTCGGAGCCTGGAGTGGCCAAGGGCGCCCCCATGACGCCACCCGACGCGTGGAACTCCGCCTCGCCCACGCCGCCCACCGGTATGCGCAAGGAGCGCAGGGGCGGCACGGGCTTCAACGATGCGCGGGCCCTGCGGGCGGGTGTCTGGGGCGACCGGATCGAGCCCGGACAGACTCTCTTCTATCGCGTGCCGGTCGACTGGGGACAGCAGCTCTCTGCCAGTGCGGAACTGGGCAGCGCGAGCGGGGGCGGCGGCGAGTACGTCACGTCGGCGCTCGTCATGTCACGGTCCAATCCGGTACGCGCACGCATCGACGACGCCGATACGGCCTACGACGGCCAGCAGAAATCGGCCACGCTGGAACCACTTGCCCCCGTCGCATACGAGAATCGGTACTCCCCTGTCGATGGTGTGGCCGCGACGCGGTTCGCCGGGTGGTACTACCTCTCCGTCCACCTCAATCCGAAGGTCGCCCGAGAGTTCGGCAAAGGTCCGCTGGGCCTGACGCTGCGGGTGAACGTCGACGGAGCCGCGAAGAAGGCGCCCGCGTACGTCGGGACGGCGCGGCCCTCGGACGAGTTCAGCGTCACCGGCCAGGACAAGGACGCCGCGGTGCGGGGCGATACGTCTGCCGGGGGCGGGAGCGAGGGCGGCGACGGCAGCGGGAACGGTGACGGAGACGGAGACGGAGACGGAGACGGCATGAAGCTGGTCGCCGCCGGGGGGTTCGGCGCTGGGACCCTGCTGCTGATGATCCTGGGGGTGTGGACGGTGATCGGGCGGAGGCGTGCGGGACGGGCCGGGCGTGCGGCTGCTGCGGATTCGCCGTACGGGCCGCCGACGGCCTGGTAGCTGCAGCGGGGCAGGCCCTGGGGCAGGGCCGGGTCAGGTCCGGGTCAGGTCCGGGTCAGATACGAGTCAGGGCCCAGATGCCCACCGCGAAGCACGCCAGCGCTGCGAGCAGCATCGGGATCGCCACCTTCAGGGGCGGTCCCGGCCGTTTCTGCCGATGGCTCTGCGGAACTGGTCGGCTCTGGAGTGGAACCTGCGGGGCGTGAGCGGTGTATGGATAAGTAGAGGCTGCTACGCGGTGTGCCGATGGTGTCGCGGAGGGTGCACGTTCGTGGGTCGGGAGGTGCATGGGGGCGTGGGCCTGGGCCTGGATCTGGGCTTGAGCCGGGGCTGGGACCGGAACGGGGATCTGCTCGGGCACCGGAGCCGACACCTGGGCCCGCACCTCGTGCGGCACCTGGATCGGAACTTGGTGGGGGGAGGGGACATGCGGGGACTGAGCGGGGAGCGGGGGCGGCGTGGCCTGCTGCGGCGGTGGGGTGGCCTGCTGTGGCTGAACCTGTGGTGGCTGCGGCTGCGGCAGTGGCTGGATCCGCGGTGGCTGCGCCGGCGGGAAGCTTCCCGTCTGTGGCGCGGAGAGAGGTGGGGGCGGTACGGCGGGGGGAGCGAAGTCGGGTGGCGGCGGCGCCGCGAGGGGGCCATCGGGCCCGAACCCCCGGGGGAGCGGGCCCAGTTGGTCGAAGATTTCGACGATCTCGTCGTCGGGGCCGGGCTCGGGCAGCAGCTCGGCGGCCGAGTTCAACGCCTTGCGCGCGCCCGTGGCGGTGCGGAACCGTGCGAGCGGGTCCGGCTGGAGGAGCGTGGCGACGACCTGCCACAGCGGCTCCGGCACGCCCTGCGGCGCCCCAGGCGTCCCGTGCGCGGCGAAGTGCTCGATCAGGGCCTTGGCGTCCGGTTTGGCGCCCTGAAGCAGATAGAGGGTCACCAGGCCCACGGCAAAGAGATCGGCGGTGAAGTCCGGCTCGGCACCCATCATTTGCTCCGGCGCGAAGTAACCGGGCGTCCCCACCACATAGTTGGTCTCGGTCAGCCGTGGCTCGCCCATCCGCATCGAGATGCCGAAGTCGGAGAGCCGCAGGTGCGGGCGCGCGGTGCCGGTGGCCTCCAGCAGGATGTTGGCGGGCTTGATGTCACGGTGCACGACCCCCTCGGCGTGCACCGCGGCCAGGCCGGAGAGCAGCTGGTCCAGGAGCGTGCAGACCAGGCGGGGCGGCAGCGCGCCGTAGTCACCGATCACATGGGCCAGCGAGCCGCCGGCGACCAGGGCCATGGTGAACAGGACCTTGTCGTCGTCGGCGGCCCAGCTGGCGGGCGCGAGCACATGGGGGTGGTCGATCCGGAGCGCCTGCTCCCGCACGAAGCGCAGCAGCGCGTGCGCGTCGCTCTGTTGCAGGACCTTGGCGGCCACATATCGGCGCCGCCTGTGGTCCCAGGCGCGCCAGACCGCTCCGACTCCCCCGCGTCCGACCGGGTCGACCAGTTCATAACGGCCGGCGAAGACCTCACCCATGGTCGCGCATCGCTCCCCCTCCGGGCCGCCCGGTGGCCCGGCCGACGGCTCAGTTCTGGTGCGCCTCGTAGTGGGCGACCGCGTCCGCGGTGCGTCCGGCGCCGTATACCCGGAGGAACTCTGCCAGTTCCGGGTGGGTCGGTGCGAGGGAGTCCGCGGCATCGATGATGTCGCCCGCCGCCGCGACGGAGCGCAGCAGCGACTGGATCTCACGCACCACACGCTTCACCGTGGGCGCACCCGAACTCGTCGTCGACTGCGAGGTGTTGGTCAGGACGGAGCCGCCCTGGGACTTCTTGATCTCATCCATGCGGTCGGTGGCCTCGGCGGCGCTCACGCTGCCGTCGGCGACCTGGCCCGCCAGCTCCTGGAGGAGCTGGACGCGCTGGACGACCGCCGGGTTGCCGATCTTCGCGCGCTGCCCGCTCATGAGCTGGGACAGCATGGGCGCGGACAGACCCAGGACGCCGGCGAGGCGTGCCTGGTTGAGGCCCAGATCATCGATGAGACGACGGAAGAGCGCCCCCAGCGGCTCTCCGTACCAGTTCCGCTGGAGCTCTCGTGCTCTCGCGGTCGTCTCTTGTTGTGCGGCGTCCATTGCGTCTCCCCATCGCTTCCCCAAAAACCGTGGTTCGCTGCCGCGAACCACGCCGAGCATCTTACGGAGCGTGGTCGTTCACCGGGACCCCCAATCCTTTTGCGAGATCCGGGGGGTGACCCGGTACTCTGGTCTCCGTCGCCCACCGGAGCGGGATCCTTCCGGCTGGGTGCACCATTTTCGGGGCCTTAGCTCAGTTGGTAGAGCGCTGCCTTTGCAAGGCAGATGTCAGGAGTTCGAATCTCCTAGGCTCCACAGAAACGCCGTAGGGCGGGATCACCTCAGCTGAGG
>NZ_JBHUZJ010000068.1:0-54487 GCF_042667685.1 Streptomyces sp. NPDC057302 | reverse complement strand
GTCCGGTGCAGCGGGGCCGCAGGCCGGGGGCGGCGCCCATCGACCACTCGCCCATCGACCACTCGACGGAAGGGAGCCCGGTGATGCCGGGATGATCGCACACAACGCCCAACCGGCAGCCCCACCGGCCGCCCCCGAGGAACTGCGCGCGCTGATGGCCGGATTCCCGACCGGCGTCACGGTGATCACGGCCTTCGACGCGGCGGGGCGCCCCTGGGGGATGACGTGCTCGTCCCTGTGCAGCGTCACGCTCCGGCCGCCGACGCTCCTGGTCTGCGTCCGGAACGGGAGCCCGACCCTCGCCGCCGTACTGGAAGGGGGCCGCTTCTCGGTCAACCTCCTGGGCGGCGCCGGGCGTCCGGTCGCCGAGCTGTTCGCCTCGGGTGCCTCGGACCGGTTCGACCACGTGAAGTGGCAGGACGCGCCCGGTGGCGGCGGGCCGCATCTGCCGCACGACGCGCACGCGGTGGCCGACTGCCGGGTCCTGAAGACCGAGGCGGTCGGCGATCACACCGTGGTCTACGGCCAGGTGGAGCAGACGGTGGTCTTCGCGCAGGCCCCGCAGCCGTTGATCTACGGCCTGCGCAGCTATGCAGTCTGGCCGGCGCCATGACCGGCCGCGCCGACCGGGAGGTGGCCGTGCAGGCCGAGGGAGTCAAGAGAGTCCGGGCCGATCTGGCCTGCTTCGGAGGTGAGCCCGCCTTCGCCGATGACATCAGGGTGGGAACACCGAACGTACCGGCCAAGGAGCGCTACCTCGAGCTGGTGAGCCAGGCCATCGACCGCCGGTGGCTGAGCAATCTCGGCCCGCTCGTCCAGGAGTTCGAGGGCCGGGCGGCGGAGCGGACCCTGCGGCGGCACAACACCGCGACGAGCAACGCCACCGCGGCGCTGCAGGTCGCGGCGAAGGCGTGCGGTCTCACCGGGGAAGTCATCATGCCGTCGTTCACCTTCGTGGCGACGGCCCATGCGATGAGCTGGATCGGCCTCACGCCGGTGTTCTGCGACGTCGATCCGGCGACGGGCACTCTGGACCCCCTCTCGGTCGCCAAGGCGGTGACCCCCCGCACGGGCGGCATCCTCGGCGTCCACATCTGGGGCAACCTCTGCGACTCTGCCGCACTCGACGAAGTGGCCCGGGACGCGGGTGTGCCGCTCGTCTACGACTCGGCCCAGGCGTTCGGATGCCGGCCGCTCGCGCCGGGGCCCATGGGGTCGGCGGAAGTGTTCAGCTTCCATGCGACGAAGATCCTGAACACCTTCGAGGGCGGGCTCGTCGCCACCGACTCCGACGAGGTCCACGCGCGCGTGCGGTCGATGCACAACTTCGGCTTCGACGAGGCGATGCGGGTGATCGGTCCGGGCACGAACGCGAAGATGAGCGAGTCCTCGGCGGCGATGGGCATCGCGTCCATCGAGCGTCTGGACGCCACTCTGGCCACCTACAGGTCGCTCCACCTGCGCTACCGGGAGGGCCTGGCGCAGGTGCCCGGCGTCACGCTGTTCGAGGCGCCCGCGGGGCAGACCCACAACCACCAGTACATCGTCGTACGGGTGGACCCAGGCGCGGCGGGTCTCGACCGGGACCGCCTGTTCGACGTGCTCGGCGCGGAGAACATCCGCACCAAGAAGTACTTCGCACCGGGCTGCCACCGCATGCCGCCCTACCGCTCCGATGCCGTGCACACACCGCTGGACCTGCCGGTGACCGAGGAGCTGACGGAGCGTGTGCTCTCCCTGCCCATCGGGCTCTCGGTGTCGCCGCAGGACGTGGACCGGATCTGCGACGTCATCGCGGCCGCGGTCCGCCACGCGTAGCGGACCGCGGCCTCATCGGGATGTCACCGCGGCGGCTGTCCGGCGGCGCCGCTCTCGGCCCCAAGACCCTCGATGAGCTCGGCGGCACGGCGAGGTCCGTTCTGTGCGCGGTACTCCTCGCCGAACTGCCGGGCCCGCTCGCGGAACCCCGGCTCGCAGAGCACGCGGCGTACCGCTCCCCGCAGCTGGTTCTCCAGATCGTCGCCCTCCTTGAGGTGCACGCCGGCGCCCGACCAGCCGACGTGGGCCCCGACCTCGTTCTTGTCCTCGGTGGCGGAGGCCACGACGAGCGGTACGCCGTTGCTCAGGGCGGCGGTGACACCGCCGTACCCACCGTTGGTGACCAGGAGGTCGGCGTGCGGCAGGAGATGGTGGTAGGGCACGAACCGCTCCACGCGCACGTTCTTGGGCAGCGGGCCCAGGTCGAGTTGCTCGGGCGGGACCCCGGTGGTGGTGACGATCAGGGCGTCGAGGTCGGAGAGCGCGCGGATCGCGGGCAGCAGCAGCCGCTCGGGTTCATTGGCCACGGTGCCCTGCGTCAGGTGCACCACGGTGTCGTACTTCTTCAAGTCGTCCCACCAGTGCGGAGGCTGGAACTCGTCGGTCGGCTCGCCGGTGATGGGGCCGACGAACCGGGTCTGCGGGAGCAGGTCGCTGCGGGGGTACTCGAAGGACGGCACCGTGCCGAGGAGGTACAGCGACGGCATGCGGATGATGTTCTCGAAGGCGCCGGCATCGATCCGCGGAAGGCCGACCTGGGCGCGCGTCCGGTCCGCCTCCCGGCGCAGTTCGCGCATCACGATGTGGTCCCCGGTCCACTTCAGCATCCGGTTGCGCAGGCGTCCGAGGACGGTGGAGCTCGGCCGCAGGCCCATGCCGAACGGCGCGGTGTCCCGGCTGCCGAGGGTGTAGACCGAGGTGGCCATCCAGACGAGCGGGATCCCCGTCTTCTCGCTGAGGAATCCGCCCGCGTACGTGGTCTCGTCGGTGAGCACCACGTCGGGGCGCAGTTCCTCGGCCAGCGCCGTCAGGTCCCGGAGTTGGTCGGATGCGGTACCGAAGAAGACGTCACGGAAGACCGCGACCATTCCTTTGGTTCCGGTGAGGCCGGCGTGGTGGGGAAATGCCTCGTCGTGCGTCATTCCGCCGTAGTCGAATCCGGAGACGATCGGAGAGAACTGGGCTCCGGTCTTTTCGACGCGTGCCTCGAATGCCTTTCCGGTGTACCAAGTCACCGCATTTCCACGGCGCACGAGTTCTTTCACCACATGCATCATCACATTGACGTGGCCTTCGGCCGGCGCCGTCGCCACGAGAACACTCACCACGGTTTTGCCCCCAGTTTTTCTCGGCCGATCTCACTACGTGCGGAACGTTAACCCAGCGGGCGAACGCCGAGGACTGTTCGTTCAGCGATGGCCGTCGGCCGCACTGGCCGGAAAGAGCGGGCACCCTGCCCGTGTCCCACGACCATGTGCTACCAATAGGTTGGCAGCCAACGCATAGCCAGCCAACTGCGGGGCTGTGGCAGGCAACCGGTAGACCCCGACCCACCGAGCGCAGTCGAGGACAAGGACAAGCATGACTATCTCGAACGAAGCATCCCGCCTGGCCGGAGCGCTCGCCCGTTCCGTGGCGGGACCGGTGCTGCAGCCGAACGACGCTGGATTCGCCGATGAGTTGGCGAGTTTCCAGCTCGGTCTGCGGCACCGTCCGGACCTCGTGGTCGGAGCTCGGGACGTCGCCGACGTCAAGGCCGTTCAGCGCTTCGCGGGGGAGAACGGGGTTCCGGTCACGGTGCACAGCACCGGACACGGCATGTGCTTCGCCGCCGACAGAGGCATCGTCCTGACGGTCCGGCGGCTGAACGGCGTCGTGGTCGATCCCGTCGACCGCACCGCCCGCGTCGAAGGCGGCACCACTTGGGGCGAGGTCGCGGCGGCCGCCGCACCGCACGGTCTGGTGCCGCCCAGCGGCAGCATGGGCAGCGTCGGCGCCGTCGGCTACACCTTCGGGGGCGGGATCAGCCTGCTCGGCCGGTCGGACGGCTGGGCCAGCGACTTCGTCCGCTCGTTCACGGTCGTCACCGAGGACGGCGAGGAGCGGCAGGTCGACCGGAGCGACGCCGCACGGTTCGCCCGGTTGCGCGGCACCGGACCCGTGCCGGGCGAGGTCGTCACCGCGATGACCATCGGCCTGCTGCCCGAAGGCAATCTGCAGGGCGGCGGCCTCACCTTCGACATCGGCGCGTCGGACGCCGAGGGCGACACCGCGGTGCTCCACGCGTTCCGCGAGTGGACGGCCGGGGCGCCCGATGAACTCACCTCCACGCTACGGGTGATGGCTTTCCCCGACGAGGAGTTCCTGCCCCCCTTCCTGCGCGGCCGGCGCATCGCACGCGTCGCGATCGCGCTGCGCGGCACGACCGAGGACGCCGACCGGCTCGCGGCGCCGCTGCGCATGGCGGCGCCGACGATCGAGGACACCCTGGCCCCGATGCCGTTCGCCGATTCGGCCCGGGTGCACGCCGAGCCGGACACCCCTGGCCCGTACATCGGCGAGAACGTCCTGATCGACACGCTCGACCCGACGGCGCTCGAAACCCTGGCCCAGCCGAACGGCCACACCATGGTCATCATGAACATCCGTCACCTCGGCGGCGCGCTCTCCCGGCCGCCGGAGGTCCCGGACACCGTACGGGGGCGCGACGCCCGCTACCTCGTCGCGGCGATCTCCCCGGTGGACCCGGAAGTGTCGGTCTCGGACCCGTCCGCCGCCCATGACCAGTCCGGCCCCGCATGGGCACTCGAACCGTTCGTCCCGGCGCAGGTGGGCGTCAGCCCCGGCTTCAGCGTCGGGCCGCGCGGCAAGAACTGACACGGCGCGACCGCGGGGCGAAGCTCCGGTCGAAGAGGGTGGCTCCCGGGCCCACCCCCTGCGGCCGGAGCTTGGTCGTGCCGCCGCAGGACAGGCGGTAGCGGAGCGGGAACGGATGGGGAACGGCCTGGTAGCGGGGCCCGGCAGGGTGTGCGTACAGCACCAAAACCACTGCCAGGGGGATGTCCGCTCATGCTCTCCACGCCCTTAGCGTCCGCCCGTACGTCCACCGCAGCCCGTGGCGCTGCCACCTCCGCACGCGGCGCGTCCACGTCGCCCCGGCGGATCGCCCGGAACCTGGTGGCGCTCGGACTGCTCTACGACGAGCTGGCCAACACCCTCACCCACGCGCCTGCCCGCAGGACCGCGGGGAAGGTGCGGGAGCGCGGCACACCGGGCATCCCGCTCAACACCCAGGTCATCGACATCCGCAGCGACATCCGTACGGTGCTCGCGAGTTGGGCCGCGCTCGTCTGCGAACAGCGGGGCCTCCCCGCACCGGCCCGCGACGCCACCGCGCTCACCGCCTTCCTCGTGGGCCATGCCGACTGGCTGACCGGACACGAGGCGGCGCAGGACATCGCCACCGAGACGGGCGACCTGGTGAAGCTCGCCTGGTCGGCCCTGTCGGACCGCCGCGACGGCAGCGTCCCGGTCGGCACCTGCGTACGGCCGGGCTGCGAAGGGGAGTTGGTCGCCCACCTCTCGCCCCGTACTCCCGCAGGGCGGGCCGCCATCGTCTGCTCCGCGGACGCGGGACACTCCTGGCGGCCTGACACCTGGCACACCCTGACCCCGCACCGTCCGCGGACCGCCCACAGCGCGGGGCTCACCGCGCAGGACATCTCCGCGGGCTGGCAGATTGCCTCCGGCACCGTGTACTGGCTGGCCAACACGCATCAATGGAGGCGCCGCAAGGACGGACGGCGGGTCCTCTACGACCGCGACGACGTCCTGACCACCATGCGGTCCCGCGAGAGCGCGGCCATCGCCCCATGACACACGTGACGTCACAAGAGCCGCGGCAGATCGACACCGTCCTGTTCGACCTCGACGGCACACTGGTGGACACGCTCGGCGACATCGAGGAAGTGGTCAACCGTGCGCTGAGCGAGCACCGGCTCCCCGCCCTGACCCTCTCCGAAGTGAGCCGGAGGGTCGGCGAAGGCGGGACCGCACTCGTCGAGGCCTCGATGCGCAAGAGCCGGCGCGGCCACGACCCCGCGCTCGTGGCGCGCGTGTACCAGGCCTACCTCGCCGGCTACGCGCGCCGACCGGCCGCCAGGGCCCGCCTGTACCCGGGCGCCGAGACCCTGCTGCGCAGGCTGCGGGCGGCCGGTGTCCGGGTCGCGCTGTGCACCAACAAGTCCCGCCACGTGACCACACCGCTCCTCGCGGCGCTCGGGCTCGGCACCTGCTTCGACGCGGTGGTGACCGGTGACGGCCCCGAACGCCGCAAACCAGCCCCCGATCCGCTGCTCAGCGCACTGCGGATCGCCGGTGGCTCGTCCGCGCTGATGGTCGGCGACAGCGTCTACGACCTGCGCGCCGCCCAGGCCGCCGGCATGCCCGTCGCCTGGGTCCGGTTCGGCTACGGGACGCCGCACGGCGCCGCCCCGCCCGACCTGGAACTCGACGGTCTCGACGACCTGGAGACCGCCGCGCGTGCCGTGGGCCTCCACGTCCGGGCCGGCTGACGGAGCCCGACGCGGACCAGGCCCGCCGCGGCTCCGCCCACCCCACACCGGCCACCCCGACAAGATCGGCTATCGACGTGAGACTCACAGAAGAGATCGAGGAGTCGCGCGAGGTGTCCTCGCGGACCCTCCCCGGCGCCATCGAGGACGACGCGGGCGCCGGGCGGACGGTCCGTCGCCGTCGACGCGTCGGATACGGACTGCTGGTCGTCCTCCCCACCGTCGCCGGTGCCCTCGCCCTGGCCGAGGCGGGGCGGGACGGCGGCGCGGGCGGCGGGAGCGCGCACGGTCCCGGCGCCTCCACCACCGCCGTGCTGTTGCTCGCCGCCGCGGCCGTCCTCGTCGTCGCGCGCGGCGCGGGCGCCCTTGCGGAGCGCCTCGGCCAGCCCCGGGTCATCGGCGAGATCTGCGCGGGCCTCGCCCTGGGGCCCACCCTGCTCGGACGCCTCGCCCCGGACGTGTTCACCTGGATCTTCCCGAAGCCGGTGGTGACCGGGCTCGACGCGCTGGCCCAACTCGGCCTCGTCCTCTTCATGTTCGGCGTCGGACAGGAACTGTCACAGGCGCGCGGGACGGCCCGCGAGGCGCAGGGCGCGCTGCTCGTGACCCTCGCGTCCTTCCTGGTCCCCTTCGCGACCGGCGCCGCCCTGGCGCTGTGGCTGTACCCGCGCTACGAGGGGGTCTCGTCCGAACCGACCGCCTTCGCCCTGTTCCTGGGCTGCGCGCTCAGCGTGACGGCCTTCCCCGTGCTCGCCCGCATCCTCGCCGACCTCGGACTCCTGGGCAGCGGCACCGGCCGGCTCAGCCTCTACGCGGCGGCCGTCGGGGACGGAGTCTGCTGGCTGGTGCTCACCGTCGCGCTCGCACTTGCGCAGGGCGACGGGCCGGGGGCGCAGTGGCAGACGCTGCTGCTGTCCCTGCTGGTGACCGCGGTTCTGCTCGGCCCGGTCCGGGCCGGGCTCAAGAAGGTGCTCGACGGACCCCTGGGCCGCTCGCCCGCCGCGGTCCTCACGCTGTGCACTGCCGGTGTGGCCGTCTCCGCCGGTGTGACGGCGCAGCTCGGCATCCACCAGCTCATCGGGGCGTTCGTCTTCGGGCTCGCCTGGCCCACCACATCGCGCGGCACGTCGGGCGAGGCGCAGTCGGCCGCCGTCCACACGCTGGCGCAACTTCTCCTGCCGTTCTTCTTCCTGGGGTTCGGCCTCTCCCTGGACCTCGGCGAACTCTCCCTCGACACGGGGAACGCGCTGATGCTGGCCGGGATGCTCGCCGCCGCCACACTCTCCAAGATCCTCGGCGCGGGCCTGGCCGGATACCTGTCCGGTCTCACGCGTACGGACTCGCTGGTGCTCGGCGTGCTGATGAACACGCGCGGCCTGACCGAACTGGTCGTGCTCGGCATCGGCCATCAAGCGGGCGTGATCGACGACCAGTTGTTCGCCGTGCTCGTTCTGGTCACCCTCGTCACCACGGCCATGACCGGGCCAGGACTGCGGCTGATACAGACGGCAGTCGCGGCCCGCCGCCGCAAGTAACCCCGTGCCGCGGGACGATCGGACGATCAGCGGCACAGCACCGGAACGCGCTGTACGAGGTTGTTGCCGAAGCCTCCTCTGTTCCAGGGCTGTTCGAGGGGCTGGGTGTGGCCGTCGGCGTCGGTGGCCCGGACGGTCAGGGTGTGACGGCCGGGAGCCGCGGTCCAGGTGGTGTGCCAGGCCTGCCATCCCCAGCGGTGCGGGCCGCGGGCGGCGACCTCGGCTTCGGTCCAGGTGCGGCCGTCGTCGGCGCTGACCTCGACCCGTGTGACCGGCCCGTACCCGGACCAGGCGCGCCCCGCCAGGTCCACGGGTCCGGCGCGCACGACCCGTACGCGTGACATGAAGTCCGGGAAGCCCGGCGGGATCAGCAGGGCGCGCGGGGCGATCCTGGTGACGGGCTCGCCGGGGTCGTCGGGAGCCTGCCGGAAGCGGTACGCCACGGCCTGCTGGAAGCCGGTGAACGGGGTGTCGGTCAGTTCGACGGCATGGAGCCATTTGACGTGCGCCATGCCGTACCAGCCGGGGACCACGAGCCGTAGCGGGCAGCCGTGCTGGGGCGGCAGCGGGCCGCCGTTCATCTCGTACGCGAGCAGGACGTCCGCGTCCACGGGCAAGGGCAGGCTGCGCCGGTAGTCCTGCTCGACGCCGCGCTCGACCCCGTGGTCCGCGCCCGTGAACACCGCCTCCACCGCGCCGTCGTCGACGCCCGCCGCCGCGAGCACCGTCCGCAGCGGTACGCCCGTCCAGTCGGCGGTCCCCACCGCCTCCACCAGCCAGGGCTGGGTCACCGGGCGCGGGCTCAGCCGGGCGCGGCCGTTGCCCGCGCACTCCATCGTGACCCGGTGGGTGACGGACGGCAGCGACCGCAGGTCGGCGAGCCCCAGTTCCAAGGGCGTACGGACCTGCCCGCCGACCGAGAGCCGCCACGCGTCGGTGTCGACCGCGGGGATGTCGTAGTGGACCAGCACGTAGTGGAGGCCGGGCGGTGTGACGTCGTAGCGCAGGGCCTCCAGAGGCAACCCGTGATTGCGTGCCGCCAGCGCCAGCTCCTCCTCGCCTATGCCCTCGTCCGCGGCGGCGACGCGTCCCGGTGTGCTGACCTCACCGAGGGACGGCTCCTTCATGCCCCGCGGCCTTCAGGCCCCGGGGAACCAGTAGTTGTGCACGGACGACGTCTCGGGCTGTCCTCCGGGACCGGACAGGCCGACCGCTTCGGCGATGGGCATCATCTTCTCCGCGAACGCCTGCATGTGCTGCTCGGACTCCCACACGTCGTAGATGTCCAGGCCGTCACCGCTGGGGACACAGACGTGGGCGACGCAGCCGTCGAACATCTTGGGCGTTTCGTGGAGTTTGGCGTTCAGGGTGTCGTACTGGTCGGTGGTGACGCCCGGGAGGGAAGCATGCATGAAGATCGTCATGGCTGCTGCTCCTTGTATGGAGACGGGGTGCGACATCGGGGCGTGCGCGGGAGCCGCCGGGCGGCGGCCGTTTCCCTCCTACCAGGACAGCACGCCCGCCTACCGATGGCACCCACAAGCAGTAGGGCAATCGCGAGCCCCAGGGCAGATCGCGCGAGGATCGCGCTCCTCAGGCGTTCGCCAGCTCTCCGAGCAGTTTCCACGTACGGCGCCGGTCCGCCTCGCCGCCGAGGTCCGTCGACGTGAACACCACCTCGGTCGCCCCGGCGTCCCGATACCGGCGCACCTCGGCGGCGACCGTCTCCTCGTCGCCGATGGCGGCCAGATCGACGGCCCGGGTGGCGCCGGAGAGCCCGATGACACGCTGGTAGGACGGGAACTGCTCGTAGAACGAGAGGGCGCCGGTCGCGGTCTCCCGTACCGTCTCGGCGTCGGCGGTGACGACGCCCGGCACGAAGGCCACGATCCGGGGCGCGGGTCGGCCCGCCGCCTCGGCCGCGGCGGTGACGGCCGGGACGATGTGCTCGGCGAGCGCGCGCGGACCGGCGAGCAATGGCAGGATGCCGTCCGCTAGTTCACCCGAGACACGCAGTGCCTGCGGGCCCATGGCGGCCACCAGGAGCGGAACCGGCGGCTCGGCGCCGGGTACCCGCGCCGACAGGGGCGTGGTGGCGGTGAGCAGCTCGCCGTGGAAGTCGGAGCTGCCCGTCTCCAGGAGCTGACGCATGGCGGTGAGGAATTCGCGGAGCCTGCCGATGGGTCGCTCGTGCGGGATGCCGAAGGCCGCTTCGGTCAGCTGTTTCGTGCCGAGCGCGAGGCCCAGGTGGTAGCGGCCGCCGGTCGCCGCCTGAGCCGTCTGGGCCTGGCTGGAGACGAGGAGGGGGTGACGCCCGAAGATGGGGATCGCCGCGGTGCCGACGTGCAGCCCCGGCACCTCGCGGCCGACGATCGCGGCGAGCGTGGGGGAGTCGTACGCGAAGGTCTGGCCGAACCACACCGAGCGCAGTCCGGCCTCGTGGGCCTCCCGCGAGAGGTGCACCGTACCGTCGACCCGGTCCTGAAGTGAAAGCGCTACTCCGATGGTCATACCCACGGCAACCACCGGTCGCGCGGCCGCCATTCCGGCTCCTTCATGACAAACTCATGGCGGCTTTGTAACGGCGTCGGCGGTACGCGGTCCGGGGAGCGGAACACCTCTTGGTGAAGCGCCGCGCCTGCTGTAGAAATGGGCCCCATGAATCACGAACCGCTGGTGCGACGCCTGGTCATCGACCTGTGCCGACGCGCCGCTTCGTGTTGTTCCTGTTGTTCGTGTCGCTGATCAAGCGTTTCTGACGCTCCCCGCCGCCCGGTGATGTTCCCGGCGGCGCGTCCGCCCTTCGCACTTCGGTGCGCTCTCCGAGTTGCCCGGCCCCGCCCGGCCGCAACCGCTCATCTTCCGGTACCCACGGAGGCCCCGCCCCCATGTCCACGACCCCTCCTCCAGCGCAGGCCGACCTGACCCCGCTGCCCGACGTTCCGCCGAAGCGGCGGCCTCCCCGCGCCACGGCGCGCGTGCACCGCGTACGGCACGTCGCCCTGCCGCTCGGCTCACTTCTCCTGTTCCTTCTCCTGTGGCAACTGCTCGCGGTGAGCGGAACATGGAGCGAGACGCTGGTCCCGCCCCCGGCGAAGGTGTGGAGCGCGTTCATCGAAGTGTCCACGACGCACGACGGCGTACGCGGCTACAACGGCACCACGCTCATCGAGCACCTGGGCATCAGCCTGCGGCGCATCGCTCTCGGGGCCGGCATCGGCATCGCCCTCGGAGTGGTCTTCGGTCTCCTCATGGGCACCGTCGGCTGGGTCCGGTCGCTGTTCGAGCCCTGGATCACCTTCCTGCGGACACTGCCTCCGCTGGCGTACTTCTCGCTGCTCATCATCTGGCTCGGCATCAACGAGGAACCCAAGGTCACCCTGCTGGCCGTGGCCGCCTTCCCGCCGGTGGCGGTCTCCACGACGACCGCGGTGACCGCTGTGTCGCAGAGCCTGATCGAGGCGGCTCGTGCCCTGGGCGGCTCGCGGTGGGACGTCGTCAAGGACGTCGTCGTGCCGTCCGCCCTGCCGCAGACGCTGACCGGCATCCGGCTGGCCGTGGGCGTGGCCTACTCGTCCCTCGTCGCCGCCGAGTTGGTCAACGGGCTGCCCGGGATCGGCGGCATGGTCAAGGACGCCGCCAACTACAACAACACCCCCGTCGTGCTCGTCGGCATCATCGCCATCGGTATCTCTGGACTCGTCATCGACGGTCTGCTGCTTCGCCTGGAGCGCGCCGTCGTGCCTTGGCGCGGGCACGTCTAGGCCCCTTTCCTCCTGGACCGAACGCCCTTCCCTCCCGAACAGAATCCTTCCTGAACAGAAACGGCCCCGCCATGTCTCGCTCCACCCCTGAACGCCCTTCCCGGCACCCTTCCCGACGTCTGCTGCTCGCCGGCGCCCTGGCCGCGGTCTCCGCCGCTGCCACCGGCTGCTCCTCACAGAGCGAGGCGTCCTCGTCCGGCGGGTCCAAGAAGCTGCGGGTCGGCTACTTCGCCTTTCCCAGCGGCGACCTGCTCGTGAAGAACAAGAAGCTGCTCGAGAAGGCGCTGCCGGACTACAAGATCACCTGGATCAAGTTCGACTCCGGGGCCAGCGTCAACCAGGCCTTTCTGGGCAAGTCGCTCGACATCGCCGCGCTGGGCTCCAGCCCGTTCGCCCGCGGGATCGCGGGGAGTTCACCGATCCCGTACAAGGTCGCCTTCATTCTCGACGTCGCGGGCGAGAACGAGGCCCTGGTGGCCCGCAAGGACGCCGGGATATCCGACGTCGCCGGTCTCAAGGGGAAGACGATCGCCACACCCTTCGCCTCGACGTCCCACTACAGCCTGCTGGCGGCGCTGGAGGGGGCCGGTCTCAAGCCGTCCGACGTCAAGCTCGTCGACCTGCAGCCGCAGGCGATCATCGCCGCCTGGCAGCGCGGGGACATCGACGCGGCCTACGTCTGGCTGCCGACCCTGGACGAGCTGCGCAAGACCGGCACCCAGCTCACCAGCAGCAAGAAGATCGGCGCGGCGGGCAAGCCGACCCTGGACCTGGCCGTGGTGTCCGACGAGCTGATCGCCAGGGACCCGAAGGCGATCGACTCGTGGCGCAAGGCCGAGGCCCAGGCCCTGCGCCTGCTCAAGTCCGACCCCGACGGCTCGGTCAAGGCCATCGCCGCCGAGCTCAACATCAGTACGGCGGACGCCAAGGCCCAGCTCTCACAAGGGGTGTTCCTCACTCCCGACGAGGTCACCTCCGCCGACTGGCTCGGCACCGACGGCAGTCCGGGCAAGCTGCTGACCTACGTCACCGACACCGCCCGGTTCCTGGCCGACCAGAAGCAGATCGCCGCCGCACCGTCCGCGGACTCCGTCCGCAAGGCCTTCTATCTGAAGGGACTGCCCGATGTCCTCAAGTGAGACCGTCAGCAAGGGCGTCAACACGGGCGTCAGTAAGGGAGTTGAGGTGTGGGGCGCCGAACGGACCGGATCGGTACGCCTCGACCGCGTCACCCACCAGTACGGCCGGGGCAGCGAGAGCGTCACCGCCGTGGGGCCGGTCGACCTGACCGTCCCCGCGGGCGAGTTCCTGGTGCTCGTCGGTGCGTCCGGCTGCGGCAAGAGCACACTGCTGCGGCTGATCGCCGGGTTCGAGCAGCCCACCCACGGCTCGGTGCGCGTCTCCGGCGCGGCCCCGCGGCCGGGTGAGACGGCCGGTGTGGTGTTCCAGGCGCCACGGCTCTTTCCGTGGCGGACGGTGCAGGGCAACATCGACCTGGCGCTGCGGTACGCGGGCGTCGATCGTTCCCAATGGCCCGACCAGCGGGCGGAGTTGCTGGCCCGCGTCGGTCTCGAAGGCGTGGGGAAGCGCCGCATCTGGGAGATATCCGGTGGCCAGCAGCAGCGCGTCGCCATCGCCCGCGCCCTCGCCGCCGAGAACCCCCTGTTCCTGCTCGACGAACCGTTCGCCGCGCTGGACGCGCTGACCCGTGAGCGCCTCCAGGAGGACGTACGGCAGGTGACCGCCCAGACCGGCAGGACCACGGTGTTCGTCACCCACTCCGCGGACGAGGCGGTGTTCCTCGGCTCCCGCATCGTGGTGCTGACCAAGAGCCCCGGGACCGTTGCCCTGGATCTGCCGATCACCCTGCCCAGGGGCGCCGTCGACGCCGACGAGCTGCGCGAGTCCGCTGAGTTCACCGTCCTGCGCGCCCAGGTCGCCCACGCGGTCAAGTCCGCGGCGGCGGACTGACCGGGGGGCGTCTAGGGGAGGGCAGGGAGCGGAGGCGACATCGTCGTCTCCCGGCCGCCTCTCAGCCGTGGACGCCGAGCACGTGGCGTTCACGGCTCGCGAGCACACCGGCCCACAACTGCAGGACGAGCAGCCCGATCAGCGCCATGAGCGGGATGCTCCAGCTGCGCGTCGCGGTGTGCAGTGCACCGAGGCCGATGGGGCCGAGCCCGGCCATGAGGTAGCCGAATCCTTGGGCCATCATCGAGACGTGGCCGGTGTGCCTGGCATCGGGTGAGCGCCAGACGATGTACGTGAGGGACAGACTGAGGGAAGCGCCCTGGCCGAGGCCGAGCACGGTCATCCACACGTACGCCGCCGACAGGGGAGCCGCTGCCAGACCGGCGAAGGCGGAACCGGTCAGTGCGACGGCGACCGCGACCGGAAGCCACGTCGGGCGGGTCCGTCTCGCGAGGGCGGGCGTCACCAGTGAGGCGGCGATGCCGAGAAGGGCTGAGTACGACAGCATCCAGCCGGCCGAGTGCGCGTTCATGCCCGCGTCCTGGAACAGGGTGGGGACCCAGGTCAGGGCCGCGTAGAAGCTCATGCTCTGGAGACCCATGAGCGCGGTCACCGCGATGGCGACCGGATCACGCGTCAGCGCGCGGACGGTGGGCTCACCGGCAGGGGACGGGGCGTCGGCGACGTCATGGGTCCGAGGGTCGCGGACGGGGGTGTGCCGCAGCTGCGGGAGGAGGACGAGGAAGGCGAGCAGCGCGGGGATCGCCCACAGCCCCAGCGTGGGTCGCCAGCCGCCCCCGACCAGGGAGAGCAGCGGCACCGTGGCGCCCGCGGCGACGGCGGCGCCGACGGAGAGCGCGGTCGCGTACAGGCCCATCATCAGGCCGACGTGGTGAGAGAAGTCCCGCTTGATCGCGGTCGGCATGATGACGTTGGCGATCGCGATCGACGCACCGATGACGACGGTGCCGACGAAGAGGCCTGCGAGGCCCGGCTGGAGACGCAGGGCGATGCCGGTCGCGAGCGCGAGCATCGTCGCTCCGAGGAGCCGGTGCAGGCCAAGCCTGCGGCTCAGTGCCGGGGTGACGAACGCGAAGGCGCCGAACGCGACGACCGGGATGGTCGTCAGGAGGCTGACGACGATCTCGGAGAGGCCGAGGTCCGCCTGGATGTCCGAGAGCACCGGGCCGACGGAGGCGACACCGATGCGCAGGTTGAACGCGGCCGTGAGGAGGCCGACCGCCAGTACGGCGGTGCCGAGTCTGCCGCGGGCGCCGCCGCCCGGCCGTGTTCGCGGCGTCGGCTCTTGGAGGAGAGTGGTCACGCGTGGTCGTCCTTTCGATCCCCGTCAGGCCGGGGAGTCCTTGACGTCTTGGGGCGTCGACCTCAGTTGATCCGAGGGGGCCGAGGCGGCCAACTGATAACCTGACGAAAGATGCCCAAAACCCGCCACGAGGCCCATCACGAGCCGATGCGGCTCGAACAGGCCCTTCGTGAACACGTCTTCCTGCTCGGGCACGACGAGCGCACTCCCGAGCACAAGCACGCGCGCGGGCATCTGGTGTACCCGGCCACCGGCGTGCTCTCGCTCGCGACCTCGACGGGTTCCTGGATCGCCCCGTCGAACCGGGTCGTCTGGATTCCGGCGGGCTTCGAGCATCAGCACCGCGCCCACGGCCAGACCGACATGCGCATCGTCTTCATGGCGCCGAGCCTGGCGGTACTGCTGCCCGCGCGTCCCGCGGTGCTCGTCATGACGCCGCTCGCGCGAGAGGCCACCTTGACCCTGACCGGATCCGAGCGCCGTTCGGCGGGGGCGCGCTCACGTCTGCGCCGGGTGATCATCGACGACATCACCACCGCGCCCGAACAACCGCTCCATCTCCCCGAGCCCCACGACGACCGGCTCCGCGCCGTTGTCGCCCTCGTGGAGGAAGGACTGTCGAGCCCTCTCACGCTCGGCCGACTCGGACATCACGTCGGCGCCAGCGAGCGGACGCTCAGCAGGCTCTTCCAGCAGGAGACCGGAATGAGTTTCCCCCAGTGGCGCACCCAACTCCGCGTCCATCACGCGCTTCTGCTGCTCGCCGGCGAGGTCTCGGTGATCAACACGGCGACCGCCTGCGGATGGGCCAATCCGAGCGCCTTCATCGACGCGTTCACGTCCCTCGTCGGACAGACACCCGGCCAGTACCAGCGCTCGCTTCGGGGCGACACATGGGTCAAAGGACGGCATCGAGAAGCATGAACGCCGCCACGGCCAGCAGTACGTACGCGAAAGAGCGCTGCAGCCGGGGGCCGGACATCTTGAGGGCCAGGCGTTTGCCGTCCCACGCGCCCAGGATCGCGGCCCCCGCGAACGGGCCGATCGCCGACCAGTCGAGGCCTGCGACGGTGGCCCCTCGGGTGGCCAGGGAAGCCAGCGAGTTGGTGGAGATGACCAGCAGGCTGGTACCGATGGCGGCCTGCATCTCAAACGCCAGCACGGTGACCAGTGCCGGGACCGCGAGGAAGCCTCCCCCCACTCCCAGCAGGCCGGTCAGCGCGCCCAGACCGGCCCCCGTGCCCGCCACCTGCACGGGCCGCACGGCGCCGCTTCCCGCACGGGCCGGGGGTGCGGGACGCAGCATCCTGAGCGCGGCGAGGCCGGCGACGGCGCCGAAAGCGAGGGTGAGGGCGGCCTGCGGCAGAGCGCCCGCGGCGGCTCCGGCGAGCGCGGCGGGCAGCAGACCGGCCGCGGCGAACACGGCTCCGGCTCTCCACCGCACGTTTCCGGAACGGGCGTGGCCGTACAGCGCGGTCAGCGACGTGGCGGTGACGATGACCAGGCTCGCGGTGGTGGCCGCCGCCGGGGTGAAGCCGAGCAGGTAGATCAACGCGGGCACGGCGAGGACACTGCCCCCGCCACCGAGAGCGCCGAGCGCCAGGCCCACCACGGCGCCCGCGAGCAGGGCCAGGACGAGGGTGCTCACGCTGCTCGGCCGCCCTGCCCGGGTATCGCGTCCACCGGCGGTGCGGCGCGGTGCGGAGTGGCGGGGAGAGGGTGACCACTGTTGGGGTGGGACATCATGGGCGGCCTTCGTGCTCGCGTACGCGGTGGTGGTTCAGGAACGGGCGGCAGGGGTGGTGAGGGGCAGGCCCGCCTCGCCCGCGGCGTCGATGCCGTCGTCGACCGCGACGACCTGCCGTCCGGCGGCGTCCAGGAGCGAGGCGGCGATCGCGGCCCGCATCCCTCCGGCGCAGTGGACCCACACCGTGCCGTCCGGTATCTCACCGACCCGCAGGCGCAGTTCGTGGACCGGGACGTGCACCGAGCCCGCGATGTGCCCGGCGGCGCGTTCGGAATCGCGGCGCACGTCGAGCACCAGCGCCCCCTCGCCGCGCCGACGCGCCTCGGCGAGGTCGGCGAACGTGGCGCGCGGGAACGACGCGGGACGTTCCCCCTCGCGCAGCCAGCTCGCCGGGCCACCGGTCGCGGCGGCGGCCGGACGGTCGATGCCCACCCGGGTCAGTTCGCGCTGGGCGTCGGCGATCTGTCCGGCCGTCTCGGCCAGCAGCGTGACGGGCTTGCCCCAGGGGATCAGCCAGGCGAGATACGTGGCGATCTTGCCCTCGCCCTCGAAGTTGAACGACCCGGCCACGTGCCCCTCGGCGAAGGCGACCCGGTTGCGCAGGTCCACCACCCACTCGCCGGCCGCCAGCCGCTCGGCGATCTGCCCGGCGTCGGCGTGCGCGGGCGGGGTGAGGTCGACGGGCGCGGGTCCGGCGGCGTTGATCGGGCCCATGTGCGTGTAGTAGGCGGGCACTTCCGCCAGGCCCGCCAGCGTCCGGGCGACGAAGGCGTCCACGTCGAGGGTGAACGCGTCGTTGGTCCTGCGCTCGTCGCCGATCGTGGTCGCGTCCCCCTCGGCCTGGGACGAGGCGCAGAAACTGCCGAAGCCGTGGGTGGGGAGCACCGGCACCGCGTCGTCGAGTTCGTCGGCGAGCCGGTGCGCGGAGGCGTGCTGGGCCCGTGCCAGTCGCTCGGTCAGCCGCGGCTCCACCAGGTCCGGGCGCCCCACCGTGCCGATCAGCAGGGAGCCACCGGTGAACGCCGTCACGCCGCGGCCGTTCTCCTCCAGGACGTACGAGGTGTGGTGGGGCGTGTGGCCGGGAGTGGCGACGGCACGCAGCACCAGTTCCTCGTCCACCACGACCGTGTCGCCGTCGGCGACCGGGGTGCGGGCGAACGACACCTGAGCCGCCGACGGCACCAGGTAGACGGCGCCGGTGACGCGAGCGAGCTCCAGGCCCCCGGTGACGTAGTCGTTGTGGACGTGGGTCTCCGCCACGTACGCGATGCGCACCTCGCGCCGCGCCGCGGCCGCGATCACCTGGTCGATGTCGCGCGGCGGGTCGACGACGACCGCGGCGCGTGCGCCGCCGGACAGGTAACTGCGGTTTCCCAGGCCCTCGAACGCCAGGGTGTCGACGAAGAACATGACTGCGGTCCCTTCTTGAAGAAGCGGTCGAGCACGTGACGGGCCACGCGGTACTCGTCGTCGTTCTCGACCGGGGACGGTGCGCTCCCCGGAAGACGTCCGAGTGCCCCGTGCAGCCGGTACGCACACTGTGTGGGAAGCCCGCAAGAGTGGCAAAGATATTTGCCGTTACCGCAAGTCGGTGAGGGGTCGTGCGCCGCCTGGCCGGTTCCGCGTCAGCGGGCGCACAACCGGTCCAGCGCCGCCTGGCTCTCGTCGTCCGCGGCGCGGTAGATCACCAGACGCTGGTCCGGACTCTGAAGGGGCACGAGCACCTCGAAATGCACGCCGATCACCCCGGCTTCGGGATGCCGCAGCACCTTGTGCCCGCGGCCGTTGACCTTGACGTCCCGCTCGGCCCACAACCGCGCGAACTCCTCGTCACGAGCGGTGCATTCGGCGATGAGGTCGCTCAGTACCCGGTCCTCCGGATGCGCGGCCCACGCGGCGCGCAGATGGGCGATCCCCTCCCGCACGACGCGTTCGCGGTCGGCATAGACCTCACGCAGCTGCGGATGCATCAGGCACAGCCACATCGCGTTGCGCCGGGCCGGCGGAAGGGTCTCGAAGTCCACCAGCAGCCGGGCCATTTCGCCGTTCCAGGCCAGGATGTCGTAGCGGTGGTTCATCAGCATGGCCGGCAGCGGCGAGAGGTCGGCGACGAGGCGGGCCAACGGCGCCGCGGGGGTGGTGGCGGGCTTGTCGTCGTTACGGGGGCGCTGCTGGGCCAGGTCGAAGAGGTAGGCCCGCTCATCGGGGGCCAGCCGCAGCGCCCGCGCCAGCGCCTCCAGCACGTCCGCCGACGGCCGCAGCCCGCGGGCCTGTTCCAGCCGTACGACGTAGTCGGTGCTGACCCCGGCGAGTTCGGCGACCTCTTCGCGGCGCAGGCCCGGGGTGCGCCGGGCCTGCCTGCGCGCCGGCAGCCCGAAATCGTGCGGGTCCAGCCGTTCGCGCCGGGCGCGCAGGAACGCGGCGAGCTCCCGCGTCGTGTCGACCGTCGTGTCGGCGGTGCGGGTCATCGTGTCCACGGTGCGGGTCGTCATGCCTGATCCAACAACCAGGGTAGGACTGGCGTTCCCAGGAACTTCCTTCCCTTACCCCTGGTGCGCGGCGATCGCAGGCTTGTCTTCGGCAACGGATCACAAGCACAGGAGGACACGATGTCTCTCACCCTCGACACCTACCGGCTGCTGGGCCGCTCCGGACTGCGGGTCTCACCGCTGGCCCTGGGCGCGGCGACCTTCGGCACCGAGTGGGGCTGGGGCGCCGAGCGGGACGAGTCGCGCAAGCTGTACGACCTCTACGTCGAGCGAGGCGGCAACTTCATCGACACCGCCAGCACCTACACCAACGGCAGCTCCGAGCGGCTGCTGGGTGAATTCACCCGCGACCACCGCGAAAGCCTGGTCCTCGCGACGAAGTACACGACGCTGCGCCGGCCCGGCGACCCCAATTCCGGAGGGCCGCACCGCAAGAGCCTGTTCGCTTCGGTGGAGGCCAGCCTGCGGCAGCTGAACACGGACTACCTCGACCTGCTCTACCTGCACCTGTGGGATTTCACGACGCCGGTCGAGGAGATCCTGCGCGGCCTGGACGACCTGGTCCGGCAGGGCAAGATCCTGTACGTGGCGATCTCCAACGCCCCCGCCTGGCAGGTGTCGCGCATGCAGGCCATCGCCGACCTGCGCGGCTGGTCACCGCTTGTCGCGCTGCAGATCGAGTACAACCTGATCGAGCGCACCGGGGAACGTGACCTGATCCCCATGGCGCGCGAGATGGGGCTGGGCGTGCTCCCGTGGTCGCCGCTGGCCGGCGGGGTGCTCACCGGCAAGTACGGCCGCGCCGACAGGGCCGCGAAGGACGTCGCGCTCGACGACGGCACCCGCAAGAGCCTCACCATCGCCAGTGGCGCGCTCACCGACCGCAACCTCGCCATCGTGGACGTCGTGAAGGAGGTCGCCACGGAGCTGGGCCGCACACCCGCCCAGGTCGGCCTCGCCTGGACCCTGCGGAACCCGGGAGTGACGGCGCCGATCATCGGCGCCCGCACCGCAGCCCAGTTGGAGGACAACCTGGGCGCCCTGGAGGTCGACTTCACCGCCTCCCAGCTGGCCCGCCTGGACGAGGCCAGCGCGATCGGCCTCGGCTTCCCGCACGACGCGCTCGCCCGCGACACGACCCTCAAGATGACCCGCGGCGACATGAGGATCGAAGCCCGTCGCTGAACCTGTCGCCCTCGGGGGTCGTCACGTTCCGTCGGCGTCGTCCTCCGAGAGCAAGGCGTGCACCCGCTGCAGGACGTCGAGGTGGGCCTCGTTGTAGAACTCGACCAACGCGTGCACGACGACCGACCGGGTGATCGCCCCTCCCCGGCGGGAGGAGGCCTCCAGGTCACGCAGGAGGGGGTGGTTCCGCTGCTGTTCGCGGACCACGGGCGCGAGGCGTCGCGCGAGCCGGCGGCGCACGTCCTCGGGCGCGTCCGCGGGAAGGGCTTCGAACTGTGCGGCGACGTCGTCGCGAGGCGCCGCGAGCTGCTCCTGGAGCGCGGACATCGCCGAGGGGGTGAGGAAGCTGGAGTACGCCAGCAGGAGGGACCGCTCCGCCGCCGGCAGGTCGTCGGCGAGCGTGCCGAAGCCCGCGGGCAGGCCGACCGAGGCCCGGTCGTCCAGGATCGCCGCCAGTTCCCGGCGCATCCGCTGCTGGCGTTCGATGGTCGCCGCGAGTTCTGCGTCCAGGGCGCGCAGGATCTGCTCCGCCCCCTCGTCGCCGGCCTCGACCGAGGGGATGTCCGACAGCGGCAGACCGATGTCGACCATCCTGCGGATGCCCAGCAGGCGGACCAGGTGCTTGACGCCGTACCGCTTGTAGCCGTTGGCCGCTCGTTCCGGCTCCTCCAGCAAGCCGATCTCGTGATAATGCCGGACGGTTTTCAGCGTCGTACCGGCGAGTTCGGCCAGCTGACTCGTGCTCCATGCCACCGGCGGGCCCTTTCCTGGGGTGCTCCGGTCGTTCCCGAGACGATCCATTCAAGACCATGCCCCAGGGGCACGGTCAACCCTCGACCGCGCCGGTCGCGCACCCCGGCGAGACGGGCTTGACCCTGCCCCTGGGGCACGGAGTGCGATGGGCGGCGACCACAGCCATGACACACGGCACGGGTACGCGCGGCCCGGTCCCGCCGCGACCAACGGGAGCGACATCATGATCAAAGAGTGGCGGCGGCGTCGGGCCGTGCAGCGGGTGAAGCCGGGAGACGGGCGAGCTCTGCAGCGTTTCCGCTGGTGGCAGCTGCCCTTCCGTGCGCTGTTCTATCTTCGCCTGACGAGCGACGACGGCAGCCACACGGTCTACGCCGTCGACGTCAGACACTGGCAGAGCCACTCGTCCGAGAACCTCAAGGCCCACCTGTACCGCGACGGCAGGCAGCACGCCCTGTCCAGGCTCCCCGCCGCCCTGCCGGTCCCGGGCGGCACCGTCGAGGTGCGGATGAGCCCCTTCGGGGTCAAGCGCTGCCACTACGTCACCGACCGGGGCCCCGAGTACCAGCTCGTCCCGGACCCCCACTCGGCGGAGGGCCGCCGCGGGCGCCTCGAACGCGAGCGCCCCGCGCTGAGCCGCGCGATCGGCCTCCTCTCGCTGTGCGTCCTCGTCGCCGCCCTGGCCGTCCTCGTCCCGCAGGTCGCCGAACAGCTCACCAAGCCCGAGGAGATCGCCCGGCACACCGGGAGTTTCACCTCGCCCATCGGCCTCCCGAAGTGGGGCAACATCGCGCTCGGCCTCGCCACGGTCGCAGCCAGCACCGAGAGGGCGTTGCGGCTGCGCTACAACTGGCTGCTCGACGGCGGAGCGGGATGACGGAGACACCCCCTGCCGACGCGGGACCCGGTTCTTAGAAAGCTCTTAAGCGCCCCTCGGATACTCGCGATCATGGACCAGCCCAAGAACACCCCGCAGGGGGAGAGCCACGGATCCCCGGACCAAGGACGGCACCGGGACGCCGCGGGAGTCGTGCGCAGGAGACGCAATCGCGGTCTCGGGATAGCCGTCGCGCTCGTCGTCACCGGGACCACCGCGTCGGCGGGCTACGCCGTCGTCGTGGACGCCGACGCCAAGTCGCCGCAGGCCGCGGCCCCCAAGGTGCGCGGCGGTTCCGTGTCCTTCGACGTGGCCGGTGGCAGAACCACCGTCGACACCTCCACGCTGCGGGTGAGCGGGCGCACCGGCGACGGTGGGGCCGTCCCCGTTTCCGGCGCGGCGGCCGACGACTTGGGCAAGCCGAGCCGGGTGCGGGTGGACGGCTCCCGCGCCCGGTGGTCGTACGCCGCCAAGGGCTTGGAGGTCACCGCGGTCAGTGAGGCGGGGCGGCTGCGGATGACGGTCGAGGCCGAGAAGGACGGCACCCTCGCCTGGCCCGTCACCGGCAAGGGGAAGGGCGCCGACGGCGCGAACGCCTCGCTTCAGGTGCCCCGGGGCGAAGGGCTCTCCGTGCCGACCAAGGACCGCTTCTGGAATTCGAAGGCGGCGGGCCTGGCCGGCACCGAGGCGGAAATGGACACCGGCTCCCTGACCCTGCCGGTGTGGGGATACAGCACGGGCGGCGGGCAGGGCGTCAGCTACCTCGTGCCGGATAGCATCGGCAGTTCGCTCGCGTTCGCCTCGTCGGGCGGCCGGTTGAGCGCGACGGCCAAGCACGCGTTCTCCCGCCGGGAGAAGACCCTCGGCTACACCGTCACCTTCGCGCTCACCTCGGGTTCCCCCGTGGCACCCGGCAGCGACTACCACCGATGGCTGCGCCAGCACGGCCAGTCGCACACCCTCAAGCAGAAGATCGCGGAGAACCCGGAGATCAGGAAGCTGCTCGGGGCCGAGCACGCGTATCTGTGGGGCGGGGCCCGCGGGACGAAGGCCGTCGAAAGGCTGCGCGAGCAGGGCAACACCCGGCTGTGGCTCGGCTATGACGCCGACGACAGCCCCATGAGCAAGAAGGCCGTGGCGACAGCCAAGAAGCAGGGCTACCTCGTCGGCCCGTACGACACCTACGCCAACGGCCAGGACCCCCAATCCGCCGACACCCCTGTGGCGAAGTGGCCGGGCAAGGTCTACCCCGACTTCTGCGTGCGCGACTGGAAGGGCAAGATCAAGACGGGGTTCGGGGGCCGCGGCTGCTATCTCAGCTCGGAGGCGTTCGCCAAGTCCGAGCCCACCCGGTCCTATCTCGCCCGGCACGTCAAGAACATGACCAAGAACGGCGTCAACAGCGTCTTCCTCGACGTCGACGCGGCGGGCGAGCTCTTCGCGGACTTCTCCGAGAACCACCCGATGACGAAGAAGCAGGACCGGGCCAACCGCATGGCACGCATGCGCACGCTCGCGGACAAGGACGGCTTCGTGCTCGGGTCGGAGTCCGCCGTCTCCTGGTCGGCACCGGCGCTCGCCTTCTCCCACGGCTCGCAGACGCCGGTGAACGACAATCTGTGGCCGTACCAGAAGGAGAAGGACTGGGGCGCCTACTATCCCGACGACGCTCCCGGGTTCTTCTTCAAGCCCACCACGCTCCCGGACCCGCTGGCGAAGTCGATGTACGACCCCGCCTACCGCGTGCCGCTGTACCAGACCGCGCTGCACGACTCCCTCATCAGCACCGAGCGCTGGGAGATGCCCTACGGCAAGTTCCCGGCGCAGAAGCGGGACCGCGCCCTGATGTCCGTGCTCTACAACACGCCGCTCAATTTCGTCCTGGGCGAGCAGAATCTGGAGACCGCGGGCAAGGAGATGGCCCACCTGCAGCGGTACTTCGCCCCGCTGCACAAGGCGGCGGGCACGGAACGGATGACCGACTTCGGCTGGCAGACCAAGGACCACACGGTCCAGCGATCGGTCTTCGGCGACGGCACCCTGACCGTGACGGCCAACTTCGGCAAGAAGGCCCACCAGGGCCTGCCGGCCGGCTGTGTGGACGCCAAGCTCAAGACGGACCCCAAGCCACGCCGCCTCTGCCCGGCCAAGGGCTGACGGCGCTCGCTCAGTGGAGGATCGTCCGGCCGAGCAGGACGAGACACGGGGAGCAACTCATCCGGCCGCCCGAGCGGCGTACGCGCGGACGTCCGCGTCCGGGTCCAGGACCGCTGTGGCCAGCGCAGCGCGGGCGTTCTCGTTCGCCGTGTGGCAAAGGAGGGCCAGGACCGCGGCCTTGCGGACGTCCGCGTTGGGGTCGTCGAGTGCCTTGGACAGGGCCGGTATCGCGTGACGGGGGTCGGCCGCGCCCAGGGCCGCTGCCGCGCCCGTGCGGACCTGCCAGGCCGGGGCGGCCAGCGCGGCCACCGCCGTGATGTCGTACGGGGTGGGGCAGCCCACGGACGCCAGTGCGGTGAAGGCGGCCGCGCGGACCAGGATGTCCGCGTCGTCGAGCAGGGGGGCCAGCGCCTGCGGTGTGTCCAGGCCGCACGCCACCGTGACCCGCACCTCGCGGGCCGGGTCGACGCGGGCGCGGGCCACGGCGTCCAGTGCGCCGACCGAGACCAGGGCGCGTACCGAAGCGATGCGGACCTCGATGTCCGGATCGGCCAGCGCGCGGGCGTAGGCGGTGGCCTCGCCGAGGCGCAGGGCGCGCAGGACGTCGAGCGCGGTCGCCCTGACCACGGCGTCCTCGTGGCCGAGTGCAGTGAGCAGGCCCTGGGCCAAGTCCGGGTCCCGGGGCAGGACTTCGACCAGTTCGCGCAGGGACGCCGCCGCGGCGCCGCGCACACCCGGATCGGTGTCCGCGAGCGTCTCGGCGAGCGCCTGGCCCGTCCCGGTGGGAACGGTCTCGGTGAGCGCGGCCACGGCCGCGCGGCGGACGGCGGGGTCCGGGTCGCTCAAGAAGGGGCGCAGGTGGGGGAGTTCGGGGGCGGTCTCGCTGAGGGCGAGCAATTCCAGTATGCGTGGCGAGTGGGCGGTTGCGGGCGCCTCGTGGGGTGTTGGTGTGGTGGGTGGAGTGCTGGTGCTTGAGCCCAGGGGAGGCTGGCTTCGCTGTCCCGCCGTGGCCACCTGCTCCGGGTGCACCTCGCCCAGGTGACGTGACGCGCCGCCGCCCGGCGTGAACTCCTCGACAGGGACCAGGTACGGCTCCACCGGACGCGCCGTGAACTCCATTGCTCCGGCAGGGGACTTGTGCAGATCCAGATGGTGCAGCCAGCCGTCGTCGTCGCGCTTCGGGTGATCCGTACGCTCGTGGTAGAGACCCCAGCGGGACTCCGTGCGGGCCAGCGAAGAGCGGGCCGCCATCTCCGCGCAGTCCCGGATGAAGTGCACCTCGGCGCAGCGCATCAGCTCGTGCGGGGTCTGCGCGCCCATCGCGTCGATCTCGCCGCGCATCCGCTCGAAGTGGTCCACGGCCAGGGAGAGCCGGGCGCCCGTCTTGGGCGGGGCCACGTAGTCGTTCACGAAACGGCGCAGCTTGTACTCGACCTGCGGTTGCGGCGGCCCTTCCGGGTTGCGCAGCGGGCGGTAGATCAGCTCGTGGGCGTCCCGCACCTGCTCGGAAGGCAACTCGCCCTCGTATGCAGTGAATTGCGAGGCGTCCGCGCCCGCCAGATCACCGAAGACGAACGCCCCGATCATGTAGTTGTGCGGTACGGATGCCAGGTCCCCGGCGGCGTACAGACCGGGCACGGTGGTGCGGGCGTGGTCGTCCACGCGGACGCCCGACGCCGAGTGGCCCCCGCACAGGCCGATCTCGGAGATGTGCATCTCGACGTCGTGGGTGCGGTAGTCGTGCCCGCGGTTCGCGTGGAAGGTGCCCCGCGTGGGGCGCTCGGTGGAGTGCAGGATGGTTTCCAGCGCGCTGATGGACTCTTCCGGGAGATGGCTGAGCTTGAGGTACACCGGGCCGCGGTCGGAGGCGAGTTCGGCAGCGAACTCCGACATCATCTGCCCCGACCAGTAGTCGGAGTCGACGAAGCGCTCGCCGTGCCGGTTGACCTGGTAGCCGCCGAAGGGATTGGCGACATAGGCGCAGGCAGGGCCGTTGTAGTCCTTCATCAGCGGGTTGATCTGGAAGCACTCGATGCCGGTGAGCGCGGCGCCGGCGTGGTAGGCCATGGCGTAGCCGTCACCCGCGTTGGTGGGGTTCTCGTAGGTGCCGTAGAGGTAGCCGCTCGCGGGCAGGCCCAGGCGACCGCACGGGCCGGTCGCGAGGATCACGGCGCCGGCGCGTACGGTCACGAACTCGCCCGTCCGCGTGTTGAATCCGGCCGCGCCGACGGCCCTTCCGTCCGCCGTGAGTACGCGCACCGGCATCACGCGGTTCTCGATGCGGATGCGCTCGCGCATCTCGCGGCGCCGCAACTGCCGGTAGAGGACCTTCTTGACGTCCTTGCCCTCGGGCATGGGCAGCACGTACGAACCGGAGCGGTGCACCTGGCGCACCGCGTACTCGCCGTGTTCGTCCTTCTCGAACTTCACGCCGTAGGACTCCAGGCGCTGCACCATCGCGAAGCCGCGGGTCGCCGTCTGGCGGACGGTGGACTGATCGACGATGCCGTCGTTGGCGCGGGTGATCTCGGCCACGTAGTCGTCGGGTTCGGCACGGCCGGGGATGACGGCGTTGTTGACGCCGTCCATGCCCATGGCGAGGGCACCGGAGTGGCGGACGTGGGCCTTCTCCAGGAGGAGGACGTTCCTGCCCTGCTCGGCCGCGGTGAGCGCCGCCATCGTGCCGGCCGTGCCGCCGCCGATGACGAGGACGTCGCAGGAGAGCTCCTGGGCGTCGGTGATTGCGGGGATCTGCATGGAAGGGGCCTCTCAAGTACCGAGGGACGTCAGAACGGTGCGGCGCAGCTCGACGGTGGCGGGATCGCCGTGGGAGGCGCGGTCGCGTGGATGCGGCACCTCCAGTACGGCGGGTGTGCGAGGTGCGCGTAGTGCGCCGGGCGCTGGACCTGTGCCGAGGAGGGCGACGCGGTCGCCGAGGAAGAGCGCCTCGTCCACGTCGTGGGTGACGAAGACGACGGTCGCGCCCGTGCCACGCAGCACATCGGCGAGCAGTTGCTGCATTCCGGCCCGGGTCTGCGCGTCCAGCGCACCGAACGGCTCGTCCATCAGGACGGCTCGGGGCTGGCCCGCGAGGGCGCGGGCGAGTTGGACACGCTGCCGCTGCCCGCCCGAGACGCGGTGCGGCAGCGTGGCACCGTGCCCGCCCAGGCCGACGCGCTCCAGCCAGTCATCGGCCTGAGCGCGACGCTCGGCTCGTCTCAACCCCTTGATGGCCAGGGGGAGTTCGACGTTCGCGCGGAGGGTGCGCCAGGGCAGCAGTGCGTCGTCCTGGAAGATCAGGGCCCGCTCGGCGTGCGGCGCGGTGATGGGCTCACCGTCCTGGGTGACCTCCCCGCCGAGGGGAGGCAGCAGCCCGGCGAGCGTGCGCAGGAGGGTGGACTTCCCGCAGCCGGAGGGGCCGACGACGGTGAGGATCTCGCCGGGCGCGATGTCCAGGGTGAGCCCGTCGAGTACGGCTGCTCCCTGCCGCCCGATCGACGCGTCACGCAAGGTGAGCCGCGTGCCACGAGGCGGGGCCAGGACAGGGGCGTGATCGAGGGCGGTCTCGGGGGCGGTCTCGGGGGATGTCGTCATGGGTCACGCCTCCTTGTGAACGCGGTCCGGCGTACGCACGGACACCCGGCGCCTGCCCGTGTCGGTCGCCTCGGTCGCGCCAGTCGCGCCAGTCGCGCCAGCCGTGTCAGCCGCCTCGGTCTCGTGAGCATCGCCAGTCACTTCGGCCGCCCCGGCAGCTGTGGAGCCGCGGGGCCCGAGGCGCGGCGCCGGTGCTGCCTCGACGCGGAACTCCGTCCGGGGCAGCCACCGCGTCACACGGCGGCCGAGGACCTCCACCGCCGTGGACGTCATCCACCCGAGTGCGCCGATCGTCACCATGCCGACGAGGACGCCGGGGTAGTCGACCACCGTGTAGTCCTGCCAGGTGCGGTAGCCCACGCCGTACTCTCCGGAGATCATCTCCGCCGAGATCACGCAGATCCACGAGACGCCGATGCCCACGGAGAGCCCGCCGAGTATGCCGGGCAGGGCCCCCGGCAGAACCACCGAACCCAGCACCCGCCACCGGCCGCCGCCCATCGTGAGGACCGCCTCCTCCCAGACCGGGGTCAGCGCGCGCACCGCGTGCCGGGTGGAGACCATGACGGGGAAGAACGCCGCGGTGAAGGTGATGAAGACGATGCCCTGCTCATTGCTGGGGAAGAGCAGGATCGCCACCGGCACCAGGGCGATCGCCGGTATGGGCCGCAGCACTTCGAGCACGGGCCCCAGCAGATCGGCGGCCAGGCGCGAGCGGGCGATGGCCGTGCCGACGGCCACCCCCGCGACCGCCGCGAGCGCGAAGCCGGTGACGATGCGGCTGAGGCTGTCGGTGAGGTCCTGCCAGTAGGCGTCGCTGCCGACGCGCTGCCCGAACTCCCGCGCCACGTCGACGACCGTGGGGAACTGCTCGAAGCGCAGCCACAGATTGACGTCGAGCGCGGTCAGGAGCTGCCACAGGCCGAGCGCCGCGACGAGGGACAGGACGCGCAGAAGGTGACGGACGTGACGGTTCGTCATGATGCCTTCTTCAGGGCCTGGTTGTACGAGATGGTGCGCGCGCCCGGGTGCCCGGAGGCGTAGGCGTCGGCGGCGGAGGGTGTGACGAAGGGCAGCAGCTTCGTGCCGTCGGCCACCCACACGGCCTTGTCGGCGAACCAGGGCGTCCCGGTGCCGGCGTCGGGGACGTACGCGGCACGCACCTTGCCCTGCTGGGCGGCTGCCTGGCGCAGCATCTGGGCCGGGGTGGCGAAGGACCGGGTCCGCTGCTCGCCCTTCAGCCAGAGTTCGCTGCGCGGCGCCTTGGGCACTGCCCTCCGCGCCGCCGCGTATCCATCGCCGTACGCCTTCTTCACGTACCGCTCGTCGACGAAACCCTCCACGTCGACGTCGCCCACCAGCTTCGCCGACTTCAGCACGGGCACGTCCTTCTTCAACGCGGCCACCAGGGCGGGTTTGACCGTGGTGTCGAAGGTGGCGATGCCGTGCGCCCCGTTGTAGAGGTAGACGACCTCGGGCGGAAGGCCGGTGGCCTCGGCCACCGACTCGGCGGCAGCGACCGGATGCTCGTTGAGGTAGTCCGTCGCTTTGGCCTGGGCGCGCAGAAAGTCCTCGAGGACGCCCGGCCGCTTCTTCGCGAAGTCCTCCCGTGCAGTGACCCCGTGGAAGGTCGGCAGGTTCAGTTCCGCGCCGTCGTACAGCGCGCGGGCCCTGCCCTGGAAGGCCAGCAGGCCGGGCCACGCCACGAACTGCGAGAGCGCGTCCGCGCCGCCCGCCTGGAGCGCCGACGCGCCGACCGCGGGCTGCTGGTTGAGCTTGCGTATGTCGTCCTCGGGGTCGATGTCCGCCCGTCGAAGCGCCCGTACCAGCGTGCCGTCGGCGGCCGAACCGACGCTCGTCGAGACCTTCTTGCCGCGCAGGTCCCCCAGCGAGGAGAGCTTCGAACCGGTGCCGGTGACAATGGTGTTGAGGCCGCCGCGGAGGTTGTAGCCGGTGACGGAGACGAGCTTCGTCGGCCGGTTCAGCTGGGTGCCGCGGGCGGCGTTGATCAACAGAGGGAAGTCGCCCATCGAACCGATGTCGGTCTTCCCCGCGGTCATCTGCGCGGTGATCGGCGCACCGGTGGCGTAGTCCTGCCACTTCACCTTGTACGTGACGCCCTCACGCTTGCCGCGCGCGGCGAGCTCCCGCTCGAAGTAGCCGAGGGACCGCAGCAGCGTGCCCGCGGTGACGGTGTTGATGGTCTTGGACTGGTAGCCGATGGTGACGGTGACGGTACCGGGGTCGTCCGCGCTCGCCCCGCCACAGCCCGCCAGGGGGAGGACCAGCAGGGCGGCCAGTGCCGTGGTGAGTGCCGTGCGTTTCATGGGAGTGGAGACCTCTCGACCTTCGCCGGTGTTCTTCGGCGGTTTCACCGGAGCAGGTAGGGCATGTTGACCGTGACCGCGTCCGTGGGGCAGCGGGCCGCGCACGGGCCGCAGTACCAGCACTCGTCGACGTGCATGAAGGCCTTGCCGCTCTCCGGGTTGATCGCGAGCGAGTCGAGCGGGCACATGTCGACACAGAGAGTGCAGCCGTCGATGCACTTCGACTCGTCGATGGTCACGGGCACGTCGGCGCGCTGGGGTGCCAGAGGCATGGCTGTCTCCCGGAAAGAGGTGGGTGAGGGAAAAGAAGACCGTGGGACCGGCCGTCGGGGTCAGAGCGCGCGGTGGAGCAGCCCGCTCATGGTGATGCGGTCGCCGCGGAAGCGGATGAACTCCAGGTCCACGGGGCGCCCGTCGGACAGCGCGGTGAGGCGTTCGAGCATGAGTACGGCGGCGCCGCGCGGCGCCTCCAGTACGGCGGCGGAGTGCGCGTCGGCGTTGACGGCCTCCAGGGTGATCTCGGCCGTGCCGAGCGGCTGCCCGGTCAGGGTTTCAAGGAGCCGGAACACATCGGTGTTCTCCAGGTCGCAGCCGATGAGACCGGCGCCGACGTCCATCGGGATGTAAGTGAGGTCGAGGGAGAGCGGCAGGCCGTTCAGCCGCCGCAGCCGCTCGATGTAGAGCACGTCGGTGTGCTCCACGAGGCCGAGCCGCCGGGCTACGGGCGCGGGCGCGGGGACGGGACCGACCGTACGGACTTCGTTGGTGACGTCGCCGTGTTCGAGCAGGGTCTCGGCCAGGCCCTGGAGCCGGTTCAGGCCGTGCGGATACTTCTCGGAGACCACGACGGTGCCGACCCCGGGCTGCCGTTCGACCAGCCCTTCCGTACGGAGCAGATCGAGCGCCTGCCGGACGGTGTTCCGAGAGACGTGGTAATCGCTGCCGATGGCGCCCTCCAGCGGCAGCACACCGCTGGGAAAGCCCCCGGTGCGTACCTGGTGGCGCAACAGGTCGGCGAGCTGCCGCGCCTGGTCCGCGCGCAGCCGGCGCCGTCGTGCGGCGGCGACCGGCACGGTGTGCTCGCGGATACGTTCGGCTGGCATGCGAGGGACCATACCGACGTGTCCCGGCCCGTGGTGTTGCCGAAGTGTTGCGCCACTCAACGCACCGCGCCTACCGCCTCTGACCTGCGTGTTCGCAAAGCTGACGGGAAGATCTGCCAGGGGGCGGCGCTTTTTGCGCCGCCGCTGAGACTCATGTGCCGCAGGACAGGGCGGTGCAGCGTTCAGGACCGGGCGGTTCAGCGTTCGGGATCGAGGAGGGTGTGCGCGACGTCGCCGGTCAGCACCTGGCGGGCCACGTCGGCGAGGTTGAGCTGTCGGTTGCGTGCGTACGTCCGCATGCGGATGAACGCCTGGTCGGCACTGCACCCGCGGGATTTGGAGAGGAACCCCTTGGCCTGCTCGATGACGATCCGCGATTCCAGCGTTCCCTGGAGCCGCGCGATCTGCGACTTCTGCCCCTGCATCACCCGCTGCTGGATCACGCACATGGTGGCGGTGTCCGCCAGCGCCTGGGCCAGCCGCAGCTGGCCGGCGTCCAGTGGCTCCGGCCGGTCGTGGAGGAGGCTCAGGGCGCCGACCACCGTGCCCTGGCGGCACAGCGGGACCGTCGCCACCGAGGTGAAGCCGAGCAGCAGGGCGCGCGGGGTGTACCGGGGCCACCGCGGACAGGCGTCATCGGCGTCCAGCCGGGCCTCGGTGATGTGCGCGGGGGAGCGGCAGCAATCCCGGCACGGGCCCTCGTCCCATTCGAGGCCGAACAGCTCCAGCGCGCGGGTGTACTCGTCGGATGCCACGACGTCCACGCCGCCCTGGCCGTGCGGAATGTCCAGCAGGACCCCGGCCGCCGACACGTCGAGCAGGCTCACGCAGTGTTGGGTCAGCGTGTGCAGGAGATCGGGCACGCTCACATCCCGCACCAGTGGGGCGGCGAGAGCCACGAACGCGGACGCCGGCCGCTGCTCCTGCTGCTTCTCGGACATGGCGGTCATGCCACCTCTCCCTTCCGTGTGGCACACCGTCCACACCAAGGCGATGAGAAGGCCGGCCGCAGAGTCGAGTTCATGCTCCGGCTGAGGAATTCACGGAATCCACTCCACGCTACCGCGATCCGCCGCCGCATATCAGACGCGGGACGACCCTCTTCCGCCCTGTTGAAACGGGAATCAAATCCCGGTCGACTTCCTCTCCTCTCCACCCGCTCTCCTCATCGCGGACTTTCCGGCGCCCGTGGCGGCCTCGGAAAGAATCCACTGGTGCGCCTGCGGTAGGCGGCGTAACCGGGCCGTTCCGCCATATGCCGTTCGAGAAGGGCCTTGCCGCTGCCCCGCGTCAGCAGATACGTCATCACCAGCGGGCCGACGATCGTGGCGGCGGCCGCCACGGGCGCCTCGCACGTGATGAGGAACAGGCCCCACCAGACGCAGAAGTCGCCGAAATAGTTCGGATGGCGCGTCCAGGACCACAGACCGCGGTCCATGAGGCGTCCCTTGTTGGCCGGGTCCGCCTTGAACCGGGCGAGTTGGTAGTCCCCGACGCCCTCGAAGACCAGGCCGACCAGCCACAGGAGCACTCCGACGGCGGCGAGCGCACCCACCGGCCCGGTGATGTACGCGGCGGCCTGCACGGGCAGGGACACCAGCCAGACCAGACCCCCTTGCAGCAGATAGACCATGCGCAGGGCGTACGCGTCCTTGCTGCCCGGAGCCTTCGACAGCAGCCGCTCGTAGCGCGGATCCTCGCCGTGTCCTCGCGCGCGCCAGGCGATGTGCCCCGCGAGCCGCAGCCCCCACACCACCGTCAGAGCCGTCACGAGAAGCCGTCGGCCCTCGTCGCCGTGCCCGGACGAGACGGCGTACGTCACCAGGGCGACGGCGGCGAAGGCGATCCCCCAGGCGATGTCCACGACGCGGTGCATCCCGCGGCGCAGCGCGCACGCGAAGGTGACCAGGAGTACGGCGAGGGCGGTGAGCGCCGCGAAGGCCAGATTGACGCCGAACGCGCCCCAGGCGAAGCCGTTCACGACGCGCCGTCCCCGCGGTACGGGCCGGGCGTCGTGGCGGGCATCCCCGACCAGCCCAGATCACTGGTGCGGACGGCGAGAATCTGGTCGACGCCCATGCGCCCCTCCTCGAACGCGAGCGAGCCGCCCACCAGATACAGCCGCCAGGTCCTGGCCGCCTCCACCCCGACCAGCGAGACGAACTCCTCCCAGTGCTCCTCCAACGTGGCACGCCAGGCGTCGACCGTGCGCACGTAGTGCTCGCGCAGCGCCTCGGCCGAACGCACCTCGAAGCCCGCCCCCTCCCACAGGCCGACCGTCTCGCCCAGGGGACGCATGTGCATGTCCGGCGCGATGTACGACTCGATGAAGGCGCCGCCGCCCGGGGCCGTGGACCCGCGGGACATCTGCTGGACGAGTATCCGGCCCTGCGGCCGCAGCAGACCGTGCAGTTGGGCCGCGAACCCCGGGTACTCCGCGTCCCCGACGTGCTCGCCCATCTCGATCACACTGATGGCCTCGTACTGCCCGCTCTCGATGGCGCGGTAGTGCCGAAGCTGTACGTCGACCTGATCGCCCAGGCCCAGCTCGCGCACCCGCGCCCGGACGAAGTCCCGCTGCTCGCGGGAGAGCGTCACGGCCGTGACCTGCGCCTTGTACTCCTGCGCCGCGTAGAGGGCGAACGCCCCCCAGCCGCAGCCGACGTCGAGCAGCCGCGAGCCGGGGGCCAGCCCCAGCTTCCGGCAGATCAGTTCCAGCTTGGCGCGCTGGGCCCGCGCCAGGCCGTACCGCGGATCGTCGCTCTCCCAGTAGCCGCAGGAGTACGCCATCGAGGGGTCGAGCAGCTTCTCGTAGAAGCGGTGCGAGACGTCGTAGTGGTGGCTGATGGCGGCACGGTCCCGGGCGGTGCTGTGCCGTACGCCCCGCAGCCGCGCACGCCCCGCGGGCGCCTTCGGGGGCGGGCCCACGGCGCCGAGCCTTGCCGCCGTCGCCATGGCGGACGCCAACTGCCCCACGCCGGGCCTGACCGGCGCGAGCCGCTGCTCCCTGGCCCCGGCCCACATGGTCCGCAGTCCGTCGGCGAGGTCGCCCTCGATGTCGACCTCCCCGGTGATGTACGCCTCGGCCAGGCCGAGTTCACCCGGCTGCCACAGCAGGCGGCGCAGCGCCCGGCGGGAGCGGACGATCACCACGGGGGTGCCCGGCGGCCCGCACTCGCTGCCGTCCCAGGCGCGCAGCCGCAGCGGCACGGGCCCGCCCAGCATGTCGGTGAGAAGTCCGCCCAGACGTTCCGCGATCGAGGTCACTGTCCTGCTCCCTGTCCGGTCAGCTGGATCTGGTGCACGTCGAGGTAGCCGGACCGGAAGCCCGCCTCGGAGTAGGCCAGGTAGAAGTCCCACATGCGACGGAACGTGGCGTCGAAACCCAAGTCGCCCACGGAGTCGTCCTGTTGGGCGAAGCGCTCGCGCCACAGCTCCAGCGTCTGCGCGTAGTGCGCGCCGAATCCCTCGCACGCGGTGACCCGGAGGCCGGTGTGGGCGCGTGCGGTCTCCTCGATGGCGTCGGCGGACGGCAATTGGCCGCCGGGGAAGATGTACTTCTGCACCCAGGTGAAGGTGTTCCGGCTGGCGAGCATCCGGTCGTGCGGCATGGTGATCGCCTGGAGCGCCACCGAGCCGCCCGGCGCAAGCAGGGAGTCCAGCGTGCGGAAGAACGTGGGCCAGTACTCCGCCCCGACCGCCTCGATCATCTCCACGCTCGCGATGGCGTCGTATCTCCCGCGCACCTGGCGGTAGTCGCACAGCTCGACCCGCACCCGGTCCTGGTGGCCCGCGGCCCGCACCCGTTCCCGGGCGAGGTCGCGCTGCTCGGCGGAGAGGGTGACCGAGTGGACGTCCGCGCCCCGGGCCGCCGCACGGATGGCCAGGGCGCCCCAGCCCGTACCGATCTCCAGCAGCCGCGTACCGTGCCCCACGCCGCACAGGTCGAGCATGCGGTCGATCTTGCGGTGCTGGCCCGCCTCCAGATCGGGCCAGGCCGCGGGCAGATGGTCGAACAGGGCGGCGGAGTAACTCAGCGACCCGTCGAGGAACAGCGCGAACAGATCGTTCGACAGGTCGTAGTGGTGCTGGATGTTGGCCTGCGCGCCACTGGGGGTGTTGCGCTGCTCGGCCGGCTGCCTGGGGGCCCAGAGAGAACGCAGCCGTTGCAGCGACGGCGGCACCAGCGTGGCCGTGTTCTCGGCGAGCACGGTGAGCACCCCGACCAGGTCCCGCGCGTCCCACTCGTGCGCCATGTACGACTCGCCGAAGCCGACGAGCCCGTGCGCCGCGACACGCCGCAGGAAGCTGTCGGGGTCGTGTATCTCCAGCAACGGGCCGCCCGTGCCCAGGCGTTCACCGGCGCCCATCGTCACCTGGAGCGGCAGGCGGTCCAGCGCGTGCCGCACGACGAACCGGCCCGCCGTCCGCCGGGCGGCGGAGCAGGGCGGGACGGCCACGACGTCGGGCCACCGGTCGGCGTCGATCACGGCGCCCCGCGGACGGGACATGCCGGACACACCGGATGCGCCGGATACGGACGTACTCACTTCATGCCCTCCTGGGGACGGTGACGGGGTCGGTTCTGTACGGGCAGGCCTCGTAGCCACAGCGCGATGCCGTGGCGCCGGATGGACGCCGCGACGGCCACCGTGGACCAGGGGTGGCGCACGGCCGCCCGCAGGAGCACTCCGGTGGTGGCGAGGCGGCGCTCGCCGCGCACGGTCGCCGTGAACTTCCGGTGGCCGCCCAGGTCGAAGTGCAAGGTGATGGCGAGGCGCTCGTCCGGCGCGGGAAGCCGCATCCGGTACTCGCCCTCGACGGGGAAGAACGGCGAGACGTAGAACTCCTTGGGCACGTCCGCGTGGTCCGCGGCGTCGGGGCCCAGGAGGTAGCAGTGCCGCTCGCCGTAGGTGTTGTGCACCTCGGCCACCACACAGCGCAGTTCACCGCCGGGGCCGTGACACCAGTACAGGGACAGCGGGTTGAAGACGTATCCGAGGACCCGCGCATGGGCGAGCATCAGCACGCGGCCGCCGTCCAGCGTGATGCCGCGGCCGGCGAGGAAGGCCTCAAGGCCCGTCCTGATGTCCGTGGCCGCCGCGTCGAAGTGGTCGCGTCCGTCGAAGCGGGCCAGCGGGCGCAGCGCGAAGGGGAGCCGGGGCGGCTCGTCCAGGTCGATCAGCCACAGGTAGGTGCGGTGGGTGAGCTTGTACTGGCGTGGACTGGTGCGGACGTGGGTGATGACGCTCGGATACAGCGCCGGCGCGGATCCGGGGGAGGCGTTCACCAGCGCACCCCCATCGCCAGGGCCGCCTCGACCCCCGAGCGGCAGCCGTCCTCGTGGAATCCCCAGCCGTGGTAGGCGCCGGCGAAAGCGGTGACGGGTCCGTTCAGGGAGGCGAGCCGTCCTTGCGCGGCGAGCGACTCCGGGGTGTAGACGGGGTGTTCGTACGCCATCTCGGCCAGCACCCGGTCGGGGCTGACGATGCTCTTGCCGCCCAGGGTCACCACGTACGTCTCGGGGGCGTCGAGTCGCTGCAGACGGCTCATGTCGTAGCTGACCCGGACGTGGTCGGTCGTGGCGCCGCACGAAGGCAGCAGATAGTTCCACGAGGCGCGCGCGGCGCGGCTGTGCGGAAGGACCGTGGTGTCGGTGTGCAGGAGGGCGGGATTGCGGGAGTACCGGAAGGCTCCCAGGATCTCGCGTTCCGCCGTGGACGCGTCCGCCAGCAGCCGCAGCGCCTGGTCGGGATGGACCGCGACGACCACGGAGTCGTACGCATCGGTCGAGCCGTCCTCGGTGGTGAGGGTGACGTGGCCGTCGCCCCTCCGCAGGGACCGCACCGGCGCGCGGGTGCGCACGGCCTGGAGCTGCTTGCCGATCCGCTCCACGTACTCCCGTGATCCGCCCGCCACGGTGCGCCAGGCCGGAGATCCGCTCACCGTGAGCATCCCGTGGTGGTCCAGGAACCGGAACAGATAGCGGGCCGGATAGCGCAGGGCCGTACCGGGCGGGCAGGACCACACCGCCGAGACGAGCGGCACCGCGAAATGCCGGACGAAGTAGTGGGAGAAGCGGTGCCGGGTGAGGAACGCACCGAACGTGCTGTCCGCGTCCGCCTCCGCCACGCCATCGGCGGTCCGTGTGAGGGACTCCGACGCCCTGCGGTGGAAGCGCGGTATCTCGGCGAGCATCCGCAGGTAGGGGCCGCGCAGCGCGTTGCGCGGCTGGGCGAACAGGCCGCGCGGGCCCCGCGCGCCCGCGTATTCGAGGCCGCAGCCCTCGCACCGCACGGACATGCTCATCTCCGTGGGCCGCGAGGTGACGCCCAGTTCCCGGAACAGGCGGAGCAGGTTCGGATAGGTGCGGTCGTTGTGCACGATGAAGCCGGAGTCCACGCTGCGTGTCCGGCCGTCGCGTCCCGTGACGTCGTGGGTGTGCGCATGACCCCCGAGCCGGTCGTCCGCCTCGTAGAGGGTCACATCATGTGCGGATCGCAGGATGTGGGCGGCGGTGAGCCCCGCCACCCCGGATCCCACCACCGCGGTACGCCGTCGCTGTTCTCTCATGCCGTCCCATCTCCTCGTCCGGGCCTGCCGGACGTGCTCTGAAGATGATTCGGAGCGGGACGTGCCGCGGCTTGGTCACGGGGAGAACTGGTCGGCGATCAGCGGAGGGAGCCCGCCAAGGCCCAGCAGCCCGGCCACCGTCCTGCCGGTCAGGTCGTGCCACGCGCCGGCCCGTCGGAGCATGGCGTGGGAGCTGCCGTACATCAGGACGGTGGCCGCCTCGGCGCCCGCGGCATTGGCCCGCGCCGCGAAGTCCAGGGAGGATCTCGGATCGGTCGTACGGTCCTGGTCGCCGTGCAGGAGCACCACGCGCCGGCCGCGCAGGTGCGCCACCGGCTCCCCGGCGGGGCACCAGGGCGCGAGGCCGACGACCGCGCGCACCAGCGGGTCCCCGGCGGCCCGCAGCGCGGCGCGGGCCCCCATCGAGTGCCCGACCAGGACGGTCGGCACGTCACCGGCGAGCAGTTCCAGCTCGCGCAGGGCCCGGCGGGCGTCCTGCGCCGCGTCCTGGCGCTCTCCGTTCCAGCCGCGGCAGCGGTAGCGCACCCGCCCGAGCAGCACCGAGCCTTCCCGCGTGGACCGCCGGATCGCCCCCTCGAAGAGCCGCAGCCGCGCGCCCGGCAGATTCCACGGCGGGGGCGCGGCGGTCCCGTGCTCCCGGCCGCCGTGCAGCAGGAGCACGGCGGCCGCCGGCTTCTCGACCTGGCCGCTCAGCACGAGCGCCGGGCGGTGGTCATCGTGGAAGGGCACGGGGGACTCCTCGGCATGTCGGTGACCGGCCGACGTGGTGGACGTGGCCGACGTGACCTATTCGGAGCCGCCCCGGTGGTCGGATGGGTCTAGCGCACGGGGCGCGAGCCCACCTCGTCCAGACGCTCACCGTCCCTCAGGCGTGCCCGCACCTTCACGTCGGGGCTCCGGGGAGCCTTGACGGCAAGTGTGCGCCCTCGCTCGGTCGTCTTGACGTCGCCGGTCACATCGATCCCTTCCACCTCGCGGCTGCCCGCCGCGAGGAGGTAGTGGCGCCCGGAGCCCGCCGTCCAGGGGGCGCTGGCCACGACGTGCTGGCCGAAGCGGCTGCAGGCAGCGGTCGAGCGTGCCTGTCCGACCACCTTCGCCGGTGCGGTGGCGGACGCCGCGGACGTACGGAACTGCACGAGTACGTCGCCGGGGCCGCGCCAGGTGGAGGCACGGGTGCAGGACCAGACCGCGCTGCCGCCTTGCTCGGGCAGGTCCTGCTCGGCGTAGTCCCACTGGTTGACGGCCCGCACGCCGCTCTGCCGCAGCCCGGGGAGCTGGCACGCGGTGTGGGCCCAGCTCTGCAGTGCCGTACTGCTGGTGGCCTCGCGGGGCTGGCGGGGCGGGGCTCCGGTGCCGGGCAGGGGGGTGTAGCTCAGGTGCACGGGAGTCAGGGCGCCCAGGTCGGCCACGAGGAAGGCGTGCTTCTCCACGATCTTGCTGGAGGAGCGCAGCTGCAGCACCGGCAGACTGTCGCACGCCCCCTTGCCGGGCGGCTCGCTGACCGCGTCGGTGACGCCCTCGTCCGACACGTCGAGCGGGCGGCCGGGGGAGTTGGGGGCCAGCAGGTCGCGCGTCTGCGCCTCGGCGATCCAGGGGGCGGTCAGATAGCGGGCCTTGCCCGCCTTGCGGCTGACGACGAGCGCGGCCGCCGTGGTCACGTCCGCCTCGTCGGAACGGGAGATGTCCAGGGACGGGTCGCCCGACGGGTCGAGCGGTTCGCCGTAGCGGACCACGCGCCGGCCGTCGTGGAACAGCACGACCGCCTCCTGGCCGACGACGCCCGCGTACAGCAACTGGGTGTTCCTGGGCGGTGGTTCGGAAGTGGTGGCCTTGGCCACGCCGACCCGGGTGCCGGGCCGCGGATCGGTCCAGGCGCTGAGCGCGCGGGTGAGCAGCGCGTCGTCGTCGGTGCGCGCACCGCGGGCGGGCCACGCCGTGAAGTCCACCCGCGAGGTGTCGGCCCAGGTGTCGCGGGAGGTGCGGAGCAACTCGGCGGGGCTGATCGTGGGGCGGGTTCCCGCGGTGCGGGAGGTGTTGCCCGCCGTGGTGTCCCCGACGCCGGTCAGCAGCACCGCACAGCAGAGGGCGACGATCCCCGCGGTGAGCCACGCGAGCTGGTGACGACGCCTGCGGCGCAGCAGATCGGTCGGGCGGGTCTGTACGGAGCAGGCGTCGAACTCCCGTGACCGCAGGAGCGTTTCGGTCGCCTTGCCCGCGCTCTCCTGCACGTTGCAGGCGGCGCGCAGCACTTGCTTGGGACGAGGCACACCGGCGGCGCCGAGCAGCTCGACGACCTCGGAGCGCGGCAGCCCCTCCAACTGGAGCAGCACGAAAGCCGCTCGGGCGGGGGCGGGGACCTCGGAGAGGATCTGTCCCAGCGCGACCTCCTCGCCGCTGCCCGCGCGGGGGAACAGCCGCAGCCCCCAGACCACCGGGAGCGTGGGGCGCAGGGTGCGGGGAGGCGGGAGGAAGCCCGGCCAGCCGCGCGGGCGGCGGTCGTGGGCCAGCGCCGAGCGCAGGACGCGCGCCCGCACGATCGCCACCGCGGGGTCGGATATGCCCCTGCGCTGTTCGGGGACGCGGGGTTCGGGCGCGCGGGACGCGATCCGCCCGACGCGGAATCCGGGCAGTGCGCGCTGTACCAGCGCGTGGGCGACGAGGACCCGCCGATGCCTGCCGAGCGTGTGGGGGAGGGTGAGATAGGCGAGGCGTACGAGCCGGGTGTACTGGTCGACGATGACGGCTTCGGCCTGGTCAAGGGCCACCTGCCCGGGTTTCGTGGCCGACCGTCGCTGCGATGTGCTCATCGATCAAGAAGCCTTCCAAAGGCTGACGACGTTGCGTCCTGACCACGTTCAAACGAGTGAATCGTGCGATGGTCACAGCCATGGCTTCGCCGAGGTGGCGACGGCGGCGTCCGGGCGGAGGAGGCTCACGCCTCGACGTTCCGCCGGGATCACACCTACCCGTCGCCACCTCTGTGCGTCCGGGATCCCTCACAACCCCGTTCGGACACAGGTGATTCGTCGCTGGGCGCGCGATGGATTGGTCTCTCGCCCCGATCTTTGCCCGGATGCTTGAGCCGATACGGCGGCCCGCGCCGACAGAGGGGGGCGGAAAAGCAAGAGCGCCCCCCTGCACGCCCCCCCCATCGCGCCCTGAAATGCGCCCCCCGATGTTCATGGAACGCGCTTGCCATGCAGGTCAGAACGCGCTTTCCAGGGGGAGGTGCCGCAGCGCGCGTCTCCTGCGCTTGGCTGATTCGCGGCGGTTCGGCGCGGCCGTGATTCCGGTGTTCGATACACGAGCCGAAGAGTGGCGCGTGTATCGAGCACTCACCGGTGACCCGGGAGTCGACGACCCCTCTGAGCGGCCACGACGCCCCGGAGTGCCCAGTGCGCAGGGCACATCCCTCGTCCCATGTCCCTCATTTCGCACCGCTAAGGCTTCGCCAGCATTTTTCCGCCAGGTTTCACAGAATCCGCACAGACCCCCCAGGTGACACGCACTATGTGACGCGTCAGAGCGACACGGACACACACGGCGACGTGTGAGCGTGTCGGTTGGGGGGTGGGCCGGGGGGTGGAGACACCCCTTCGGCCCGACCGTGGAGGGGAACCACACACCGCATGAATCACACCGCGCGAGCGGCGGCTCTCGGGGCCGGCGCTCTGCTTCTCGCGCTCTCGATGCCCGCTGCTCCGGCCTCGGCGGCCGAGCTGCCACGCATCGACCTACGCGTCCTGGTGGTGACCGACGGGGGCCCGGCCACCGCCGCGCTCACCGCCGAACTCGACGGCCAGGGAACGCCGTACACGACCGTCGACCTGCGCCAGAGCGGACGCCCGGTGATCAACGCCGCGTTCCTCGCGGACACCGTGGACGGCAGGGCGCGCGCCAAGTTCCAGGCCGTCGTGCTGCCCAACGACAATCCGTTCGGCGCCGGTTCCGCCGAAATGGCCGCCCTGGCCTCCTACGAGCAGACCTACGCCATCCCTCAGGTGGACGCCTACACCTACGCCAGGCCCGAAGCGGGCCTGCAGACACCGGAGTTCAGCGGATCACTCGACGGGGTGCGGGCCGAGGTGACCGCGTCGGGCAAGAGCGGACCCTTCGGGTACCTCGCGGGACAAGTCCCCTTCGAGGACAACGCGCCCTCCACCAACGAGAGTTACGGCTTCCTGGCGAAGCCCGCGCCGGGCGCCGACTTCACGAGCTATGTGGACGCGCCGATCCCCGGCGCACCCGGCGCACCCGGTGCGGCCGGCCGTGGCTCACTCGTGGGCGAGTACCGCCACGACGGACGGCGCGAGCTGGTGGTGACCTTCGTCTACAACCAGCACCAGCAGCAGTTCCGGCTCCTCGCCCGCGGCATCGTCGACTGGATGACCCAGGGCGTCCAGCTCGGCTCCTCACGCAACTACTTCGCCGTGCACATCGACGACGTCTTCGGCGCCGACGACCGCTGGGACAGCGAGCTCAACTGCACGCCGGGCGACGTGGACTGCCCGCCGGGGCAGGGCACGCCCGACCCGATCCGGATGACGCCGGACGACGCGGCCTACGCGGCCCAGTGGTCCAAGGGCCGTAAGTTCCCGCTCGACATGGCCTACAACGGCGGCGGCAGCGAGCTCTTCCGCGAGGAGAACGGCGGCGCCGACCCCCTCGCGGACCGGCTCATCGCCGACCGAGGCCAGCACCGCTGGATCAACCACACGTACAACCACCCCTTCCTCGGCTGCGTCCAGGACGTCAGCAGCGTGCCGTGGACGTGCGCCAAGAACCCGGACGGCAGCACCCGCTACACCTCCCGTGCCGACATCTCCCAGCAGATCTCCGACAACCGAAACTGGGGCCAGCGCGCCGGACTGCCCCTGGAAAACGCCGAGTTGGTCACCGGCGAGCACTCGGGGCTCAAGGTGCTCCCGCAGCAGCCCGCCGACAACCCGAACCTGAGCACGGCCCTGCGGGACAACGGCGTCACCTGGCTCGGCTCGGACAACTCCCGTGACCGGGGGCAGCGGCCGGTGGGCTCCGCGCTGACCGTGCCGCGCTTCCCGATGAACGTCTTCTACAACGCGGGCCGGGCGAGCGAGCAGGTCGACGAGTACAACTGGATCTACACCCGCAAGGCGGACGGCGGCAGCGGTGTCTGCGAGAACTCCTCCGTCGCCACCTGCCTGGAGAGTCCCCTCGACCCCACCACCGGCTACCAGGACCACATCGTGCCGGTGGAGTCGACGATAGCGATGGGGCACGTCCTGGCGAACGACCCGCGACCGCACTTCATCCACCAGTCGAACCTCGCCGAGGACCGCATCGCGTACCCCGTGCTCGGCTCCGTCCTCGACGCGTACGGCGCGCTGTTCGCGGACAACGCCCCCGTGGTCAACCTGCGGATGGCCGACATCGGCGGCGAGCTGCGCTCCCGCGCGGCCTGGGACACGGCCGTCAAGGCGGGCAAGGTCACCGCCTACCGGATCGGCAACAAGGTGACGGTCCAGGCCCCGTCCGGCGTGACCGCCCGAGCCACCATGCCGAGCGGAACGGCTCAGCAACTCCTCTTGGGGACACGCCCGTTCGGGTCCGCGTACGCGGGGAGAACCTCCGGCTGGGTGTCCCCGGCGCTGCTCCAGAGCCGGGTCACGCTCAACCTGCCCTCCGCCCTCACGGCCGGCAAGGTGGCGGCCGAGCGGCCGGACGTCCCGAAGGCGGCCAAGAACCTGCCCGTCCCCGCAGGCGCCGCCACATACGTGAAGCCCGGCACCGACGGCCACACGCCACGAGCGCTGCCCGCCAAGCGCTGACCCTCCGGTCGCACCCGGTGGCGGGCCGGCCCCTCCCGGCCGGCCACCGGGCCCACACCTCACGCGGCGTGCTCCCGCCGCCGCGGCCCTGCTGACCCGCCGCCGCATTCCTCCCCACCGTCCCCCCGCGCCCGTACGTCCCGCACCCCGCCGTTCACGGAACTCGCCGCACCCCGGCCCACCGGGGCGGGCGCCGCCGTCGGCTCCCTCGCGTTCGTATCTCACCCGCGGAGCCCCACCATGCCCGACTCGCCCTCGCCGGTGCCGATAGCGGCACCCTTCTCCCTGCCGTCGCCCCGCCCCGCAAGGACCCGCGTCACCCTGCTGACCGAAGGCACCTATCCGCACAGCCACGGTGGCGTCAGCGTCTGGTGCGACCAACTCGTCCGCGGTATGCCCGACGTCGACTTCGGTGTCCTCGCCGTCACCGGTACCGGCAGCGAGAGCCTCGCCTGGGAGCTCCCGCCGCACGTCGACGAGCCCGTCTGCCTGCCCATGTGGGGGCCGACCCCCGCGGGGCACGCCCCGCGCGGCCGACGCCGACGCCAACTCCTGTCCTCCTACGAGCAGTTCCTCACCGCACTGCTCGACCCGGCCGCCGAGGACGGCTTCGCCCCGGCGCTCCACGAGCTCGCCCGGCACGCCCGTGACGGCGCCCTGGTCCCCGCGCTGCGCACCGACCGCGCGGTGCACGTCCTGACCTCCGTCTGGAACGTCCCCGGGCGGGCGAGCGCCGAGGCGCGGCCGACGCTGCACGACGCGGTCACCGCCACCAGCCTGCTCGAACACGCGCTGCGGCCGCTCGCCGCCAGGCCGCCCGAGCACGGCGTCGCGCACGCGGTCAGCGGCGGCATCGCGGCCCTGCCCGGCCTGGTGGGCCGCCAACTCCACGGCGTTCCGCTGCTGTTGACCGAGCATGGCGTGTACCTGCGTGAGCGCTACCTGGGCTATCGCACGGGCCCGTACAACTGGCCCGTGAAGGCCCTGCTGCTCGGATTCTTCCGGCTGCTCGCCGAGGAGACGTACCGCCAGGCCGCCCTGATCACCCCGGGCAACCGCTACAACCGCCTCTGGGAGGAGCGCGGCGGCGCGGATCCGGATCTCATCCGCACCGTCTACAACGGCGTGGACCCCGAGGCCTTCCCGCCCGCGGGACCCGAGCCGCGAACCCCCACCCTCAGCTGGGCGGGCCGGGTCGACCCGATCAAGGACCTGGAAACCCTGATCCGTTGCTTCGCCCTGGTCAGGCAGGAGATACCGGACGCCAGGCTGCGCCTCTTCGGCGGCACCCCGCGTGGCGGCGAGGCCTACCGCGAGCGCTGCGAGGCGCTGGCCGCCGAGCTCGGGCACGGCGACGCGGTGGTCTTCGAGGGCCGCGTCGAGCACATCAAGGACGCCTACTCGGCGGGCAACGTGGTGATGCTGTCCAGCATCAGCGAGGGCTTCCCCTTCACCCTGATCGAGGCGATGTCCTGCGGACGTGCCACGGTCTCCACCGATGTCGGCGGCGTGCGGGAGGCCGTGGGCCCCACCGGCCTCGTGGTGCCGCCGCGCGCACCGGAGGCCATGGCGCGCGCGGTCGTCGAACTGCTCCGCGATCCCGGGCGGCGTGCCGCGATGGGCGAGGCGGCCCGCCTTCGCGTGATCGAACAGTTCACGCTGCGGCAGACGGTGGACGCCTTCCGCGCGATCTACGAGGAGTTGGCCACGGTCGCTCAACAGGTAACACCTCAGGATGAGTTGCCGAGCCGCTACGTCTCGGGCGGGGTGGCGGGATGAGCGGACCGCTCCCTCTCAGACCGCGCGGCGGCGACCTCCGCAGGCCGGAGCACCACAGCGCTGCCGAGCACCACAGCGCTGCCGAGCATCACAGCGCCGCGGACGACACTCTCGCCCTGCGCCTGGCGCGTCCGCCCCGCACACGCCCCGGCGTCGCCCTGCGCCCCGCCCGCGCCGACGATCCCGTCGACCGCCTCGCCGCCGAGCTCGCCGACGACGCGGGCGCCGCCGTGCACCCCTACGAAGTCGCCGCCCTCCTGGAGTCGCAGGGCCTGACCGGCGACCGGATCCAGGAGACCTATGGGCACCCCGATCTGTTCTCGCTGGCCGACGCCGTCTTCCGGCGGGTGCCGCGCAGCCATCCGAAGCCGCCTGTGCCGCCCGACCCCTGGCGGCCCGACCACCTCCGATGCGCCCTGCGCGGGCTGCTCTTCGCGCTCCCCGGTACGGCCTATGTACTGGCGCAGGGCGCGTGGGGTTCGGCCTCCGGGCTGCACGGGCTGATCGCCGCCGCTCTGGTGTCCTGGGCGTGGTCCCAGGCGCTGAGCCACCGGGCGTACAGCAGGCTCGCGGCCGGGCGGCACGAGGCCGGGCGCACCCTGCTGGCCGGCGCGCCGCTGGGCGCCGTGGCCGCGTCGGTCACCGGACTGCTGGTCGCGGGCCCCGGTGCCGCCGCGCTGTTCGCCGTCGGGCAGTCCTGCTATCTCGCCGCGGCCGGGCTGCTGCTCGTGCTCGGCCACGAGAAGCTCCTCGCGGCGGCGCTCCTGCCGGTCGTGTCGGCCGCGGCGGCCCAGCCGTGGTGGCAGCCACCAGCCCTCCTACGCACCGGACTTCCGCTGCTCACCGTCCTGCTCGCGGGGGCCGCCGCGGCGTACGCACTGCGCTCGGCCCTGCGGGCGGCTCCGGTGCCGGGGCCAACGCCACGCCTGGTGCGCTCGCTTCCGTACGGCCTGTTCGGTCTCGCGGCCGGGATGCTGACCGCGGTCGCGGGGCAGCAAGAGCCTTACGCCGTCATCGTGTTGACGCTCAGCATGGGACCCGCCGAGTGGCTCCTCTACCGCTACCGCGGTCTCGCCGTCGCCGCCCTGCACGCGTCGACCACCCCACGGGGCTTCAGGCTGCGCGCCGCTCGGGCGCTCGCCGTGTGCGGCGCGGCCTATCTGCTGCCGCTCGCCCTGGGCGCCCTACTCGTCGGCGCGAGCGCGGCCCGGCTCATGCTGCTCGGCGCCGTGCTGTGGATCGCCCTGCTCCTCCAGGCGTTCGGCGCGGCCTGGCCGTCCGCCGCGCCCTGTCTGCTGGCCGCCGCCACCGCCACGGCGCTTCCGCTCACCGGAGCCGTCTCGGCGCCCACCGCGCAACTCATCGGCTGTACCGCCGCGGCCTCGGCGCTCCTCGCCGTCGCCGTCCACCACCTGGGCCGGCCGACGGCGCACGCCTGAGCCGACCCGCGCGGTCCTTCACCACCTCCACCGGGCCCGGCCCCCGCCCGCGGCACCACCTCCGTCACCGTCCCCACTTCAGGAGCACTCATGGCACCCGCACCACTCGTCGCCGTCACCGGAGCCGAAGGCTTCATCGGCTCGCACCTCACCGAGGCGCTCGTCGCGTCGGGCCACCGGGTCCGCGCGATGGCGCAGTACAACTCCTTCTCCTCCTTCGGCTGGCTGGAGACCCTGGCGCCCGAGGTGCTCGCCGAGGTCGAGATAGTCCTGGGCGACGTCCGCGACCCGGGCTCGGTCCGCGGCCTGGTCACCGGCGCCGAGACCGTCTACCACCTGGCCGCCCTCATCGCGATCCCGTACTCCTACCAGGCCCCGCACAGCTACGTGGACACGAACGTCACCGGCACGCTCAACGTCCTGGAGGCCGTGCGCCACCTGGAGATCCCGCGCCTGGTGCACACCTCCACCAGCGAGACGTACGGCACCGCGCAGACCGTGCCGATCACCGAGGAACATCCCATCAACACCCAGTCCCCGTACGCCGCTTCGAAGGCGGGCGGCGACCGGCTCGCCGACAGCTACCACGCGAGCTTCGAGACGCCCGTGGTCACCCTGCGGCCCTTCAACACGTTCGGCCCCCGCCAGTCGATGCGGGCCGTCATCCCGACCGTCATCGGCCAAGTTGCCTCAGGCTCACGGGAGATCACCCTGGGCGACCTGCGTCCTACCCGTGACTTCACCTTCGTCGCGGACACCGCACAGGCCTTCATCGCCGTCGGCAAGGCTCCCGCGGAGGCCGTCGTGGGCCGCACCTTCAACGCGGGCACCGGCGGCGAGATCTCCGTCGGCGACCTGGTGCGGCTCATCGGCAAGGTGATGGAAGCCGACCTCGACGTGCGCGAGGACGCACAGCGCATCCGCCCCGCCGCCTCCGAGGTGATGCGCCTGGTCGCCGACGCCGGCCGACTGCGGGCGGCGACCGGCTGGGCGCCGGACCACGACCTGGAGCAGGGCCTGGCCCGCACCGTCGACTTCTTCCGCGACCCGGCCAACCTGGCGCGCTACAAGACGGATATCTACAACATCTGATCCGTTCCTGACGAACCATCAATCACTCTGCGCAATGGGCCACTTGACCACTTCGGGTCACTCACAGGGGAGAGAACCATGCACGCAGTCATTCTTGCCGGAGGCAAGGGCGTCAGGCTCCGGCCGTACACCACCGCGCTGCCCAAGCCGCTGGTCCCCATCGGCGACCAGCACGCGATCCTGGAGATCGTGCTCCGCCAGCTCGCGAGCGCCGGCTTCACCAGCTGCACCATCGCGATCGGCCACCTCGGCCACATCATCCGCGCCTATGTCGGCAACGGCGCCCGCTGGGGCCTGCGCGTCGGCTACTCCACGGAGGACAGCCCGCTCGGCACCATGGGTCCGCTCCTGACGATGATGGACCGGCTGCCCGAGCACTTCCTCGTGATGAACGGCGACATCCTCACCGACCTCGACTACGCGGACGTCCTGAAGAGCCACAGCACCTCCGGTGCGCCGCTGACCATCGCGACGTACGCACGTGAGGTGCGCATCGACTTCGGCGTGCTCACCACCGAAGCCGAGCGAGTCGTCGCCTTCACGGAGAAGCCGAGCGTGGACTACCGCGTCTCCATGGGGGTGTACGGACTCTCGCGCGACACGCTCGCCTCCTACACGCCGGGCCTGCCGCTCGGCTTCGACGAGCTGGTCCTCGACCTCCTGAAGACCGAAACCCCGCCGCACGCCTACGCGTTCGACGGCTACTGGCTCGACATCGGACGCCCGGACGACTACGACCGCGCCAACGCGGAGTTCACCACGCACCGCGGCCTTCTTCTCAAGGGAGCGTGAGGGGACCGTGCGCATTCTCGTCCTCGGCTCCACCGGATACCTGGGCGGGCACATCGCCGAGCGGCTGCACGCCCTGCCGGGCGTGCGGCTGCTCCGCGGCGGCCGGGCCCCCGCGGACGACCTCAGGGTCGACCTCGCCGCCATGACACCCGCCGCGCTGGCCGAACAGCTGACCCGGGCCGAGCCCGACGCCGTGGTCAACTGCGTGGGCGCGGTCGGCGGCACCGCGCTGACCCTCGCCGAGGCCAACTCCCGTGGCCCCGCGGCCCTGTGCGAGGCCCTGCACGCGGCGGCGCCCGGCGCGCGCCTGGTGCACCTGGGCTCGGCGGCCGAGTACGGGCCGACCGGCATCGGCGAACGGACGGCGGAGGAAGCCCCGGCGCGGCCGGTCGCCCCGTACGGCGCCACGAAGCTGGCAGGCACCCTCACCGTGCTCGGCGCCGGACTCGACGCGCTCGTGCTGCGGGTCACCAACCCGGTGGGCCCCAGGGCCCCCCGGACCGGCCTGCCCGGCCGGCTCACCGCCGAGCTCGGTCGCGCGATGAGCGTGACCCCGCACGGCAGCGTCCAGGTCGGCGACCTGTCCGCCTACCGGGACTTCGTCGACGTACGCGATGTGGCGCACGCCGTCGTGCTCGCGCTCGGCCTGCCGGGGCGGCTGCCGCGGCTGCTCAACATCGGCAGCGGCAGTGCCGTGCCGGTGCGCGACCTGGTGCAGGGCCTGGTCGGCGCCGCGGGCTTCACCGGGCATGTGGAGGAGTCGCTGGGCAAAGTGGGCCGGTCGGTGGCCGTGCCCTGGCAGTGCGCCGACATCGGCGCAGCGGAACGGGAGCTGGGCTGGACGCCGACGCACTCCCTGCGGGACTCCGTGACCGCGCTGTGGGCCGCCGACGGCGCGCCACGGAAGGGACCAGGAGGCCCGGCGGGCGCGGACGACGGCTCGTCGCGCCTCGCGTCCGCGGGCGGGGATCCGCGATGACCCTGCTGGTGCTGTTGTACGTCCACCCGGCCGCCGACCCGGCGGCCTGGCAGGCGCTCGTGGCGGCCGCGCCCCAGCTGTACGGCATCGTCCTGAACGCCGCCGACGGCCCGGGGACGGCCCCCGACCCGGCCTTCACCGACGCGTCGCGGACCCTGCGCGAGGCGGGAGTGCGGGTGCTCGGGTACGTCGACACGGCGTACGGGGAGCGGCCGGTCGACGCCGTCACCGACGACCTGGACCGGCACCGCGAGTGGTACGGCGTGGACGGCTGCTTCTTCGACCGCGTCGCGTCCGGCCGCCGCGAGCTGCGGGCGTGCCGACGTCTGGTCCGCGCGGCGCGGGAGAGGGGCGCCGCGACGGTGGTCCTCAACCCGGGCGTGCATCCCGCGCCCGGGTACGCCCGCGCCGCCGACCTGCTCGTCACGTTCGAGGGGCACTGGACGACGTACATGCGCTCGTTCGACGCCCCGCGCTGGACGGCCAGGCATTCCCCCGAGCACTTCTGCCACCTCGTCTACGGGGTGCCTCCGGCGCTGGCGCTCCTCGCGGGGCGCACCGCCGTGCAGCGGGGCGCGGGAGTGCACTGCGCGGTGTCCGGCGCGGGGCCCAACCCCTGGACGCAGCCGCCGCCCCTGCTCACGTCCGGAGGCGCGTCGTGAAGCACGCGCGGCTGGGTCCGCTGCTCGTCGCCACCGTCCTGCTGCTCGCCGGATGCTCGTCGGCACAGCGGGAGGGCAGCGCCCCGGAGCGCTGGCGGCCCCGGCCCGGCACCACCTGGCAGTGGCAGCTCGACGGCCGCGTCGACCCGCGCGTGGACGTACCCGTCTACGACATCGACGGGTTCGAGAACCGCGCGTCCGACGTGGCCCGCCTGCACCGCGACGGGCGCCGCGTCATCTGCTACATCAACGCCGGTGCCTGGGAGTCCTTCCGCCCGGACAGCGACGACTACCCCGCCTCGGTCCTGGGACGCGCCAACGGCTGGAAGGGGGAGCGCTGGCTCGACATCCGGCGCCTGGACGTGCTGCGCCCGCTGCTCGCGGAGCGGTTCGAGATGTGCCGGGACAAGGGGTTCGACGCGGTCGAGCCGGACCTCCTCGACAGCTATCTCAACCGCACCGGATTCCCCCTGACCGCACGCCACCAACTGGCCTTCAACCGCATGGTCGCCCGCCTCGCGCACGAGCGCGGCATGTCCGTCGCCCTGAAGAACGACCTCCCGCAGATCCCTCGGCTCGTGCGGGACTTCGACTTCGCGGTCAACGAGGAGTGCGCCCAGTACGACGAGTGCGCGTCGCTGACCCCCTTCATCAAGGCGGGCAAGGCGGTGCTGCACGTCGAATACGCCGTGCCCAACGAGAAGTTCTGCGCCCAGGCGCGCCGTCTCGGCCTGTCGTCGATGAGCAAGAAGCTGAACCTGGACGAGTGGCGCAGGCCCTGCTGACGCATCGGCGATCGGGGGAAGCCGCGTAACGGACGATCTTGCCCTCGCGTTGGTCCGCCGGGGCCCGGCATGTCAGACCGGGCCATGACGAAGGCTTGAGGGGCACTCATCATGCACGACATCACCAGGAAGATCGCCGCGGGGATCGGCGCCGTGGCCGCTGCGCTGGGCTGTGTCATCGTCACCGGACCGGCGGCGGCGGCCGACGGCAAATGGTGCAACAACGCGGTCTGCATCGAGACCTACGACAGCGGCACCTACCTCGGCAGGGTCGAGGTGTCGGTCATCAACACCAACCAGCCGCACCGGATCAGCGCGCGCGTATGGACCACCAATGGCTGGAGCGCCACCACCAAGGTGGAGGACGTCGACGCGTTCCGCACCTACCGCGACCAGGCCTACCCCCAGCGGCACTTCCCCGCGGGCACCCGCCTCTGCGCGGAGGGCTTCCGCGGCGGCGACAGCGTGGGCCTCCCCTGCGTCACACTCACCGACTGACCCCGCCGGGACTCAGCCGTACTGGCGGCAGCGGCCGGGGAAGACGGCCCGGACGCGGGCGGTGAGGAGGCCGAGGGCGGCCCGCGAGTCGGTGGCGTCGGTGTCGGCGTCGGAGCCGAGTTGTAGCGCCAGACCCAAGGTGAGGACGGCGGGGGCCGGTCGGTCACGCCCGACACCCCCTTCCTGTGGGGTTCGGTGTGTCCAAGCCGGTCACCGCCCTCGCCGTGATGCGGCAGGCGGAGGCAGGCCGCGTGGACCTCGACGCACCGGTGCGCGTCAACCTCTGCCGGCGCCTGTCCGAACTCGTCCTGCGTGACCGTGTGCAGGCCGTGGTCATGCTGCTCTTGCCGCGCGCGGGGGGCGGAGGCGCCTCGGGGATACTCCCGCAGTCGTACGCACGCTCCGCGCACCGCTCCTATCGTGAGGTCCGTGACGACCCCCGCCCCCCGCCCCTGGCAGCGGCGCCTCAAGTTGGCCTTGCCGCCGCCTTCCCCGCAGCTCACGGATCTGGCCGTGGCCGCGGTCGTCGCGCTCCTCACCGGCATGGACGCGGCGGTCAACGACTCCGGCCACCGGCAGGCCGACCGGTTGACCTGGCTGTTGTACGCCATGTCCGTCGCCGCCCTCCTGGTGCGCGGCCGGTGGCCGGTCGGCGTCACCGTCGTCACCGGGGCGGCCTGCGCGGGCTGGGCGCTCTACGGGCACATCGGGGAGCTGCTCAACCTGCCGGTGATGGTCGCGCTGTACGCCCTGGCCGCGCAGGGCGACCGGCGCCGTACGCTGCGGGCCGCCGTGGTCGCCGCCCTTGTCTCGGGGGTGGTGTCGGTCATCGCGGGCAAGGACGTGGCACAGCCCCAGGGCGCTCCTCTCCTGGAGATGCTCTGGCCCCTGGTGCCCTTGCTGCTGGGCGAAGTGGTGCGGGGAAGACGGGAGTTGATGAAGGAGTACGCCGACCGGGCCGAGCGAACCGAGGCGGACAGGGAGCGGGAGGCGCGGCGCAAGGTCGACCAGGAGAGGGCCCGCATCGCCCGGGAACTGCACGACGTGGTGGCCCACACGGTGTCGGCGATGACCGTGCAGGCGGGCCTCGCCCTGGACGCGCTCGACAGCAGGCCGGAGGTGGCGCGCACCGCGATGCGGCAGGTGCGGACGTCGGGCAAGGAGGCGGTGCGCGAGCTGCGGGCGACGGTGGGCGTGCTGCGCGAGGGGCGGCGCGAGATTCCCGTGGCCCCGGCGCCCCGCCTCGCGCAGCTCGGCGAACTGGCGGAGGGGGTGCGCGGCACCGGCCTGCGGGTATCCCTGCACACCGCCACCGGCGGCCGGGAGCTGCCGCAGGTGGTGGAGTTGGCGGCGTACCGCATCGTCCAGGAGGCGCTGACGAACGTACTCAAGCATGCGGGCGCCCGGCACGTGGCGGTATCGGTGGCCGTATCGGGCGACCGGCTGACGGTGGAGATCACCGACGACGGCCAGGCTGCCGCCACGGCCGCGGAGGACGGGTACGGCCTGACCGGCATGCGCGAGCGGGCCAGCGCGATGAACGGCTGCCTCGACGCGGGCCCGCAGCCAGGGGGTGGGTGGCGGGTGCGTGCGGTGATTCCCGTGGGGGAGGGAGTGGCTTGAGCGGGCGGTTCGGGGGGTCTGGCTTGGGGTGGGCGGTCGGCCAAGGGGAGGGGAGTGCCTGGGATGGCGGGTTCGGGGGTGCCTGGCTCGGGTGGGCGGTCGGGAACGGGAAGGGAGCACCTCGGGTGGCCGGCGGGAAGAGGAAGGAAGCGCCTGGGGTGGCCGGTTCGTGGGATGCCTGGCCTGGAAAGGGTGGCCGGGGGAGGGCGGGAGCGCGTGGGATGGCCCTGTCGGGGATGCCGGGCTTAGGTGGGCGGACGGGTAGGGGAAGGGAGCGGCGGGGTGGCTGCTTCGTGGGGCATCCGGCTTGGAGGGGGCAGGGAGGGGAGTGGTCCGGGTGGTCGGCTCGGGGGTGCCTGGCTTGGAGGGGTGGGGGAGGAAGCGGTCTGCATGGCCGGCTCGGGGCGCCTGGCTTGGGTGAGCGGGCGGGCGGGTGGTTCGGTTGAGGAGTGGCTTGTGTTGGCGGGGCGGAGAGGGAGTGGTGTGCGTGGCCGGATCAAGGAGAGAGCCGCATGAGTGAGCGGATTCGGGTGCTCCTCGCCGACGATCAGACCGTCGTCCGCGCGGGCTTCCGCGCCCTGCTCGACCTCACCGACGACCTGGCGGTGGTCGGCGAGGCGGCCGACGGCCTCGCCGCCGTGGAGCTGACCCGCACCACCCGCCCCGACGTCGTCCTGATGGACATCCGCATGCCCCGTGCCGACGGCCTCGAAGCCACCCGCCGCATCGTCGCCGACCGCACGCTCGACGCCGTACGCGTCCTGGTCCTGACGACCTTCGAGGCCGACGAGTACGTCTTCGAGGCGCTGCGCTCAGGAGCCGCGGGCTTCCTGCTCAAGGACATCGAACCGGACGACCTGCGTTCCGCGATCCGCACCGTCGCCGCCGGGCAGAGCCTCCTCGCACCCGGCGTCACCCGCCGGGTGATCGAGGAGTTCGCCCGGCTCAAGGCGCCCGAGGCCGAGGCGATGCGGCTCCTGGACCCGTTGACGGACCGGGAGCGCGAGGTGCTCGCGCTCGTGGGCCGCGGCCTGGCGAACGACGAGATCGGCGCGCGCCTGCTCATGTCGCCGCTCACCGCGAAGACGCACGTCAGCCGGGCGATGACGAAGCTCGGGGCGCGCGACAGGGCGCAGTTGGTGGTGCTCGCGTACGAGACGGGCCTGGTGCGCGCGGGCGAGAGCTGACCCGAGGGGAGTCGGCCGCTACTCCCCGGGGA